>JARLIP010000020.1 GCA_031291685.1 Caulobacteraceae bacterium | reverse complement strand
AGCGGCAATTCGTCAATCGATTCAGAGGGCGGCGACATCCAGATGGTGAATCACGATCGGCTCACCATGAATAGACCCCGCGCACCGGAATTTGCCCCGCTTACGCTCAGGATGACGTAATCTATTGAAAATGATGAAACTACGTCATCCTGAGCCGGCGCGAAGCGACGAGTCGAAGGACGCATTGAATATTGCGGCGCTCCCCTAAAGCGAGAACGCCGCGTCCGTGGCGCGGACCAGGCCGTCGATGACGCCGGGTTCGGTGGAGGCGTGGCCGGCGTCCCAGACGATCTCGAAATTGGCCTTGGGCCAGGCCTTCTTCAGGGACCAGGCGGCCTCCAGAGGAGTGACCACGTCGAAGCGGCCCTGGACGATCCAGCCGGGAATGTCCTTGATCCGGTCAATGTTCTTCAGGATCCAGCCGTCCTCGGCGAAGAAGCCGCGGTTGGCGAAATAGTGGCATTCGATCCGGGCGAAGGCGACGGCGAAGTCGACCTCGTTGAACTTGGAGGGCCGCGCCTCGGGGCCACGGATGGAGATGGTGTCGCCCTCCCACTGGCTCCAGGCCGCCGCGGCCCGGGCCTGGACCGCGCGGTCGGGATGGGTGAGGCGGCGGTGATAGGCGCCCATCAGGTCGCCGCGCTCCTCCACCGGGATCGGCTCGACGAACCGCTCCCAGGCGTCGGGGAACAGCATGGAGGCGCCGTCCTGGTAGAACCAGCGCAGCTCGCGTTCGGTCAGAAGGAAGATGCCGCGCAGGATCAGGGATTCCACCCGTTCGGGATGGGTGATGGCGTAGGCCAGGGCCAGGGTGGAGCCCCAGGAGCCGCCGAACACGCTCCACTTCTCCACGCCCATCTGCATGCGCAGGCGCTCGATATCGGCGATCAGGGCCCAGGTGGTGTTGTCGTCCAGGGAGGCGTTGGGGCGCGAGCGGCCGCAGCCACGCTGGTCGAACAGCATCATCCGCCAGCGGGACGGATCATAGAAGCGGCGCATGGTCGGGTTGATCGCCCCGCCGGGGCCGCCATGCAGGATCACCGCCGGCTTGCCGCCCCGCTTGCCGCACTCCTCGAAATAGATCTCGTGCGGGCCGCCCGTGCCCAGCCAGCCCGAGGCGTAGGGCTCGTTGTCGCGATAGAGCGACCGCCTCGCCGTGGGGTTGGCGTTTGGGGTCGGGGCGGGGGTGGCGGGCGGTGCGGAGCGTTCCATTCCCACCAGCTTACTTCGGAAAGTGGCGGTCCATCCAGTCCAGGATCACGGCGTTGACCGCCTCAGGCTGTTCCTGCTGGGTCCAATGGCCGGAATCCTTGATCAGGGCCCGTTCCAGGTCAGGGACATAGGCCTCCATGCCGTCGGCGGCGGAGGGGGGCAGGACCGCGTCCTTCTCGGCCATGACCATCAGGGACGGAACCTTGACCTTTTCCTCGATCCCCGCCGAGCGCTCCCAATTGCGGGTGAAGTTGCGATACCAGTTGATACCGCCGGTGAAGCCGGTGCGCTCGAAGGTCTGGGCGAAGGCCTCGAACTCCTCGTCGGTGAGGAAGAAGGGGCGGGGGTCCGTGGCCGGGTCATAGGCCTGAACCATCTTGACCAGGGGGAAGACCGACTCGTCCCCGGGCTTGCGCTCGGAGGCCAGGCCCGCCGAAGGCTCCGCCGCCTCGCCCGGGCGGCGCATGAAGAAGTCCATGGCCTTGCGCGCATTGCCGTTCAGCACCGCGTCGGCCTCGCCGGGCTTTTGGAAGTGGACGATATACATCTCGTCCCCCATGCGGTGGCGCATGATGGCGATGGGGTCGGCCGGGGGGCGGGGCATGAAGGGGGTGTTGACCCCGATCACACTGGCGACCCGGTCCGGGTGGCGCAGGGCCATCTGCCAGACCACGATGCCCCCCCAGTCGTGGCCGCAGAACACCGCCTTCTCCACCCCCAGATGGTCCAGCAGGCCCACCAGGTCGGCGGTGAGGTTTTCGATGTCATAGGCCTCGACGGCCTGCGGGCCGCCGGTCAGGCCATAGCCGCGTTGATCGGGGGCGATGGCCCAGCGGCCGGCGGCCTCGAAGGCTTTCAGCTGATGGCGCCAGGAAAAGGCCAGTTCGGGAAAGCCATGGCAGAAGATCACGGGAACGCCCTGGCGCGGGCCGACCTCGTAATAGGCCATGCGTATGCCGTTGGTGTTGGCGTACTGGACCGGCGGCATCAGGCTTTCGAGCGGGTTGGTCACGGCGCGTTCCCCAGGCGGTTCGGTTCTGATTGAGGACGCACCCTGCCGTCTGACCCTGGCCCGCGCAAGATCGCCCTTGGGGCAGGTTGTGTCGGAACGACGCTTTTTGGCCGTCGCGCATTGACAGGGGCGGCTCGGGAAGGGCTCAAGAGCACTCAGATTGTCAGGGTAATACGTGTCCGAGTTCGCAAACCTGTCTTCGGCCAAGACCGCCCCCCACGTGGCGGCCAAGATTTCCCTGGGGCTGGTGCTGCTGCTGGGCGCCCTCACGGCCTTCGCGCCAATTTCCATCGACATGTACCTGCCCAGCCTGCCCACCATCGGGCGGGACCTGGGGGGATCGGCCAGCGACGCGCAGATCACCCTGGCCACCTTCCTGGCCGGGCTGGCCATCGGGCAGTTCTTCTATGGACCGGCCTCCGACCGTTGGGGGCGCCGCTGGCCGCTGCTGTTCGGGATCGGACTCTATATCGTCGGCTCCGCCGCCTGCGCCCTGGCGCCCACCATGCCGATGCTGGCCCTGGCGCGGTTCGTCCAAGCCCTGGGGGGCTGCGCGGGGCCGGTGATCGGGCGGGCGGCGGTGCGCGACCGGTATGACGCGCGGGACTCCGCCCGGGTGCTGTCCCTGCTGATGCTGGTCATGGGCCTGGCGCCGGTGGTGGCGCCCTTCATCGGAGCGGCCCTGTTGATCGTGTCCGGCTGGCGAGCCCTGTTCTGGGTGCTGTTCGGCTTTGGCGGGCTGATGGGTGTCCTGACCCTGGTGTTCCTGGGGGAGACCCGCTCGGCGGAAACCGCCGCCCAGGCTAGGGGCGAGCATCCGGCCCGGGCCTATCTGACCCTGATGGGGCATCGCCAACTGCTGGGCTACATCGTTTCCGGCGCCTTGAGCAGCGCGGCGGTGTTCGCCTATGTCTCGGCGGCGCCCGGTCTGGTGATGGGGTTCTATGGCGTCCCGGCCGGCCACTTCGTCTGGATCTTCGGCGCCAACGCCGCCTCGATGATCGCCATGAGCCAGGCCAATGGCTGGCTGCTGCGTCACCGCACGCCGGAGCGGATCCTGATGAGCGCGCGGCCGATCTCGGTGATCTTCGCCTTCGCCATGGCCCTGGACGCCTGGGCTGGCTGGGGCGGAATCTGGGGGGTGCTGGTTCCCCTGTTCTTCGTGTTCGGCACCTTCGGCTTCATCGGCCCCAACACCATGGCCGCGGGGCTGAGCCTCGATCCTCGGCGGATGGGTTCGATCTCGGCCCTGATGGGCGGGGTTCAGTTCGGGGTGGGCGCCCTGGTTTCAGCCCTGATCACCGCAATGCACGACAATGGACCCCGGCCCCTGGCGACGGTGATCCTGGTCTGCATGGCCGCCTCGACCCTGGCCCTCTACACCTTGGCCCAGCCGAAGGCGGAGCGGGGTTGACCGTGTCGGCTTCTTAGGTTGGAGCCGGCTCGCCATCATCGCCGCTTGCGGCGATCCATTCCGTGAACGAGACTGGGTCATTGCGCGTGGGCTTCAGTCTGAAAGCCCGTCGCGGCGTCACTTGAACGGCATGGGTCCCCGACACTGCGTGTCGAGGATGACGCTGGGAAAGCCGGACTCTAGCGATCAAGCTCGATGGCCATTGGTATAAGCGAACCTCCGTTGAGCTTGATTTTGAAGCTAGGTGATGGAGGCTTGCCCCCCCCTTCCCGTTCTCCCCGGCGAATGCCGGGGTCCAGATCATAGGGTGCGGCGGCAAATGATTTTAGGCTCTTCTTGTTGAAAAGACTGAGATTTGTCATCTGGATCCCGGCCTTCGCCGGGAACCTCGGTTGAGAACGCTGAGCCCAACGGTCAAACACAAGCGCCGCCCGCTCTAAGCCTGCGGTTCGCGGGGCAGGGTGAAGCCGGACCAGGCCAGCATGGCCCAGGCGGCGAGCATCAGGACCCCGCCGATCGGGGTGACCGCGCCCAGGAGACGCTGGCCGGTCAGGGCCAGGACATAGAGCGAGCCGGAAAAGAGGCTGGCGCCGACGAGGAAGGCCCAGGCCGCGGGACCCGCCAGCGGTGCGCCGCGATCCTTGAGCCAAAGGGCCGCCACCGCCGCCAGGGCGTGGACCATGCCGTACTGGCCACCAGTCTGCAGCCAGCCCTTGACCACGGGATCGCTGACCGCGTGGGCGCCGAAGGCTCCGGCGGCCACGGCGCTGAGGCCCAGGAGGCCGGCCCAGCCGAAGGCCAGGCGCGGGGGGGCGGGCGCGGCGCTCATGAAAAAATGTTTTCGACGGATGGCCGAGCGCCGCCGGGCAGGCCACGGGCGGAGGCGATCTCGCGATAGAGCGCCGCAGCCGGGGTCAGCATCAGGGGCCAGATCAGGGCCCGAAGGAAGGCGAGCAGGGTCAGGTAGAGGAGCCGAGCGGGACTGAACAGTTCGGGCAGGGTGTTGGAATGGGGCGTCAGGGCCTCCGGCAGGGCGCTGAAGCCCCCGGCCAGGATGCCCGTCAGGGGCAGGATCACCGCCAGGCCGAGCAAGGTCGCCACCGCGCTGAGCGCCACGGCCAGGGCGTAGGTTCCGAACATGGGCCAGAACAGTCCGCGGGTCAGGGCCCAGGAGCCGAACAGGTTGATCTTGCCCGTGGCGAAGGTCAGGGGCGAGGCCAGGGACAGGCGAACACCAAAATAGATCACGCCGCCGATCAGGGTGACCAAGGTGATCAGCCCCATCAGACCGGTCACAAGGACGCCCGCGCCCTTCAGGGTCGCCGCCAGCATCCCCACAACCGCGCCCACCAAGACCAGGCCCAGGACCAGGGCGATATAGCCCCCAATCCCCACCACGATCATGAGCAGCATCAGGCCCAGCTGGCGCAGCTCGTCCGCGCCGATGCGGAAATAGGCGAAGCGCTCGTCCTCGGGGCGCAGGACCGCTCGGTTCATGGCGGCATAGACGGCCGGATAGAAGACCAGGGCCATGAGCAGCCCCAGGCCGTAGAGCGGGGCCAGCTGGCGGGCCAGGCCGAGCATTGCGGTGGGATCGGCGTCGGTTCGAAAGGCCATGCCTTGCAACTTGCTCAAGGCCGCGCCGCCCAGGGTCGCGGTCATGGTCGCGGTCAGGATGGTGATGACCAGCTGGATCAGCCCCCACAGGGCCAGGACGCGGGGCCGCTCACGGATGACGCGGAACCCGGTGAGGGCCGCGTCGGTGCTGATCGGATACGCCATTCACAGAGATCCTTGGTCGCTTGAGGGCGGCATAGCATCCACGGCCCCATGGGTTGTCAACTGACCATGGCGGGATCGCCACGGGGACGAATGGCGCCGACTCTGGTAGGCGGGGCCATGCCCGCCGCCCTGCGCCTTGGCCTGTTCTTCGCCGCCCTGTTCGTGGGGAGCGGCGCGAGCCTGCCGTTCATCCCGGTGTGGTTCAAGGGTCAGGGACTGAGCCCGGTGCAGCTGGGGGTCTTGCTGTCGTTCCCCTATTTCGGGCGCACCCTGGCGGGGCCGGCCCTGGCCCTGTGGGCGGACAGTTTCAGGTTGAGGCGCACGCCCATGGCCTGGATGGCCCTGGGGGCGACCCTGTCCTTCGCCGCCCTTTGGCTGGTCCATGGCTTCTGGCCCTGGCTGATCGCCTGGTTCCTGGGCTCGACCCTATTGGGCGCCCTGTCGCCGCTGGGGGACGTGATCGCTCTGCGACAGTCCCGGGACAAGGGCTTCGCCTATGGCCTGCCCCGGGGGATCGGCTCCATGGCCTATGTCTGCGGCAATGTCGGCATGGGGCTGGTTCTGGCGCGCACGGGCCCCAATGCGGTGCTGATCTGGACCGTGACCGCCGCGGCCGTGACGTCCGTGGCGGCGATGTGGCTGCTGCCTTCGGTTCCCGTCCATGATGGCGGGGCCACCGTGCCCGGCCGCGAACTGCTGGCGGGGCTGGGAGATCTGCTGCGTCAGCCGGCGTTCGTGCTGGCCATCGTGGTGGTCGGCCTGATCCAGTCGTCCCATGGCTTCTACTACAGCTTCTCCACCCTGGCCTGGCGCCAGCAGGGCCTGGGCGCCTGGACGGGGCCGCTCTGGGGCTTCGCCGTGGGGGTGGAGGTGCTGTTCATGTGGTTCCTTGAGCCGTGGCGGCGGCGGATGGGGCCGGAGAAACTGCTGATCATCGGCGGGGCGGGGGCCACGATCCGCTGGCTGGCCTTAAGTTTCTCGCCGCCCCTGTGGCTGTTGTTTCCCATCCAGGCCCTGCATTCCCTCAGCTTCACCGCCACCTTCATGGGCTCCCTGCGCCTGATGGAGCGCCTGAGCCCGCCCAAGAGCGCCTCGGCCGCCCAGACCCTGAACTCGGCCTTTTCCGGCGGGGTGCTGATCGGCCTGACCACGGTGGCGTCAGGACCGCTGTTCGCCTGGTTCGGTCCCCGGGGCTATCTGGCCATGGCCCTGATCTCAACGCTCGGGGTGGCGGGGGCGGTGTGGCTGGCGCGGGTGATGCGGGGGCTCAGCCCCACAGGTCCGGGTCGGGCGGCGTGACGACCGAGCCGGTATAGGTCAGGCCGGGGACGCGGTCCCGGGCCAGCAGCAGGGGGCCGTCCAGGTCCACCCAGGCGGCCTGGCCCGCCAGCAGCAGGGCCGGGGCCATGGATAGGGAGGTGGCGACCATGCAGCCGATCATCAGATCGAGGCCCAGGGCGCGGGCCTCGCGGGCCAGGGCCAGGGCCTCGGTCAGGCCGCCGGTCTTGTCGAGCTTGATATTGATGGCCTGGTAGCGGGCGGCGCAGACGGCGAGTTCGGCGCGGGTGTGCAGGCTTTCGTCGGCGCACAGGGGCACGGGACTGGAAAAGCCGGCCAGGGCTTCGTCCTCGCCGGCCTTGAGGGGCTGTTCGATCAGGCCGACCTTCAGGCGATGCAGGTCCGGCAGCAGGCGCTTTAGGTCGTCGAAGGACAGGCCCTCATTGCCATCGACGATCAGGCGGGCGGCTGGGGCGGCGTGACGCACCGCCGCGACGCGCTCCAGATCATCGGCGCCGCCGATCTTCAGCTTCAGGATCGGCCGGTCGCGGGCGGCGTGGGCGGCGGCGCCCATGACCTCGGGGGAGGCCAGGCTGAGGGTGAAGGCGGTGGTCACGGGGGCGGGGGCGGCGAGGCCGGCCTGGGCCCAGGCGCGCACGCCGGTTTGTTTGGCCCGCAGGTCCCACAGGGCGCAGTCGAGGGCGTTTCGCGCGGCCCCGGGGGGCATTACCGACTGCAAGGCGTCCAGGCCGCAGCCGGCCTCGATCGCCCCGCGTTGGGCCTCGATCTCGGCGAGGGAGGTCTCGACCGTTTCACCATAGCGGGGGTAGGGGACCGCCTCGCCCCGGCCGGCGGCGCCGTGTTCGTTGATCTCGACCACGATCACCCGGGCCTCGGTCTTGGAGCCGCGGGCGATGGTGAATGCGCCGGCGATGGGCCAGCGCTCCTCAATAGCCGTCAGGCCTCGGGTCACGCGGTTTCGCCGGCCGCCGCGTCGATCAGCAGATAGGCGCGGCCCTGGTCGGAGCTGAGCAGGGCCGTGGCCACGTTCCCGTCGCCCGAGGCGCCGGCGTCGGCCACCAGCCCCTGATAGCGCTTGGCGAAGTGGTCGGCCTGACCGCGGAAGCCCCGGTCGGTCATCATCCGCCGGGCCAGGCGGCGGATGGCGGCGGGGGCCAGGCGGCGGACGATGGAGCGGGCGGCGTTGGTGTCGCCCACCTGGATGGCGGTGGCGATCTCGTCGATGCGCAGGCGGGGCAGGAGGGCCACCGCGTCGATGCCCATGCCCTCGATCTCGTTGAGCAGGTTGTCGCTAAGCACGCCTTCGTCGGCGGGCTTGTCGTCCATGGAGGAAAGCAGCTCCTTCCAGGTCCAGCTGTCGCCCTGGGGCTCGGCGGGGGGCGCGCGGCCGCCCGAGGCGTCGAACACCGTTTTGAACTCCTCGTCCGAGGCGGTGGGGGTGAGCTTCAGCCGGGGGCGGAGGCCGGCGTCCGGCGCGCCCTGGGAAGACGCGGCGGGCGGCGCCTGGAGGGGCGGAGCAGGTTCGGCCGGACGCTCGGCCACGGGCGGGCGGGTTGGGGCCTCGGGGCGCGGAACCACGGGCTGGGCCGCCGCCGGCTGCGGGCTGGGGGCATAGGGGGTGTGGTGGGCGACGCGGCCGGTTCCGCCGGACCCGGCGGAGCCCGCGACCACGCCCATCAGGCGCACGGCCTCGCTGAGCATTTCGTAGTTGCGGCGCACCCGATCCTGGAAGGCGGCGTCGATGGACTGGGTTTCCTCGGCCGCGCGGCGGGCGGAGGCCATCAGGTCCTCCATGCTGCGCTCGATGCTTTCGCGCACGGCGTCGGCCCGGGCCTGGGCCTCCTGGGGCAGGGCCTGAAGCCGCTCGTCCAGGGCGCTGACCAGGGTCTCGGTCTGGGCCAGGGTGGCCTGGGTGGCGGCGAGCCCCTCGGCCAGGCGGCTGTTGGCCTTGGCGCCGGCCTCCTCGACCAGCTGGGCGGACTGCTCGATCAGGCCCCGGGCCTCGTTCAGGCGGGATTCAAAGATGGCGTCGGCGCGCTGGCCGGCGGTGAAGGCGGCCTCGCCCAGCTGGTCGACCCGGTCGCGGGCGGTCTGGGCGTGCTCGGCGGCGGCGCGGGCGGCGGCGTCGGCGGCGGCGATCAGCAGATCCACGCACTCGTGAACCTGGCGCTCCAGCAGTTCCCGCTCGCGGGCGGCCAACTCGGAGACCGCGCCGAGGGACTGGGCGGCGCCGGCGCTGAGCAGGTCGCGCTCCTCGGCGGCGGCCTGGGCCATCTCGTGCAACTGGTCGGCGGCCTGGGCGAGGAGGTGGCGCAGTTGATCGGCGCTGCGGACGGCCACTTCGCTGATCTCGCCGGCGCCGCCCTGGGCGTGGGTGAGAATCTCGCGCAACTGGGCCATTTGAGATTCGGCCTCGGCGGCCAGGGCCTCGTGGTCGGCGCGCATGCCGTGGGCGGCGGCGACCAGGGCGGCCCGCTGCTGGGTCAGGCTTTCCTCGACGAAGCGGGCCTGATCGCCGACCCCGAGGCCGGCGGTCTCCAGGCGGGCGACCTGGCGGGTGAGGTCCTCGGAGGCGATGCGGGCGGCGT
>JARLIP010000146.1 GCA_031291685.1 Caulobacteraceae bacterium | reverse complement strand
CGTATCGGCCGGGATCACCTGTTCGTCGCCTTCACCTATGCCTGGGCCTACACGGACCCCGAATACGACCTGTCGGTGATCCCCTTCATCGACAAGGTGAAGGACGGCTCCCAAGGCGCCCTGCATGACCCCAAGAACTATTATGAGCACACCGCCTATCCGGTCCGCTCGATCAAGGCCGCCGGCGGGATCCTGGCCGCCGGTTCGGACGCGCCGGTGGACACCCGCGATCCGCGCCCCTTCATCAACATGCAGATGGCCGTCACCCGCGCCCAGCCTGGCTTCCCGGCCCTGAGTCCCAGCGAGAGCGTGACCCTGCCGGAGGTGATCGAGGCCTATACGATCAACGGCGCCCGGGCCCTGGGCCGGGCCGACGAAATCGGCTCGATCAGCGTTGGCAAATCGGCGGACTTCATCGTGCTGGACCAGGACATCCTGACCGCGCCCGTCGACAAGGTCGGGGCCACCAAGGTTGTGCAGACCTGGTTCATGGGCCGCCAAGTTTATGCTGAAAAGGCTGGCTCCAAATGATCATCAGCGTACCCGGCGCCCAGGACCGGGCCGATATTGTCGCGTTCCTCTCCAACCTGAGAAACTGACCATGACAAAGGTGTTCGTGAACGGCGTCGCGCAAACGTTCGACGGGGACGCGGACACCCCGTTGCTGTGGTGGCTGAGGGATGAGCTCGGCCTGACCGGGACCAAGTTCGGTTGCGGCGAGGCCCTTTGCGGCGCCTGCACGGTGCTGATGGACGGCACGGCCGTGCGGGCCTGCCAGACCCTGGTCACCGCCGCGGACGGACTGCGGGTGACGACTATCGAGGGCCTGGCTCCGAACGGGGACCACCCCCTGCAGAAGGCCTGGCTGGAGCTTGGGGTTCCGCAATGCGGCTTCTGTCAGGCCGGCCAGATCCTGCAGGCGGCCTCGCTGCTCAAGGACCTGCCCCACCCCACCGACGCCGATATCGACGCGGCCATGTCCGGCAATATCTGTCGCTGCGGGACCTATCCCCGCATCCACGCGGCGATCAAGCAGGTCGCCAATGCGGGAGCCAAGGCATGAACCGGCCCCTGACCACACCCGACGCGATCGAAAACGTCAGCCGCCGGGGCCTGCTCCTGGGTCTGGGCGGCGGCCTGATCCTGGCCGTGGGGCTGAACGGCGCGGCCCTGGCCGAGGATGCGCCGGAGAAGTTCGGCGCGGACGGGGACGACAATGGCTGGCGGGACGATCCGCGCCTGTTCATCGCCATCGACGAGACCGGCGCCGTCACCCTGACCAACCATCGCCAGGAGATGGGTCAAGGCATCAAGACCAGCCTGGCCCTGGTCATGACCGAGGAGCTCGAGGCCGATTTCGCCCGGGTGAAAGTGATCCAGGCCGACGGGGACGAGCCCAGGTACGGAAATCAGGACACCGACGGCTCGCGCAGTATGCGCCACGTCTTCCTGCCCCTGCGCCGGGCCGGGGCCGCGGCCCGCACCATGCTGGAACAGGCCGCCGCCGCCCGCTGGAAGGCGCCAGTCGCCCAGGTCAAGGCCCAGAACCATGCGGTGGTCCACACCCCCACCGGGCGCTCCCTGACCTATGGCGAATTGGCCAAGGCCGCCGCCGCCCTGCCCGTCCCGCCCCGGGAGACCCTGAAGCTGAAGCCCGCCTCGGCCTTCCGCTATATCGGCAAGGACGCCGTCACCGGGGTCGACCGGGCCGACATCGTCACCGGCAAGGCCGTCTATGGCGGCGATATGCGGCCGGAGGGCCTGGTTTATGCCGTGGTCGCCCGACCGCCCGTGGCGGGCGGAACCGTGGCCAGCTTCGACGCCGCCGAGACCCTGAAGGTTCCCGGCGTGCTCAAGGTCGTTCCCATCGACCCGCCCAAGGAGGGTCCGCCCTTCCAGCCGCAGGGCGGGCTGGCGGTGGTCGCCAAGAGCACCTGGGCGGCGATCAAGGGCCGCAGGGCGCTTAAGGTCACCTGGAACGACGGCGCCAACGCCGCCTATGACTCCGACGCCTTCCGCAAAACCCTGGAGGCCTCCGCCCGCCAGCCGGGCAAGGTGATCCATGACGGGGGCGATATCGAAAAGGCCCTGGCCGGCGCCGCCAAGCATGTCACGGCGGAATACTATCTGCCCCACCTGACCCATGTCTCGATGGAGACCCCCACGGCCACGGTGCGGGCCAGGCCCGGGGGCGGCTGGGAAGCCTGGGCGCCGGTGCAGGCGCCCCAGGTGACCCGCGAGGTGGTCGCCTTCGCCCTGGGGGACAAGGCCGAAAACATCACCGTGCACGTCACCCTGCTGGGGGGCGGCTTTGGCCGCAAGTCCAAGCCCGACTATGTGGTCGAGGCGGCGGTGGTGTCCAAGGCCATGGGCGGGGCGCCGGTCAAGCTGACCTGGACCCGCGAGGACGACATCCAGCACGACTATTACCACACCGTCTCACTGGAGCGGCTCGAGGCGGGGCTGGACGCCAAGGGCAAGGTGGTGGCCTGGCGCCATCGCACCTGCGCCCCCACCATCGGCTCGACCTTCGGGCCCGATCCCAAGCACGAGGCGGATGACGAGCTGGGGATGGGGGCGGTGAGCCTGCCCTTCGACATTCCGGTGATCCGGGTCGAGAACCCCGAGGCAGAATCCCACACCCGGATCGGCTGGTTCCGCTCGGTGTCCAACATCCCCCACGCCTACGCCATCCAGTCCTTTGTCTGTGAACTGGCCGCCGCGGCCGGGCGCGATCCCAAGGACTTCCTGCTGGAGCTGATCGGGCCCGCGCGCAAGATCAACCCCCGCAGCCTGGACGACACCTTCAACTATGGGGAAAGCCCGGCCCTCTATCCCATGGACACCGGACGCCTGCGCGCCGTGATCGAGCGGGCGGCCAAGGAGATCGGCTGGGGCCGAACCCTGCCCAAGGGCCGGGGCCTGGGCGTCGCCGGCCACTACAGCTTCATCACCTACACCGCCTGCGCCATGGAGGTGGAGGTCGCTTCGGACGGAACGGTGCAGGTAATACGCAGTGATCTGGTAGTGGACTGCGGCCCGGTGGTTAATCCCGACCGGGTGCGGGCCCAGGCCGAGGGCTCTGTGATCATGGGCATGAGCCTGGCCCTGACCGGTCAGATCAGCTTCAAGAACGGTCGGGCGCAGCAGGGCAATTTCGACAGCTTCCCCGTGCTGCGGATCGATGGCGCGCCCAAGGAAATCCACACCCACCTGATCGGCGGCGACTTCGACGGACCCTTGGGGGGCGTGGGCGAGCCCTGCGTGCCGCCGGTGGCGCCGGCCCTGGTCAACGCCATCTATGCCGCCACGGGCAAGCGGGTGCGGGATCTGCCCATCGGAGCGACGCTCAAGAGTTGAGAGCGGCGCGCGGACCTGATCGCCCTTGACGCTGTGATCACAACTGGTTTGTGTGGAACCACTATCAGCGAAAGGCCCCCATGACTCAGGACCCCTCCGCGAAGGATCGCGCCCTTGGCCCGGACCTGGGTATGGACCGGCCGATCAGTCGGCGTGACATGTTGCATGGGGCCGGCGCGGGCCTTGCCGCCGGGATCGTCGCGGCGGTTTCCCCCGCCTGGGCCGATGCGGATACGGCTGCGCCCTACCCGCCGACCCTGACCGGCCTGAGGGGCAGCCATCCGGGTTCGTTCGAGACCGCCCATGCCTTGCGGGACGGCGCCTTTTGGGATCAGGCCAGGCCGGCGACCGATACGGACGGCGCCTATGACCTGGTGGTGGTGGGCGCTGGGATCAGCGGCCTGTCTGCGGCCTACTTCTATCGGCAGGCCAAGCCGGACGCGCGGATCCTGATCCTGGACAATCACGACGATTTCGGCGGCCACGCCCGGCGCAACGAGTTCTGGATCAAGGGCCGCCTGCACCTGATGAACGCGGGCACATTGGAGATCGACAGCCCCCGGCCCTACAGCGCCGTCTCGGCGGGACTGTTGAAGGATCTGGGGATCGCCCCCGCAGCGCTCAGCAAGGCCTGCGACCGCCCGGAAATCTATCAGGGCCTGGGCTCCGGCGTGTTCTTCGACAAGGAGACCTTCGGAACCGACCGCGTGGTGGTTGGGGGCGGAGCGCCCTGGGAAGGCGGCGGCGATGCCGAATCCTGGCGCCGGTTCGCGCGGCTGGCGCCGCTTTCGCCCAAGGCCCAGGCGGATCTGGTGCGCCTGGAGACCGGCCAGGAAAACTATCTGCCGGGCCTGACCTCGGCCCAGAAAAAGGACCGGCTATCGCGGATCAGCTATCTCGACTTCCTGCTGACCCTGGCCAAGGTCGATCCGTCCGTGGCGGCCTTCTATCAGGCCCGCACCCATGGGGAATGGGGCGTGGGGATCGACGCCGAGCCGGCCCTCGACTGCTGGGTGGTGGGGATGCCGGGCTTTGACGGCATGAAGCTGGAGCCGGGCTCGGCGCCCCGGATGGGCAACACCGCCGCCGGCTATGCGGATGGCGGCTCCGAGAAGTTTCACTTTCCTGACGGCAACACCACCATCGCCCGTTTGCTGGTGCGCCGCCTGGTTCCCGGCGTCCTGCCCGAGACCAGCCTGGAAGGTCTGGTGACCGCCCGGGCGGACTATGGCGCCCTGGACCGGGCCGGATCACCGGTGCGGATTCGCCTGTCGAGCACGGTGGTGGGCGCGCGCAATCTTGGCGGGCCGGCGGCCTCGCGCGGGGTCGAGATCGCCTATGCCAAGGGCGGGCAGGTCTATCGCGTCCACGCCCTGAACTGCGTCATGGCCGGATGGAACATGATGATCCCCTATCTGTGCCCGGACCTGCCCGAGGCGCAGAAAGAAGCGCTGCACAAGCTGGTCAAGGTGCCCCTGGTCTATACGAGCGTGGCTATCAGCAACTGGCGGGCCTTCAAGGCCCTCGGGGTGCAGAACCTCTATTGTCCGGGGGCCTATTTCTCGTCGGTGCGGCTGAACTGGCCGGTGGATATCGGCGCCTATGCGGCGGCGCGCTCGCCGGACGAGCCGATCCTGCTGCACCTGACCCGCACCCCCTGCGCGCCGGGACTGGTGGAGCGCGACCAGCACCGGGCGGGACGGGCCGAGCTTCTGGCCACGCCCTTCGAGACCTTTGAGCGCAATGTCCGCGATCAGTTGGGTCGGATGCTGGGACCGTCCGGCTTCGATCCTGCGGCGGACATCCTGGCCATCACCGTCAACCGCTGGCCCCACGGCTATGCCTATGAATACAATCCGCTGTTCGACCCGGACGTTCCGCTGGAGCAACGGCCGCACATGATCGGCCGTCAAAGGTTCGGCCGCATCGCCATCGCCAATTCCGACTCCGGCGCGGCGGCCTATACCGACAGCGCCATCGACCAGGCCCGCCGAGCGGTGGATGAACTGCTGGCGGCGTAGAGGCGCGGTTCCGCTCCCCTGTTTGGCGAAGCCAAACGGGGGAGCTGTCGGGGTGAAACCCCGACTGAGGGGGCGTTTTTCCGTTCGTAGCGCCCCCTCCGACACGGGGCTAAAGCCCCGCGCCACCTCCCCCGCATAGCTTTGCTATGCAAGGGAGGAGGAGGTTTCTCAGTCTCCCTAGACGTTCAGCAGCAGGAACTCCCGCTCCCACGGGCTGATCACCCGCATGAAGGTGGCGAACTCGGCGCGTTTGACGGCGGCGAAGGTGGTGACGAAATGGCGGCCGAAGATCTCACCCAGTTCCTCGGTCTCCTCGAACAGGTCCACCGCTTCCAGCAGGCCCACGGGCAGGTCGAATTCATCCCCCGCCGCCGCGCCGCCCACCGGCTCGCTGGGCGCCAGACCTTCGATAAGGCCCAGATAGCCACAGGCCAGGGACGCGGCCAGGGCGAGATAGGGGTTGCTGTCCGAGGACGGCACCCGGTTCTCCACCCGCCGGTTGGCCGGGGTTGAGGGCGGGATGCGCAGGCCGGTGGTGCGGTTATCATAGCCCCACTGGACATTGACCGGCGCCGAGGCGCCCCGCACCAGACGGCGGTAGGAATTGACATAGGGCGCCAGCATGCAGGTCACCGCCGGCACATAGCGCTGATGGCCGCCGAGGAACTGGAAGAAGGCCTGGGTCGGCTTGCCGTCCTCGTCGCTGAAGATGTTCTTGCCCGTCTCCGCCGACAGCACCGATTGGTGCACGTGCATGGCCGAGCCCGGCTCGTGAGCGATCGGCTTGGCCATGAAGGTGGCGTAGATGTCGTGGCCCAGGGCGGCCTCACGGATGGTGCGCTTGAGCAGGAACACCTGATCGGCCAGCACCAGGGGGTCCCCGTGGCGCAGGTTGATCTCCATCTGGGCCGCGCCCTCTTCGTGGATCAGGGTGTCCACCTCGAGCTGTTGGGCCTCGGCGAAGGCGTAGATGTCCTCAAAGATGGCGTCGAACTCGTTCACCGCCGAGATCGAATAGGAGCGCCGCCCCGCCTCCGGCCGGCCCGAGCGTCCGATCGGCGGCTCCAGCGGATAGTCCGGATCGGTGTTGCGCTTGACCAGATAGAATTCCAACTCCGGCGCCACAACCGGGATCCAGCCGCGCTTGTGATAGAGGTCGATCACCCGGCGCAGGACTTGGCGGGGGGCGATCTCCACCGGACGACCGTCGTGATAATAGGCGTCGTGGATCACCTGGGCGGTGGGTTCCGGAGCCCAGGGCACATCGCACAGGGTGCTGAAGTCCGGGCGCAGTTCCAGATCGCCGTCGGAGGGGTCATAGCGGAACTCGCCGCGCTCGTCGGGGTATTCGCCGGAAATGGTCTGCATGAAGATCGAGGACGGCAGGGCCATGGCGGTATCGTCGAAGAACTTCGAGGACGGCATGATCTTGCCGCGGGCGACCCCGGCCAGGTCGGGCACCAGGCATTCGATCTCGGTGACCCCACGGCCATAGGCCCAGGTCTTGGCTTCGGTGGCGTTGGTGATCGGCGCGGCCTTGTCGGCGGCGCGCTGTTTTTTCTTGGACATGATTTCTACGATTTAAAAGCAATGAATGATCACACCGCCAGGACGGCGGCGAAGGCGCGGGAAACTATTGGCCGCGGCGCCTAATCATCGGGCGAGCAGTGGGCTTGACGGCGTCGCAAGCGGCGCAGGATCTGCCCGGCGGGACGCTTCCGCTTGCGGGCGCACGCCCACGCATTCCGATCTATCGGAAGGGGTGAGGTCAGCAGAGGGGGCGCCAGGATGCGCATGCAAGGGCGAGCCCGAGGGCGTCGCCGTAACTGTCCTTATCAACCTGCGGAGAAATGCATCATAGCTTGTTCAGCTTGACGGCGCCACCCACGCCCTCGCCGTCTGGCGAAAATATGTGATCACAGTCCCTTGACCCGAGGCCGAGCCCATACCAACCTCGCGACAGAATTAAGGAGGGGATCTCCAAAAATGCGTAAACAACTCAACTGTCGCCATCTGCTTCTCGCTTCCGTGGCCATGCTGCCGCTGACCTGCGCCGGTGGCGCATTCGCCGCCGCGGCGCCCGCCGCCGCCCCGGTCGAAACCCAGGAAATCGTGGTCACCGCCACCCGACAATCCCAGGCCCTGAGCAAGGTGCCGATCAGCGTCAGCGCCTTCACCGCCGCCAAGATGGATATCCAGGGCATCAAGTCCTTCGCCGATATCGCCAAGTTCACGCCGGGGGTGACCTTCGACACCCAGCGGCACGATATCTCGATCCGGGGCATCAGCTCCAAGGCGGGGTCCGGCACCACCGGCATCTATATCGACGATACGCCGATCCAGATGCGCGCCCTGGGCCTGAACGCCAACAACACCGCGCCGGACGTTTTCGACCTGGAGCGGGTGGAAATCCTGCGCGGCCCTCAAGGCACCCTGTTCGGCGCCGGCTCCGAGGGCGGCACCGTGCGCTATATCAGCAAGCAGCCCAGCCTCACGACCTTCAGCGCCGACGCCCACGCCGAGGTGGCCACCACGGAAAACGGCGACCCCAGCTATGAATTCGGCGTCGCCGCCGGCGGGCCGATCGTCAATGACAAGCTGGGCTTCCGGGTCAGCGCCTGGAGCCGGCGTGACGGGGGCTGGATCGACCGGGTCGATTCCCAGACCCTGAAGACCACGGAAAAGAACGCCAACTATACGGACACCTATGTCCTGCGCGCGGCCCTGACCTGGGCGCCGACCGCCAACCTCACCATCACCCCGGCGATCAACTACGAGAAGCGCGACCAGCACAACTACGACAACTACTGGGTCGGCATCTCCAACCCTAGCTCCGGCAAGTATCTGAGCGGCACCCCCGATCGGATGGCTGATCCGGATCGTTTCTACCTGCCCAGCCTGAAAGTGGAATGGGACGCCGGGCCGGTGAAGTTCATCTCCAACACGTCCTATTATAACCGGCGCGAACGGGTGAACGGCTATAGCGGCACGCTCTACAACCTGTCTTACTTCAAGCACTATACGAAGGCTGGGACTGACCCGCAGGGCACCACCTGCGACACCGGCTGCAATCTTTATCCGCTGCTGACGGCAACCGGCCTAAACCTGCCCGGCTTCGGCTCCTACGTGTCCCATAACCTCATCACCAACACCCAAGAGAACTTCACCCAGGAATTCCGGCTTCAGTCCAACGACCCCAACAGCCGCCTGAACTGGACCGCCGGGGTGTTCTATTCCCATGCGAACCAACGCAGCACGGAAGAGATCAACGACCCGCAGCTTCCGGCCCTGACCCAGTATCTCTGGGGTGAAGACATGCTGACAGCCTGGGGTGAAAACCTGCTGGCCAACGGCGATGACTATCTGAACGACACCAAGGCCCACGACCGGCAGGTGGCCCTGTTCGCCGACGTCACCTACAAGGTGACCGAGAAGCTGAAGGTCAATGTCGGCGTGCGCTACGCCTGGACCCACTTCGACTATCACAACATCAACTATGGGCCGCAGGACTTCACTTTCGGCACGCCGAACATCGCCAAGGACTCCAAGGACGAAACGCCGTTCACGCCGAAGGGCAATATCAGCTACCAGTTCAATCCTGACGACATGGTCTATGCCACGGTGTCCAAGGGCTATCGGATCGGCGGCGCCACGCCTCCCTTGCCGGCGGCCGCCTGCCTCGGCAATTTCCCGACCACCTACAATTCCGATACGGTCCTGAGCTACGAGGTCGGCACCAAGGACCGGTTCTTCGACCGCAAGCTTCAGATCGCGGCAAGCGCCTACTACATCCAGTGGAAGAACATCCAACAGGCCGTCTATGTGAACGCCTGCGGCATCCAGTACACCGCCAATTCCGGCGATGCCGTCAGCCAGGGCTTCGACCTTCAGGGCCAATGGCAGGTGAACGACAATTTCCACGTGGAATTCAGCCTGGGGTACACCGACGCCACTTTCAGCAAGGATGCGAAAGACAGCGTGTCCCATTCGGTCTTGGCGTTCAAAGGAGACGCTCTGGACATCGCGCCCATCACAGCGACCCTGGCGGGTCAGTATGATTTCGAGCTGTACAATCACAAGGCCTTCGTGCGGGGTGACTACGAGTTCGAAGGCAAGCGCACCACCAAGATCCCGATGGAGCACAATGGCACCATCAGCTACAACTATACCCACGTGCCTGATCCGGCGACGCATCAGGTCTCGGCGCGGGCGGGTGTGAGCCTGGACAGTTGGGATCTGGCTATATTCGCGGAAAATCTCCTCGACGCCCACCCACAACTCAATCGTTCAAACGAAGACCCCGGTACTGTTCTGTTCGAAGCGACGACCTTCCGCCCTCGCACGATCGGGATTTCGGCTTCCTACCACTACTGATCGACCAGAGATCGACGAACCAAGAAGGGCCTTCCCCAGCCGGGGAAGGCCCTTTTTTTTTCTTGAAACCGAATGGGGGGGCGACGCGGTCAGAAGGTTACCTGCCCCCTACCCATCCCCCAGCAGCTCATGCACCGCGCGGTGGGCCTGGTTCATGGCGACGTCGGTATAGGCCCCCATGCCAGAGTCTGCGTTGGCGATGGCGATGCGGCCGAAGCGGGCGCGGCCGATCAGGTTGGGCATCTGATCCGGGGGCGTGTCGCCATCGATCAGGGCGTTGTATTCGGGGGCGTAGCCATGGGGCCAGCGGTTGACGATGATGGCCTCGATGTCCCGGGCAGGGTCGAAGCCGCCGGCCCCCAGGGTGCGGCCCAACTGATCGCGGATATTGCGCTCGAAGGTCTCGAAGGGCGTGGCCAGAAGCTCGGCCCGTCCCACCCGGTGCTGATCCCGTTCATTTAGCCCCGGCATGGCTGGCGTGCGCTCCATCCGCACCAGGACCGGTTCCTGAGGCGTGCGGGGGCTGGCATAGCCGCCGATGGTCACCGTCGGATTGAGGCTGAACGAGGAGTGATAGCCACCGGGCGCATAGACGTGCTCGGTCCCCAGCTTGGCGAAGGCGGTCCAGTCGCGCAGGGCCACGCTCGAATAGACCAGGGGCGTCTTGATCAGCTTGTGCAGGGCCTCCTTCTGCGGCTCCGGCAATTCCGGGCACAGATAGGGGATCATCATGTTCCAGCTGGCCAGAACGCAGTGCTTGGCCTTGACCCGCCAGACCTTGCCGGCCCGGCTATAGGCGATCTCCACGCCCCGGGAGGCCTGGACCCCGCCGATATTGCGGGCGCGCACGACGATGCTGTTCAAGCGCAGGCGCACGGGGGCGCCCGGACGATCGAGTTGGCTGTAGTCGGCGCGGGCGGTGACGATGTCCTCGGCGTCGCTCCCTGGCATGGCGGCCGGGATCAGGTCGCGCACCAGCAGTCGGGCGATGGAGGCGTTGCCATCGGGATAGTGGAAGGTGGGCGAGCCGCCGGTGGCGACGAAGCCGGCGGGGGTGTAGCCCATCCGCGCCGTGGCGCCGGGACCGAGCTTGAGCCCCTGATAGCCCGCCAGCCCCGAGCCCCAGGCGTCGATGGCCGAGACCGCGTCGATGCCGCAACCCCAAAGGCCGTCGGTCTGGTGGCGATAATAGGCGATCACCCCGGGATCGGCCTTGAGCAGGTTCAGCAGATAGTCCTGGTGGGACATCCGGGACAGGCGGTCCTTCTTCTCGTCGGAGGACAGGCCCGGCAGGGGGTCTTCGGCGCCGGTCTCGATGCGCATGATGTCCCGCCGCACGGCGTCGCTGAGGGGCGCCTGGGCCAGGAGCGCCTCGAGCCGGCCCGGGGCGGCGCTGCGGCCAAGACCCACCACCAGTTGGTCGACGCCGAAGGTCTCCTTGTCGAAGAACACCGAGGGCTTCAGCCTCAGATCACCATAGACCGAGGGGTCGTTACAGGCCTTCGACAGTTCCGTGGGATGGATTCCCAGGGTCTTCATCAGGCCGTCGGCCGGCGGGGCGAAGGGGGTCGGGCTCTCGATGGCCCAGGTGCCGCCGTTGAGCAGCTGCATGCGGCCGCCGACGTGAAACTCGTTACGCTTGGCGTGACCGCCGAAATCGTCGTGATTGTCGAGGATCAGGACGCGGGCGCCCGCCGGCGCGCTCTGACGGAAGAAATGAGCCGCGGACAGGCCGCTGATCCCGCCCCCCACCACCACCAGGTCATAGGCCTCGCCGGTGTCGCTGATCCGGCTAGTGTGATCCCAGAAATCACCGTCCCGCAGGGCGTGGGCCGCCTCGAAGGAGCCAGGGTGGCTGCCCCGCAGGCCCAGGCGTTCGGGGGGATAGTAGCCGGGCTGGTCCTGGGCGGCGCGTTCAGCCTCAGCCGCCTGGGCCAAGGCCGGGGAAAGGCCGCCAGTCAGGGCGGCGCCGGCGCCGATCAGCCCTCCTTGCAGGAAATCCCGCCGCTGGATGCGGCGTCCCATGCCCAGTTCCCGATCCGACTTTCGGCTCATTCCACACTCCTACGCTCGCCGGCCCACGCTCACCGGCCTGGAGGGTCGGCGCGGGGTATTGAGACAGAACCGGGTGGGAATAGGAACCGTCATTCGTCGCTTTGGCGCCGTTCTGTGATTACAGATCATTTAGAGCGCTGCGCGGGAACGGGTTCTGGACGGACAGGCCTAGCGGAGGGTCGCCCTGGCGGTCATCAGCCCCCCGGCGGAGGCGCTCGCGGTCAGGGTGATGGCGCCCTCGCCGTCCGACTCGCCGTCGAGATTCAGGCGCTGATCGACGAAGAAGGGTTTGCGCGCCCGAAACTCGAATCCGGTCATGGCCCTGCCGGCCTCCAGGCGCACCAGTTCCCCCAGCAGGATCGCGGTCAGGGGGCCGTGAACCACCCGCTCGGCCAAGCCTTCCTCGGCCTGGGCGTAGGCGGTGTCATAGTGGATGCGGTGGCCGTTGAAGGTCAGGGCCGAGAAGCGGAACAGAAGCACCGGATCCGGAACCAGGGACAGGCGCCAGCGTCCGGCGGGCGGTTCGTCCACAGAGACCGGGGTCGCGGCGGGGGCGGTCGGCTGGGGATTGAGAAAGACGAAGTCGCGCGCCTCGCGTACGCACAGTTCGCCATCCTGGTGGTAGTCATAGCCCACCGTGACGAAGACCAGGGCCCCGGAGCCGCTGGTCTTCTCCTCGATCTTGAGGATCTCCCGGGTCTGGCTGGCGACCTTGCCCAGGACCAAGGGCCGCGCGTAGCGGCTGCGGCCGCCGGCGAACATCCGGCGGGGTTGGGGCACGGGGGGCATGAAGCCGCCCTTTTGCGGGTGGCCGTCGACGCCGATCCGCGAGCGCGGGGCGGTCTCCAGGAAATAGAGCCACTGCCAAAGGGGCGGCAGGCTGTCGCCCTCCCCCAGATCTCCGCCGCCCACGTCCAGGCTCGCGGTCAGGGCCTGGGCCTGCCAGGGATGCAGAACCATCGTCGTGGTTTCGCGCCGGCCCAGCCAACTCATCAGGTCATCGCTCATGCCAGCCCCTTAGCAAGGCTTGAGCCGGGCGGACAGACGAGCGGGGGCAAGATCGCGCCCTACCCCGCCTTGGCCAGCCCCTCGAGCCTGCCGAAACCGATGCTGGAGACGGCGCCCTTCAGATCGTCCATGGACACCCGGTCCCCCTCAGCCAGGACCATGAAGCGGTCGGCGACGATCACGGAGTACTTGCCGTGCTTGCTCTGGCGATCGAAGGATTCGGTGGTCATGCGGCCATCGACCTTGCCGGCTTTCTCGTAGCCGGTGGCGGTCTCCTTGGAGATCCGCACCCCGCCCATGGCCGCCAAGGCGCCCAGGGCGGCGAGGTCGGAGACTTCCAGGGAAATGCGGTTGTCGCCCTTGGTATAGACCCCCTGGACGTGGGAGTTGGACATGCCGTTGACCGCCTGACTTTCAGCCGACAGCTCGGTGCGGGAATAACCGGACAGGCTGTCCGGCATCAGCCCTTTCAGGGTTTCCGGCGTCACGGCCTTGATCGCCCCCGGCTTGCCCTCCTGGGCCGACTTCATCTGTTCGCTGGCGACCTCGGCCTGCTTGGCGGCGGCGTTGAGCTTGTCCATGTCCACGGACACCCCGCCCGGCAGATGCATGGTTCCAGTGACCTGGGCCTCGTGATGGAACATCCCACCGCCAAGACCAGCCGCGCCGCCGAACACGGCGCCGACCGTGCCCAGGGCCACGCCGATGATGATGGTGAAGACGATGGCGACCAGGATGGTCACGGCCGTATAGCCGAGCGCCCTCTCGGCCGGCGCCTTCATCAGCTTGGGCAGGCCTAGATAGAGTAGATAGAGGCTGTAGAGGCTGCCGAGGATGGACAGGGCGCCGAGGATCGGCACGGCGTTGAAGGCGCCCGCGACCCAACTGGCCGTGGCTGAGTAGGCGGCGACCTTGAAGGCCTGGACCCGATTGGACTGTCCCCCGAAATTCGGCGCCAAGCCATCAATGATCATGGCCATGACCGAAATCATCAGCAGGCCGAGCGCGTAGCTGACCGCCCCCTGGATCAGCACGGAGATTGGATTGAGGCGCACGACGAGGCCAAAGCCGCCACTGCCGAAGACCAGACCGTGGATGACGCCGGCGACGACCGGGATCGCGGCCAGGGGAACCACATAGCCGCGGAATATGGACCCCACATCACTGGGCTCGACGTCGATCGCGTCCCAGGTCTCCACCGGCTTCAGCAGGATGTTCTTGATCCGCTCGACGATGGGCGCCGATCCGGCCGGCGACGGACTGCTAAAGCTCATCTGCTCATCTTCCCCCAGGAGTCATATCCCGGCGCCACACTAACGACGGTTGATGCGGCGCGTCACGGCCTCACATATCAATGAGCCCGCATATCAAGGGTTTGTGAAGCCAGAACACGCGACTCGATCCAAACTGCGCGGCTCTTCCCATCTTCAAGCTGTTTCCAGGCGGAATAAGGCGTCATGGCCCGCGACGGCGTAACCTATGTCTGCCAATCCTGTGGCGCGGCCCATTCCAAGTGGGGCGGCCAGTGCGTCGCCTGCGGCGCGTGGAACAGTCTGGTGGAGGAAATCCAGAGCCGGCCGCCGGGGGCGCTGGCGCCCACCCGGGCGACCAAGGCCCGGGGCCTGAACTTCGAGACCCTGCTCAGCGAGACCCCCGCCCCACCCAGGATCGCCACCGGGGTCGATGAGTTCGACCGGGTCTGTGGCGGCGGGGTGGTGCCAGGTTCGGCCTTGCTGCTCAGCGGCGACCCGGGGGTCGGCAAGTCCACCCTGCTCCTGCAGGTCTGCGCCGAGGCGGCCATGCGCGGCGCCCGCTGCGCCTACATCTCCGGCGAGGAAGCCGTAGAGCAGATCCGCGCCCGGGCCGGCCGCATGGGTCTGGCCCAGGCCCCGGTGAAGCTGGCCGCAGAGACCGCGGTGCGTGAGATCCTGGACGGTCTCAAGCGCGAGACCTTCGACCTGGTGGTGATCGATTCCATCCAGACCCTGTGGAGCGACGCCCACGAATCCGGCCCAGGCTCGGTCACCCAGGTGCGGGCCGCCGCCGGGGAGTTGGTGCGCTTCGCCAAGAAGAAGAGCGTCGCCGTGATCCTGGTGGGCCACGTGACCAAGGATGGCCAGATCGCCGGCCCACGGGTGGTGGAGCACATGGTCGACGCCGTGCTCTCCTTCGAGGGCGAGCGGGGCTATCCGTTCCGGGTGCTGCGGGCGGCCAAGAACCGGTTCGGAGCCACGGACGAGATCGGCGTGTTCGAGATGGGCGACGCGGGTCTTAGAGAAGTGAAAAATCCCTCGGCCCTGTTCCTCAATGAAGGCGGCGAGCGGGCCGCGGGGGCGGCGGTGTTCGCGGGGATCGAGGGCTCTCGGCCCGTCCTGGTGGAATTCCAGGCCCTGGTCGCCCCCAGCGCGTATGGCACACCCCGCCGGGCGGTGGTCGGATGGGACTCCGGACGGCTGGCGATGATCTTAGCTGTATTAGAAACCCGGTGTGGTCTTGGATTCGGGGCCCGTGACGTTTATTTGAACGTCGCCGGAGGCCTGAGGGTCAGTGAGCCGGCCGCGGACTTGGCCGCCGCCGCCGCTTTGGCGTCGTCGGCCCTGGATGTGGCCCTACCGCAGGACTGCGTGGTTTTCGGCGAAGTCAGTCTCTCGGGCGAGGTTCGTCCGGTCAGTCGGATGGAGTCGCGGCTGAAGGAGGCCGCAAAACTGGGTTTTAGCCGGGCGTTGGCTCCTTCGGGCCTCACCGAGGCTTCTGCCTTCGCGATCACAAGTGTGACCCGTTTGGCCGATGCGGTGCGCCGCATTGGCGAGGATGTATGGGATTGAGCCGAGCACGCGCCCCAGCCGCCCCAAGGTCAACCAGGGGCGCAGTGCGACCGTGACACTGTTCGATATCATCGCTCTTTTGGTGTTGGGGGTTTCGGGCCTGGTGGGCCTGATCCGCGGGGCCCTGCGCGAGGTGACCACGGTGGTCGCCTTTGTGCTGGCGGTGTTCCTGGCCCTGTTTTCCCTGCGCTTCACCGGCCCAATCGCCCGGGGCGCGGTGCACCCCTCGTGGGCCGGCACGGCGGTGGCGGTTGTTGTTGTGTTCCTGGCCGCCTATGTGGCGTTCCGCGTCATCGGCCAGGGATTGACCCGCAGCGTGCACAACACCCAGGTGCTGGGAACCGCGGAGGCTTCGCCATTTGCTGTTACGAGTGTGGCCCGTTTGGCCGATGCGGTGCGCCGCATTGGCGAGGATGTCTGGAATTGATCATGACCACCGCCTTGGTGTCCGAAGGGATGACCAGG
>JARLIP010000145.1 GCA_031291685.1 Caulobacteraceae bacterium | reverse complement strand
GCCTGGGTTCGAATATCCGCGCCCCCAAGGCGGCGGACGGGGACTGCGCCCCGCCCACCGCGCGGGATCAGCGCTTGATGGTGAAGGACACGCCGAAGAAGCGGGGCTCGCCGGGGATGTAGGTGGGCAGGCCCAGGTTCAGGCCGGTGTTGCCGCCGTCCTTGAGGAACTTCTGGTCGGCGATGTTGGTGCTGAACAGCTCCACCCGCCAGTGGGCGGCGTCGCGGCTGTAGCCCAGGCGAAGATCCATCACGCCATAGGCGTTCTGGTACTGGTCGGTCTGCAGGGGCGTGACCAGGGCGCTTTGCTTGGACGGATCGCCGTTGTCGTCGTTGAAGTAGTATTTCGACTTCCACTGATAGCTGGGAACCAGGTCGAAGGTCCCGCCCAGGGCGTGATAACGGAACGTGCCCCCCACGCTGAGCGAGTGGTCCGGGGTCAGGCGGAAGCGGTTGCCCTTGAGCAGGCCGTTGCCGAAGCGGCCGTGGGTGTAGGCGTAGGCGGCATGCAGGTCGATGTCCGAGGTGGCGGCCCAGGTGGCCTGGCCCTCGAAGCCATAGGTGTCGGCCCGGCCGGCGTCGGCCACGACGAACTGGGCGCCGCTGAGCACCTGGGTCGAGAAGTGGCGATACTGGTTGTAATAGATGGCCGTATCCAGGCTCAGGCGGCGGTGGAAGAACAGGGCCTTGTAGCCGCCCTCGAAGTTGTCGAGGGTTTCGGAGGCTTCCGGGGTGAAGCGGGCCGAGGCCAGGGGCGAGGAGGGCGACAGGGCGGCCAGGACCTGGGGCCGGCGACCCCGGGCGTAGGTGGCGTAGAGGCTCTGGGTCGGGGCCAGGGCGTAGCGGGCCGTCAGACGCCAGGACAGGCCCCCGTCGGACAGCTTGGCGGTGTCGAGGCCGCCATTGCCGGCGGTGGGCTGCACCTCGACCCCGAACAGGGGCAGGGCGCTGGCGTAGTTCGAGGCGCTTCCCGCGCCGGGCAGGCCCAGGCCCGCCAGGAGCTGGCAGATCTGGTTGGCGGCGGCGACCTGGGGAATGGTGCAGTTGCCGGTGGTGTTCCTGTTGAGGCCGGCCTTGGCGGCCAGCCCCTCAAGGCCGACGATCCCGCCCAGGATCGAGCGATCCCCGACCTGACCCGAATAGCCCGACCGCTTGTCGTCGTTGCTGTAGCGGACCCCGGCGCTGATCTCGAGCTTGTCGATGGGCTTGAAGGTGGCGTCGAAGAACAGGTCGTAGGAGGTGGTCTTGCTGGTGGTGATCGATTGTTCCCAGTGGTTGGCCTTGAGGTTGTTGGCCAGGGCCAGGGCGTTGGCGCCGGAGATGGTCACCCCGCCAGCGCCCAGGAGGCCCTGGATCTCGGCGGCCATCAGGTTGGGGTTGGTGTAGTTGGCGACGGCGCCCGCATTGGGATTGGTGCGGTTGAGCACCCCGGTGATCAGGGCCAGGGCCGTGCGTTCGTCGAACACCAGGGGGGTGCGATCCTGCTGGTCCTCGTGGAAGAAGCTGGCGCCAGCGAAGGCGGAGAAGCGCCCGCCGTTGTCATAGTTCAGGCGCAACTCCTCGCTGTACTGGCTCCCGCCCGTGGCCACGGCGCCGGTGAGGATCGGGAAGCCGAAGCCGTCCGGATCGAACACCTCCTCGCCCCGGTCGTGGCGCCAGGCGGCGGTGGAGGTCAGCTTGAAGGCGCTGTCGATGTTCCAGCTGGCGATGTCGGTCAGGCCGATGATACGCCGGCGAACCCCCAGCTTGCGGCCGCCCTCGAGGGAGGCCGAGTTGTTCAGGGCCGCCGAGCTCCAGGGGCTGAGGTCGCCCAGAACCGCGCCGGTGGCGGGGTCGGCGGGGTAGAAGGTCTTGTTCTTGAAGGCCGTGCCGCTGGTGGCGTTGGTCTCGTAGTTGAACAGCAGGTCGTTGTTATAGGCGCCGTTGTTGTAGTTCACGGCGATGCGATAGGCGTTGGCGTCGGCGCCGTTCAGCGGGTCCCCGCCCAGGACGTTTTTGATATAGCCGTCGCGGTCCTTGGTGCGGCCGGACAGGCGGATGGCCAGGTGCTCGTCGATTGGGATGTTCACCATCGCCTCGAACATGCGGTAGTTATAGTTGCCGGTCTCGACCTTGGCGCTCCAGTCGAAGTGATCCTCCTGGGCCTTGTTCTGGATCATGTTGATCGCGCCGGTCAGGGCCGAGCGGCCGAACAGGGTGGTCTGGGGGCCCTTGGCCACCTCGACCCGCTGCAGGTCGAACAGCTCCACCGAGGCGGTGGTCACCCGGGAGATCGGCACCCCGTCCTGATAGATGGAGACCCGGGGCTCATCGGTGGAATCCGAGGAGTCGTCGGTGATGCCGCGCATGACGATGCCCGGGTCGTTGACCGACTGGTTCTGCACATAGAAGCCCGGGGTCAGGGCGGACAGGTCGTGCAGGTCCTGGACCCCGGCCTTGTCGAGGGCCTGACCCTTGAACGCGCTGAGGGTGATCGGCACGTCGATCTTGTTCTGCTCGCGCTTTTGCGCGGTGACGATGATGGTGTTGAGTTCCTCCGCGGCGGAGGGCGCGGGCGGCGTCTCCGCGGCCATGGCGGGCGCCGCGATCAGGGCCATCAGGCTGGCGGCGCCCAGAAGGCGCGCCTTGGCGGTGGTCAGAAACAGCATGGTTGCTCCCCAGCAAAAAACTCCGCCGGGGATAGTTGGCTATTGTGACGCTTGCGTCATCGTTGAGCCGCGAATGTGAAAAATAGTCCGCTGGCGTAGTTTTTTGCGCCGAGCCAGTCGGGCTCAGGCCCGCTGGTTGAGCGTGATCGCGGCGCCGGCGCTGTTGGGGGTGGGCTTGTGGCTGCCGCTGGGGCCATAGCCCGCGCCGGCGGTGCGCTGCTTGGTCACCTCCCGGGCGATGGCCTGGACCAGGCCCTCGGTGATGGTCTTGGCCGCCATCAGGGCGCGGCCATGGCGGGCGACCACGGCGTCGAAGGCCTCGGTGGCCCGCAGCAGGCGCCGGCGCTGGGCCAGGGGCGCCTGTTCGATCTCGCCGGGGGCGCCGCGCAGGCGCTGGGCCTCGTGTCGGTAGGCGTTGGCCAGGCGGGCGGTCTCATCCATGTTCAGGGCCGCGTCGTGGGGGCGCTTGGCCTCGAAGGCCGTGGCCTGCTCCACCAGAAGCTGGGTCAGGCGCTCGGTCAGGCGGATCATCTGCTCGATGCGGTCCATCGAGCCTAGGGGCGGCGAGGCGGCGGCCGTGGGGTCGGAGGGGGTGCTGGTCATGGGGCGGGTCCTAGCTGAGGCCCTGCATCTTCAGCATCTGGCGCTCGACGGCCTTGGAGACGCCCACGCCGCCGCTCTTGGCCAATTGCTTGGCGTAGCCTTCGGTGAGGAAGGACTTATAGGCGGCTTCGCCGGCGCCGCCGCCGAAGGGGGCGTCGGTCTCGACCCCTTCGAACATCTGGCTGAGCATGGAGGTCAGGAAGGAGGCCTCGAAATTGACCGCGGTCTTGTGGATGGCGGCGCGCTTTTCGGTCTCGGCGATGGTCATGACGTCCGACTTGGCGGCGCTCAGGGTGGCGACCGGCTTGATCAGATCGATGGGCGTGGCGGCGGCGACGAGTCCGGTCATTACATCACCTCGATGTCGGCTTGGAGGGCGCCGGCGGTCTTGATCGCCTGCAGGATCGAGATCATGTCCCGGGGGGTGACCCCCAGGGCGTTGAGGCCGGCGACCAGGGTGGAGAGGGCGGCGCCCTCCTTGATCACCAGCAGCTTCTTGCCCTTTTCCTCATCGACCTTGACCTTGGATTGGGGAACCACGGTGGTCTGGCCCTGGCTGAAGGGGTTAGGCTGGCTGACCTGCGGGGTTTCCTGGACGCTGATGGTCAGGTTGCCCTGGGCGATGGCCACGGTGGACAGGCGCACGTTCTCGCCCATGACGATGACGCCCGCGACCTCGTCGATCACCACCTTGGCCGGGGCGTCGGGCTCGACCTTCAGGTTTTCCACGGCGGTGACGAAGCTGACCATGTCGGCGCCTTCCGGCGGGTGCAGGGCGACGATGGTGGGGTTCTCCGCCAGGGCCGTGCCGGGATACTTGGCGTTGACCACGTCGGCGATGCGGCGCGAGGTGGTGAAATCCGGATTGCGCAGGGTCATGCGCAGAACGCTCATATTGGCCAGCTGGAAGCCGGACTCCCGTTCCACATTGGCCCCGCCAGCGATGCGGCCGGCGGTGGGCACGCCCTTGCTGATGGAGGAGCCGGAGGCCCCGCCGGCCGAGATCGAGCCGGTCTGAACCGTGCCTTGGGCCACGGCGTAGGCCTCGCCATCCGCGCCGAGCAGGGGGGTCACCAAGAGGGTGCCGCCTTGCAGGCTTTTGGCGTCGCCCATGGCCGAGACCGAGACATCCACGTTGGAGCCGGAGGCGGCGAAGGCGGGCAGGTTGGCGGTGACCATCACCGCGGCGACGTTCTTGGTGTCCATGGTCGCGTCCCGGGTGTTGACCCCCAGGCGCTCCAGCATGGCTTCCAGGCTTTGCTTGGTCATGGGGGCGTTGCGCAGGGAGTCCCCCGTGCCGGCCAGGCCGACCACCAGGCCGTAACCCACCAGCTTATTCTCGCGCACGCCCTCGAACTGGACGATGTCCTTGATCCGCGAAGAGGCCATCGCTTCGGACGCGCCGCCGAGGGTCGCCAGACCCGCGAGGATGACCAAAAACAGGTTGAACCCGTAAGACCGCATTTCGACCTTAACCCATGGACGCGGCAGCAGCGTCGTTAACCACGTGCATGCGAGGTTCATGCCAAGTTTTGGGTCGAAAAAAACCTTATAAATCAGAGGGCTTGATTCCGCGGCGCGACCAATTGGCGCCGAGGGCAAAAATTGCCGGGTCTTAACGAACCGGCAATGGACGCAGCCAACACTAGGGGCTTAACAGCTCGTTCCCATAACCGTCCGTCAGGCGCATATGAAGGTCAATGGTCCCTCCAGCCTAGGCTCCGCCGCCGCCCCCCGGGGTGGGTCGCGCGCGGCCGCGGGCGGGTTCTCGGCGCCGTCCCTGGGTGGGGGCGCGGCCGAGGTTTCTCACACGGCGCCCACGTTCGGGCTCTCCGGCGTCGGCTCCCTGGACGCCCTGCTCGCCCTGCAGGAGGTCTCGAGTCCCCTGGAGCGCCGGCGCAAGGCTGTGCGCCGGGCCGGCCGAATCCTCGATGTGCTGGACGATATCAAGGTCGCCATGCTCAGCGGCGAATTGACGCCCCAGGATCTGGATCAGCTGGTGACGGCCGTTCGCCAACAGCGGGATGGCACTGAAGATGTTCAACTTGAAGGGGTTTTGAACGAGATCGAGGCCCGGGCCGCCGTGGAGATCGCCAAGCTGGAGGTCGCCCGCGCCGCCGCCTGATCAGATATGCGCGCGGCTTCATTGTGTACGGCGAATGTTTTGGTATAAGCGGCTCGCTCCGAGATGGGAGCATGGTTTGTGAGCGTGGAAACGTCGAACATGGCGACCGCGGTTCTAAATACCGATGGCCAATACCGTCCTTCCGAGGACGAAGAGTTCATGAATGAGCGTCAGCTTGAATATTTCAAGCAGAAGCTCCTGAGCTGGAAAGAAGACATCCTGCGGGAATCGCGGGAGACATTGACGCATCTTCAGAGCGAAACCGAGAATCATCCTGATCTAGCTGACCGAGCTTCCTCGGAAACCGATCGGGCTCTCGAATTGAGGACGCGAGATCGCCAGCGTAAGTTGATTTCCAAGATCGACGACGCGATGCGTCGAATCGAAGATGGCTCCTACGGCTACTGCGAGGAGACCGGGGAGCCGATCAGTCTGGCCCGCCTGGACGCTCGTCCCATCGCCACCCTCAGCCTCGAGGCCCAGGAGCGGCATGAGCGGCGCGAACGCGTCCACCGGGACGAATAGGGCAGCCTGACGGCCCCTACTACCTGGCCGCCGGCGATCTCCTCCCATGCGTCGCGCAGCGATGCGGGGGAGGTGGCGTGGGGCGTCAGCCCCGCGACGGGGGCGCTCTGTCGCCCGCACGCCCCCTCAGTCGGGGTTTCACCCCGACAACTCCCCCGTTCTTCGAGCAGGGGAGCAAAGGAGCGCCAGCCATATACATATCCCCCTAAATCCTCGGCATCAGGCTCGGTATAGGCGGGCTCTCGTCGAGGCCCAGGTCGCGCATGGCCGGCAGGATGGCTTCGACCGTGTCCACGGAGCGCCACACGCCCAGGAAGGCGTCGGGGGCCAGTTTGGCGCTGACGAACTGGCGCATCAGTACGAACAGGGGCTCCCAGAAGCCGTCCGGATCGTAGAATACGATCGGTTTACGGTGCAGCTCCAGCCGCCGCCAGGACAGAAGCTCGATCACCTCCTCCAGGGTGCCGATCCCGCCGGGAAACACGGCGAAGGCGTCGGCGGCCTCGAACATGGTCATCTTGCGCTCGTGCATCGAGGCGACGACCACGGTCTCGATCTCCTCGAGCAAGGCTTCCCGGCGGCGCAGGAAGTCCGGCATGATCCCCAGGACCCGGCCGCCCGCCTGGTGCGCCGCCCGGGCGCAGGCGCCCATCAGGCCGACCCCGCCACCGCCATAGACCAGCCGGATCTTTTGCCGCGCCAGGAGCCTGCCGAAGGCCGCCGCCGAGGCCAGATAGGCCGGGGAGGCGGCGTCGGACGATCCGCAATAGACGCAAACCGAGCCGATCCTGAGATCCTGGTCTGACATGAGGGCGGGCTCCCGATGCGGACTTCTAAGAATGGACGGCGGTCAAACCGGCGGGCTGTTGCTATTAGGGCGCTTGCGCCGAAACGGCTACCCGTGGGGCGAAGAACATGGTCCAAACCGCTGACCTTGCGGGCGAGGACCGGTTCAACCGATTCGAAGCAGGAGCAGACCACTGATTCCTAGATTTTCCATGACGGTGGTCTGTCTGGCGCTCCTGGCGCTCGCGGCCTGCGGGCGGGGCCGGGATTGGCGCCAGACCCAGGCCGCCCCGGCGCCGGACAGCGACGCCGGCTATGTCCGCCCGCCCCAGGTGCTCAGCGCCCTGCGCGCTAGCGACGGCGGGGTGATCCTCAGGGGACAGGCCGCGCCCAACAGTCGCGTGCGGTTGCAGGCGCCCGGGGGCGCGGCCTATGGCGGCACTGTCCAGGCCAATGGAGACTGGACCCTTCCCGCGCCGACGGGGGACCAGCCCCGGGTGTTCGGCATTTCCGAGGATCTGGATGGCCGTATCGTCCAGGGCGAGGGCTATGTCGCCGTCCTGCCGCGCCCTGGCCGGCCGGCGGCCCTGTTGCGAGCCGGGGGCGGCGCCCTGGTGCTGGGGGATCTGGTGGAGCCCCTGCGCATCACGGCGATCGATTTCGACGCCGGGGGCGGGGCCCTGGTGTCGGGCCTGGCCCATGCCGGCCTGGCCTTGCGCCTGATCGTGGACGGCGCGGCGGCCGGGGAGGTCAAGGCCGACGCCCATGGCCGCTTCACCGCGGGCCTGCCGGCCATACTCAAGCCCGGTCAGCATCAGATCAGCGTCCAGGCCGGATCGGACACCGTCAGCGCCCAGGTTGCGGCTGGCGCCCCCGGCCCCATATCCGGTCTGCCCTATCATGGTCTTAGGCAGGGCGCGGCGTGGCGCGTGGACTGGGTGACGCCGGGCGGCGGCGTCCAGACGACCCTGATCCTCGATCCCCCGGAGCCGGCCCATTGAGCTTCCACCATGGCGATCGCCCCGTAGGGCATGGCGCGATCGCGCCGGCTTCGGCCCGTTACAGCTTCTGGCGTTCCATGGCCGACCTCGTGGCCCTGGTGGGGCGCTCCAAGGCCCAGGGGCTGAAGACCCGGCTGGCGGCGGCCTTCGCGCTGGTGATGCTGGGCAAGTGGACCGGGGTCTATGCGCCGGTGCTGATCGGCCAGGCGGTGGACCACCTAGCCAAGGGCCGGGCCGCCGGCGCGGGACTGGGCCTGGGCTTCATCGCCTTCGCGCTGGGCTGGGTGCTGTTGCGGTTCATCTCCAACACCACCCCCTTCGCCCGGGACTCGATTTTCACCCCGGTCTCGCAAATGGCCCTGGCGCGGTCGGCCACGGAGGCCTTCGCCCACACCCTGTCCCTGTCCCTGGACTTCCATCAGAGCAAGCAGACCGGCGGGTTGTCGCGGACCATCGACCGGGGCGCGCGGGCCACGGACTTCCTGATCCGCAGCGTGGTCTTCAACCTGGGCCCGACGGTGATCGAGCTGGGCATGGCGGCCTATGTCCTGACCCGCCACTATGACTGGCCGCTGGCCCTGGTGGCGGTGATCACCATCGTCATCTATGTGGCCCTGACCTTTGGCATTTCCGACTGGCGCATCGGCCATCGCCGGGCCCTGAACGAGGCCGATTCCGCCGCCGCCGGCCTGGCGGTGGACGCCTTCATGAACTTCGAGACGGTCAAGACCTTCGGCTCGGAGACCCGCACCGTCGCCCGCTACGAACAGGCCATGACCGACTACGCCCAGGCCGCGGTGAAGGCCAACACCTCCCTGCAACTGCTGAACGCGGTGCAGTCGGTGGTGCTGAGCCTGGGCCTGGGCGCCATGACCATCCTGGCCGGGGTGGAGGTGATGGAGGGGCGCATGCAGGTGGGGGCGGTGATGGCCTGCGTCCTGATCATGCAGACCATCTATGGACCTCTGAACATCCTGGGGGTCAATTACCGGGAAATCCGCCAGTCCTTCATCGACATGGAGGCGATGATCGCCTTGACCTCGGTGAAGTCGGACATCATCGACGCCCCGGACGCCCGGGACCTGCCGCCCCCCAGCGGCAAGGGCGCGCGGATCGTGTTCGAACACGTGAACTTCCAGCATGGGGCCAGGTCCCTGGGCCTTGTGGACGTGGATTTCCAGGTGGAGCCGGGGACGACCACGGCCCTGGTGGGGCCGTCCGGCTCGGGCAAGACCACCATTGCGCGGCTGGCCCTGCGGCTGCTCGATCCGCAGCAGGGGCGGGTGCTGATCGATGGCGTGGATCTGAAGGCCGTGCGCCAGGCGTCCCTGCGCCGGGCCATCGCCCTGGTGCCGCAGGACGTGGCCCTGTTCAACGACACCCTGGAGTCCAACATCGCCTTTGGCCGGCCCGACGCCAGCGAGGCGGAGATCTGGCAGGCGGCGGAGGACGCCGAACTGGCCCGCTTCATCGAGGGCCTGCCCGACCGGATGAAGACCCGGGTGGGCGAGCGCGGGCTGAAGCTGTCGGGCGGCGAGCGCCAAAGGGTGGGTCTGGCCCGGGCCCTGATCGCCAAGCCACGGGTGCTGATCCTGGACGAGGCCACCAGCGCCCTGGACGGACGCACCGAGGCGGCGATCCAGGCCACCCTGCGCAAGGTGCGCGAGGGGCGCACGACCCTGGTCATCGCCCACCGCCTGTCCACCATTGTCGACGCCGACCAGATCTTGGTGATCCGCCGGGGCAAGGTGGTGGAGCGCGGGCGGCACGAGGACCTGATCGGCCACAATGGCGAATACGCCGCCCTGTGGCGCCGCCAGACCCGGGAGAGGTGTGACGTCCGCCGCCAACGAGACCGCCGCCGTGATTGGCGGCGGCCCGGCGGGGCTGATAGCCGCCGAGCGGCTCAGCGCGGCCGGGCTCGCCGTGACCGTCTATGAGCGGATGCCGAGCCTTGGCCGGCGGCTCTTGATGGCTGGGCGGGGCGGGCTGAACCTGACCCACAGCGAGCCGATGGAGCGGTTCCTGGGGCGCTATGGCGAGGCCGGGGGGCGGCTGGCGCCGATCATCGAGGCTTTTTCGCCCGCCGACCTGATCGCCTGGGCCGAGGGGCTGGGGCAGGAGACCTTTGTCGGTTCCAGCGGTCGGGTGTTTCCCAAGGCCCTGAAGGCCTCGCCCCTGCTGCGGGCCTGGTTGGGGCGGCTGTCAGAGCAGGGGGTGGTGTTTCGCCTGCGCGCGGACTGGCGGGGGTGGGGCGAGGCGGGGGAGCTGATCTTCGACATCGGCGGCGGTCAAATCGAGCGGACGCGGCCCGACGTGACCGTTCTTGCCCTTGGGGGCGCAAGCTGGCCGCGCCTGGGGGCGGACGGGGCCTGGGGCGCGATGTTGGCGGGGCAGGGGATCGCCATGGCGCCCTGGCGTCCGGCCAATAGCGGCTTCGATGTGGAGTGGAGCCCAAGTTTTCGGGACCGCTTCGCCGGGGAGCCGCTGAAAGGCGTGGCCGTGAGCTTCGCTGGCCGCTTGGCCCGGGGAGAGGTGATGCTGACCCGCTATGGCCTGGAGGGCGGCGCCCTCTACGCGCTGTCGGCGCCCCTGAGGGACGCCATTGACGCGCGGGGGGAAGCGCGGCTGATGATCGACCTGCGGCCGGATCTGGCCCAGGCGCAGCTGGCGGCGCGGATCGCCAAGGCCCCCGCCGACCAGTCCCTGGCCAATCGCCTGCGTAAGGGCGCCAATCTGTCGCCGGCGGCGATCAATCTGCTGCGGGAGGCCCATGGGCTGCAATTGCTCCATGAGCCGCAGGCCCTGGCAGGGATGATCAAGGCCGTCCCCCTGACCTTGACCGGCGTCCAGCCCTTGGCCCGGGCCATTTCCAGCGCCGGCGGCGTGAGGCTGGATGAGGTGGACGAGGGCCTGATGCTGCGCGCCCGGCCGGGGGTGTTCGCCTGCGGCGAAATGCTGGACTGGGAGGCGCCTACGGGCGGCTTTCTGCTGCAGGCCTGTTTCGCCAGCGGCGCGGCGGCGGCGCGGGGGGCGCTGGGCTGGCTGAAGGCTCCAGCATAACGCGGGTCCTTTTGCGCTGACGACACATGGTGTCGGGACCCCTGAGTCGATCCGTGGGGTCTGCAATATTTCGACGGCTTTCCGAAACACCCCTGTCCGATGGAGCGGCGAAGATCACGCGGGGCGACGTCGTTCGCCATTTCGATTCGTGAACAGGTCCGGGGCGCCCATGTTGAGTTTGAACGAAGCCGGCGGTCGCCCGAAGGTGATGATCGCCACTCCCTGCTTCGGCGGGCTGTTGACCCAGGGCTATGTGGAATCGATCATTAAGCTGATCCACTTCGCCGGGCGGGAGGGCTTCGATGTTCACCTGGCCATGCTGGGGCACGACGCCCTCATCACCCGCAGCCGCAACACCCTGGTCTCGGCGTTTCTGGATCTGCCGGAGATGACCCACCTGATGTTCATCGACGCCGACATCGCCTTCGAACCGGAGGCGGTGGGACGGCTCCTGGCCTTTGACGAGGATTTCGTGGCCGGGGTCTATCCGCTGAAGGTCAACGACTGGAACGGCGGGGCGGCGCGGCAGCGGCGCTATGGGGAAAGCCACGCCCTGGCGTCCCTGGCCTATGTGGGCACCTTTTGTGAGGGGGCGGCCCTGGAGCGGCGGGACGGGTTCGCCACGGCGGTCTATGCGGGCACCGGCTTCATGCTGATCCGTCGCAATGTGGTTGAGAGCCTGGCCGCGGCTCATCCCGAGCTGCGCTATCGCGCCGCCCACGTCTATCCCCGCCCGACCCGGGCCAGCGAGCACCAGTACGCCCTGTTCGAGTGCATGATCGAGCCGGAGACGGGGATCTATCTGAGCGAGGACTACGCCTTTTGCCGCCGCTGGCTGGAGCTGGGCGGGCGCATCTGGTTGGACACCGAATCCAAGCTGACCCACATCGGCGCCCAGAGCTTCCGGGGCGACACGACCCTGAGACTGGCGAGCGAGTTGATCACGGTGTGAGGAGCGGGGCGGATCACAGATCCTCGTCCTGGTTTTCGTCACCCAGGACCTCATCGTCGTCGTCCTCTTCGACGTTGGTCTCGGGCCATTTCCCGGTCTGCTCTTCCTTCTCCGCCTCGGTGGTGTCGCGGAAGATGAAGTCCTCGGTGGTCAGGGTCTTGGACGGGGTGTTGTCCAGTTCCGCCAGGGCGCCGTCCTCGCCGTCGAGGGCGTTGAGATATTCGACCGTTCCATCGGGATAGACCCCCAGGGCGTGCTGGTCGCCATAGGCGATGGTCGGCTCGAATTTTTCCTTTTTCGCCTTGCGCGTCTCGGCGTTGTTCGACGTGTCCTCAGTCATGTGGGTCATGCTGGGGAAGAAGGGCGCGTTGGTGGTGCTTTGACTGTATTGCCGTGTGCGCCCCGAGCCGGTTCCATGCAGGATGGTGTGCAGGGGGTCGTTCTGCCGGAACCGCAGCATCTGCGGGGCTTGCAGAAGGCGTTGCACGGGCCCGCTATAGGGGTGGGCCCAGCGCATGCTCGAGCTTGCGAAGGCGTAGTCAGGATTGACCGTGCTGACGAAGTCCTCGGTGGTCCCCTTGTCCGAGCCATGATGGCCGAGCTTGAGGCAGGTGCAGCGGCTTATGGCCGTGGCGTGAAGCTCGATAAGCCGTTCTTCCACCGTGGCTTCGCCGTCGCCGATGAACAGAAATTTCTTCAGGCCAAGATCGGTCTTGGCGCACAGGAGTATGCAAAGACTGGCGGCATTGGCCTTGGTCTCCCCGTGCAGCGGGACGGAATTGGCGCAAAGCACCCGGATCGTAATCCCGGAGGCGATGGTCTGCGCAATCTGACCTTCGAATTCCTTCTCGTAGCTGAACAGTTTGCCGCCTGAGAACAGGCTGGACATGCTGGTAAGCTTTGGTTTCCCCTCCCAAGGGTTTACCGGGGAGGCCTTGTAGTCCACCTTCTTGCCGCCAATGTGGAATTCCTGAACAACCAGCATCTCGCGCATCTTCTTAAGTCGATAATGTAGGGCGCTAAACAGATTGTAGTGATCTTGATCCGGATGTGTGAAATATACTCTATGGATAATTGTGTTTTTGAATCCGTATAATTTCTTCAATCTGATCAGTTCGTTGCTGAGAAATATTAGGGCGTCCGCTCCGGCCGACTGGGAATCCTTCGTTGATCCGCAGTCGATCAGGATTGTGTATCCGTTGCCGCCGCAGACGATCAACGTGCTGTCGCCCATGCCGATATCGAGAAAATTGACGTCGACGGACCGCAGGTCCAGCTCTTCAAGAAACTGCTGTTCAGCTTCATATTCATCGTATTCGTAGTCGTCTATTTCCTCTCTATCGTCGTCTTTCTCCTTCTCTTTCCCTTTGTCTCTGGAAGGGTTGAGATCGAGGGTCGGTTCCTTTTCCGCCTTTCGCTTGTTTTTCGATGTGCAGGTTATCACCGTGTTCGCCTGAAGCGGCGGCGTGATGGTGTGGCTGCCCCTGATCTGATTCAGCTGATGCATGAGCGACGGCTTGGGCTCTTCGCGCGGCGCGCTTGAGCGCCGAACAGTCGGTCGCCAGGTTGGCCAAACGATGGATTGGCAGCTCGAATTTTGGCACTTCCAGTGGCCGTCGAGCACGCAATCCTGACAGACGACGAAGACCGTGTCGCACTTGACGCACTGGGCGTTGGCCCCGCGTCCGCCGCCGCAGATCACGCAGATCATGGTCTGCCCTCGGCGGCTTCCAGCCACTGGCCGCGGCGCATACGCTCCAGGAGCAGGCTCATGCGCTGGTCGGGGGGCGTGTTGGGCTGGGACAGGATGCGCTGGGCCCTGGGATGCAGGTCGAAGTCGGGGCCCACCACCAGCCGCAGGGAGGCGTAGGCGTAGCGGTCATTGTGCGCCCATAGGCCGTACCTGTCGGCGATCTCCAGGGACGAGGCCGCAAGGGCCAGTAAGGCGTTGGGACCCAAGGTCTGGCTGGGTTCGGGGAAGTCGGCCTGGAGGCGTCTGGCGACGGCCTCGGTGGTGAGCGGCTTTTGGCTCTGGGCCAGGGCGATCCATTGGTCGGGGGTGATCGTGAGCATTTCGGTTTCCCCCACGGCGAAATGCGCGCCGATGGCGAAGGCTGTCATAGTCCGTGGTTGTGTCAAGGCGATCCACCCGTACCGGGCGACTACCGGCAAAGGCGTTTATTGGCCCCTTCCGTTGGCGCCGGCGGATTGTGGAGCCGCCGGGGCCGCGCCATAGGATGGGGCAACAAGAACGGGAGAACGGTCATGAGTGGTTTGAAGGACGGTCTGCTGGCGGGCAAGGTGGCCTTTGTCGCCGGGGGCTCCAGCGGCATCAATCTGGGCATCGCCCAGCATTTCGCCCGGGCGGGGGCCAAGGTCGCCCTGATCAGCCGCAGCCCCGAGAAGATCGCGGCGGCGGCCAAGACCATCACCGACGAGGGCTTCGAGGCCATCGGCCTGGCGGCGGACGTGCGCGACTATGCGGCGGTGGAGGCGGCCCTGCGCCAGACCCACGACCAGTTCGGCAAGATCGACGTGGTGCTGTCGGGGGCCGCGGGCAATTTCGTGGCCCCGGCCCTGGGGATGAGCGCCAACGGCTTCAAGACGGTGGTGGACATCGACCTGATCGGCACCTTCAACGTGCTGCGGGCCTCTTACGAGTTCCTCAACCGCCCCGGCGCCTCGCTGATCTCGATCACCGCCGGCCAGGCGGTGCGCCCGGCCATGTTCCAGGCCCATGTCTGCGCGGCCAAGGCCGGCATCAACATGCTGACCAAGTGCCTGGCCATGGAGTGGGGACCGGCCGGGGTGCGGGTCAACGCCATCTCGCCCGGCCCGATCGCCGACACCGAGGGTATGCGCCGGCTGGCGCCTACCCCGGAGGACGAGGCGCGCATCAAGGGGCGCATCACCCTGCGCGATTATGGGACCAAGACCGATATCGCCGAGGCGGCCCTGTACCTGTCCAGCGACAGCGCCAAATACATCACCGGGACCATCCTCAATGTCGATGGCGGCTCGGAACTGGGCGACGCGAGCGGGTCGGCGGTGATGGGGTAGGGCGAGATTCCTCCCCGCATAGCGCAGCGACCCGACCGTCCGTGCGCCCCCTCAGCCGGGACTACGTCCCGACAGCTCCCCCGTTTTGACGGGGGAGCAGAACGTGGTTTCCTCCCCTGCATAGCGTAAGCGGCGCGGGGGAGGTGGCGCGGGGCGCAGCCCCGTGACGGAGGGGGCGAACCAACCATCCGAGCGCCCCCTCAGTCGGGGTTTCACCCCGACAGCTCCCCCGTTGGAACGGGGGAGCAGGGCTTGGTTTCCTCCCCCCGTAGCGCAACGCGGGGGAGCAGAACGGCGGCTTAGGCCGATACCGGGAAGGTCGGCCAGCGGGCGGTGATGCGGCCTTGGTCGTAGAGGGCCAGATCTCCGAACTGGAGGAACACCGCCTCGCTCTGGGCCGGGCGGAAGAAGACATAGTCATCTTCGGCCAGGCGCACCCTGGCCGAGCCGGTGAGCAGTTCCTGGTTGCTGGAGCGGCCATAGAGGCCGTTGAACTGCAGGCCTGGGGGCGAGACCGGCTTGGCCATCCAGTGGCCGCCCCAGATGAAGAAGGCGCGCTGGGTGTTGGGATCGAAGAAGCGGATGACGCCGCTGAGGGCTTCCAGGCTGGGGACGCGCATCTGGGGCAGGGCCTTGATCACCGGGGTGGCGATGAAGGCGGCGGGGACGTGGTTCGTCAGGGTGTTCAGGTCGAAATCGGCGGGCTTGACGAAAGCGGACCCAATGGAGACCTCGTTGGCCACCGTGCCCTTGGCGTGCAAGGCGTAGGTGGGGCTGCCGGCGGTGTTGAGGGTCAGGCGGGCGGGATCGCCGCCCAGCCGATGTTTGAGCACGTCGATGGCGTCGGCATAGATCGCCTGGGCCCTGGCGAAGGCGCCCTTGGGGTCGGGGGTCTTGGGCACGTGCGGGTCGTAACCCATCAGGCCGCTGATCTCGATCCCGGGCAGGGCCTTGGCCGCCTCGACCGCGTGGGCCAGGTCGTCCAGGCTGGCGAAACCGCCCCGGTGCAGGCCCACGTCCAACTCGAAATTGACCCGCATGGCCAGGCCCCGGGCCTTGGCGATGGCGCCGTAGTGGGCGAGGCGCTCGGCCGAATCGATCAGCCACTGGGGTTGCGGCGCCCCTGGCCCGGCGGGAAAGGCGTCGTAGAAGGCGGCGGCGGCCGCGGCGGGCAGGGGCTTGCCCATCAGGATGTCCGCCCCCGGCCGTCGGCGGCGCATTTCCCCCAGCATCTCGCCATTGAAGACCATGAAGCGGTCGGTGTTCAGCCCGTCGGCCACGGCCTCGATCAGGGGCATGGAGGGCAGGGATTTGACCACCACCCGAACCCCCAGAGGGGTTCCAGCCAGGGTCTGGCGCACGGCGGCGATGTTGTGATCCAGGCGCGCGCGGTCGATGACCAGGGTCGGCTGGACCAGTTTCGCCTCTGTCAGGGCCTTGGCCAGGCCCTGGAAATAGGCGTCGTGCCCACCCTGGCCCCGGTCGGGCCTGCGGGCGACGAGGACGCCGGCGCCGATCAGGGCGAGGCCGCCCAGGCCGGTCAGGGCCAGACGGCGGGACGGGCGATCAGGATTGGCCAAGGAAGACCTTCCGCAGATAGGGGTTGAGGAACCGGCCGGTGGGATCGAGGGCGGCGCGCACCTCGCAGGCCTCCTTCCAGCGGGGATAGAGGCGGCTGAAGTCCCCGGCGCCCAGGGAATTGAGCTTGCCCCAGTGAGGGCGACCGTCATAGCGGCGGAAGATCGGCTCGATCAGGTCGAACAGGAAGGCGTAGTCGTCCTTGTAATAGGCGTGCACCGCCACCGAGCCGCTGGGGCGCTGATAGAAGGGCGACAGCCAGGCGTCGTCGGCCGCGATGGTCCGGGCCTCGATGGGGAAGAAGACGTCGCCGCGGTGTTTCTCGATCGCCGCCATCACCTCCTTCAGGGCCGGGATCTGAGTCTCCCGGGGCAGGTGGAACTCCATCTCGTTGAAGCGCACCGAGCGGTCGTTGGAGAGCAGCTTCCAGCCTTCGTCGACCATTTCCTCGGGCTTGATGTCGCCCATCAACCCGTTGGCCACCGCCCGGCGCAGGGGCGGGATCAGGCCGAACAGGTCGCGCAGGCGCTTGAGGTCCATCAGGGTGGCGTTGTCCACCTCCGGACCCCGGGGCAGGGTCGGCCGGTCGGTGGGGTCGGCGGTGATCAGGGCCACCTTGCCGGTGAAGGGGATGGCGTAGAACTCGACATTGCGGTGCTTGGCCTGCAATTCGGGCCAGGCGTCGCAGACCTCGTGAAAGTCGCGCAGCTCGACCCGCTTGTAGATCCGCTTGAGGGGTTGGTTCTGCAAGGTGACCTCGGTCACCACCCCGAAGGCGCCCAGACCGACCCGGGCGGCGTTGTAGATTTCCGGGTTGCTGGCGGGGCTGCAATCCAGCAGGTCGCCCTTGGGCGTGGCCAGGCGGAAGGACAGCACCTGCCCGTGGATGGCCGTGATCCCCCGCCCGGTGCCGTGGGTGCCGGTGGAGATGGCGCCGGCCAGGGACTGCTTGTTGATGTCCGGCAGGTTGGGCATTTCCTGGCCGATGGCCGCCAGGGCAGGCCCCAGGTCCCCCAGACGGGTTCCGGCGCGCACCGTGGCCTGGAGCTTGTCCGCGTCGTGGCGAACGAGGCCGCTCATCTGGTCAAGGGTCAGGAGCAGGCCGGAGGTCGGGACCAGGGCGGTGAAGGAATGGCCCGCGCCTACCGGGCGAATCGGCGCCGGGGCGGTCTTGAGCAGGCCCGCCAGTTCGCCCTCGCTGGAGGGGGCGGCCCGCTGGGCCGGATAGGAACCGCGGATGCCGGACCAGTTGCGCCACAAAAGGTGGCCGGCGGCGTCCTGGGCCGGAGGGCTGGCCGGCTCGCGGTCGCGCCAGACCCGGTAGCCCACCGCGCCAGCGCCCGCCAGGCCGACCCCGGCCGCGCCGGTCATCAAGGCTCGTCTTGAAAGCATCTGATCTCTGTCTCCCCCGTTCGTGTCTCATTTAACCCGCTCATCCCCGCGAAGGCGGGGACCCAGAGTCATCCACGGATTTCAGTGGGTTTCAGCTGGATCCCCGCCTTCGCGGGGATGAGCGGATGGAAATTCAAGCCGTTCGATCGTCATTCTGTTGGCCCTAGTGTTCCGGCTCGTCGGCCATGAAGCGCACCAGGGCCTTGTAGTCACCCGGGGTGCAGGCGAAGCACTGGCCCCCGGCGGGCATGCCGTTCTTGCCGCTGACGATGCTCCGCATCAGGGCCGGCAGGCCCTTGTCCCAGCGGGCATCCCAGGCGCCGTGGTCCCCGGCCAGGGGGGCGCCGCTGCCCGGGGTTCCATGGCAGGCGCGGCAGGAGGTGGAATAGAGCCCCGCCAGCTTTGGATCGGTCGGCTGCATGGCCAGGGCGCGGGCGGCGATCTTGGCCGGATCGGTCTCAACCGGGGCGTGATGCGGCCGCGAGCAGCCGGCGGTGAGGAGCCCGATCAGGGCGGTGGCGAGAAGGGCGCGTCTCATTTCGCGGCCTCGCGCGGCGCCATCAGGGGCGGCAGGTAGTTGGACAGGTAGGCGATCATCGCGCGCTGCGACTCCTCGAAGGAAAAATCCGAAATCATTCCATCAGAATCAGGAAACAGGGCCCAGATCCGGTCGCTGAGGGCGATGGCCACGCTCAGGCGCAGATCCAGGTCCGGGGCGTCCGGCATGTGGAAGTGGGCGTTCAGCACCTGAAGCATCCGCCGGCCCATCTGGGTGATGTGCTCATCGTCCGTCTGGCGCAGGCTGCTGAAGGCGGCGGTGCGCAGGATCAGGCGGGTATAGACCGGATGCTGGTCGTGAAAAGCCCGGGCCCGGGCCGTCAGGACCCGCAGCATGGCCTGCCAGCTGTCCGGAGGAATGACCTGAAGAGTCTCCTCCAAGAGGCTGTCCAGCTTGTCATTATAGCGCCGGACAAGGGCGATCAGAACCGCTTCGGTAGAGGGGAAGAAGTGATAGAGGCTGGAGGGCGGCGCCCCGGCGGCCTGGGCGATCAGGGGCAGGCTCACCGTTTCCAGGGGGCGGCTGGCGACCAGGGCGTCGGCGGCGTCGAGGATGGCGTCCACCCGGGCCTGGGCCCCGGCGCGCTTGGGCGGATTGGGCTGCTGGCGCCGGGACAGGCGCGCGTCGGTTGGCGGAGCGGTATGGGGCGCGGTGGTCGACATCAATTCCGACGGTTTCATGAGTAGTCGAATTAATTCGAATTATGCGAAATTGGCTGGCGGGGTCAAGCGGGTGGCCCTGGGCGGCGGCTAAGGGCGGGCCAAAATTACTCGCTCGGCAGAATTATGTAGAAAATACAGATGATTGCGCGCGTCTTGGCGCCTGTAGCGATGCGTCTGTGCGGGCGGGGTGTAAAAAGGCCATAAAAATCAGCCTGATCCGACATATTGTGTGTGACAAAATGATCCGAACCCGGATTTATTTCTTGCGATTTTCCGCGAATGCCGCATAGTCAACCTCGACGCGCTGACGACTGTGAGGGAACTACGGCCCTGGGAGCCGCGGGGCGTCTCTTTCTGGCTTATTCTGCTGGTCAAGGAGACGCAGACATGAATCAAATGACGCTGAACTCGGCGATCCTGTCCTTCGCCTTTTCGGGTGTTTTCGCCCCCCACAGGCGTGTGTACGAGGCCCTTCGCCCGGCCAATCCGGCCGCCCCAAAGAAAAAGTAAGCCGAACCCGAGCTTGCGACAGCCCTTCGGAGCGATCCGGAGGGCTTTTTCGTTTGAGCTTGTCCAAACGCCCGGTTTTTGTCTCTCTGCGCCGCGACCTGAAGCATTGGAGCGGCCCATGAGCCTTCTAACCCTCGAAAAGCGTGGCCATGTCGCCATCCTGACCCTGAACCGGCCTGAGAGCATGAACGCCCTGGGCGCCCCCGGCGACGGGGATCAGGTCCGGGCGGTGTGCGAGACGGTCAACGCCGACCCGGACGTGCGTTGCGTGGTGCTGACCGGCGCCGGGCGCGCCTTCTCCGCTGGCGGCGACGTCAAGGCCCTGAAGGCCCGGGAAGGGGCCTTCGCCGGCAATGGCGTGACCATCCGCGACGGCTATCGCAACAACATCCACCGCATCGTACGCGCGGTTTACGGGCAGGAGGTACCCTCCATCCCGGCGGTCAACGGGGCGGCTAACGGCCTGGGCTGCGACGTGGCCTGCATGACCGACATGCGCATCGCCGCCGACACGGCCAAGTTTGGGGTGACCTTCCTGAAGCTGGGCCTGATTCCCGGGGACGGGGGCGCCTGGCTGCTGCCGCGGACTATCGGCATGAGCCGCGCCTCGGAGCTTCTGTTCACTGGCGACGTGATCGACGCCAAGACCGCCGCCGATTGGGGTCTGGTCAGCCGGGTGGTCCCCGCCGCCGACCTGATGAGCGAGGCCATCGCCCTGGCCGAGAAGATCGCCCAGCAGCCGCCCCACGCCCTGCGCCTGGCCAAGTCCCTGCTCAAGCAGGGGCAGAACGCCTCCTATGACACCCTGCTGGAGATGTCGGCCTCGGCCCAGGCCATCGCGCACCTCACCGAGGACCATATGGAAGGGGTCGAGGCGATCCTGGAAAAGCGCGCGGCGGTGTTCAAGGGGGTCTGATCGCTCGGCGTGTCGAGGACCGCGGTGGTGGGCTCGCCGGGACGCCCCCTCCGTCACGGGCTTCGCCCGCGCCACCTTGTTTGTCGATACTCTGCTAGATTGCCTGTGTTCCGGGATCCGCCTGGCGTTGCACGCGCCAGGCGGACAGTCGGTGACAGGGCCGTCGCCACCTGAGCCTTTTGAGGCTGTGGGGGAGCTGGGCCGCCGACGACGTTTCAAGACCCGGATGGT
>JARLIP010000144.1 GCA_031291685.1 Caulobacteraceae bacterium | reverse complement strand
GGTGGGGACCTCCTGCGGGGCGGCGGCGGGCTTGGGCGGCGGCGCAGCCGCGGGCGCGCTTGGGGCAGTCGCAACCACAGGGGCTTCAGGCGCCACGGCCTCAGGCGCGTCCAGGGTCTCGATGACGATGTCCATGTCGTCCATGACGAAGATGAACACATCCTCGATGGCCGAGCGGGGCTGGTCGGTGGTCAGGGTGACGTCCCAGCCCAGGTGGCACTCGGTGGGATCGAGGGCCTCCAGGTCGGGGATCTTCGTGGTGTCGGCGACGATGCGGCATTCGCCCAGGTCGCGCAGCTCGTTGAGCAGGCCCAGGGGATTGACCCCATTGACCAGGGCGTTGGCGGGCAGGCGAAAGCGGATCGACCAGACCTGTAAAGCGGGGGCCTGGGGCGCGGCGCCGGGCTCGGGCGGGGCCGCGCCGCTGACGGCGGCGTTGAGGCCGGCCAGGAGGCGCTGGCTGGCGGCGGCGTAGTCGCCCTTGGGGTCCTCGATCAGGGCGCGCATGTGGTCCTGGGCGTCGAGGATGGCGCCGACCAGGGCGCTGGTGGCGGCGACCTCACCCTTGCGGACGCGGTCGAAGGCGCTCTCGCAGTGATGGGTGAACTCGGCCAGGGCGTCGAAGCCGAACATGGCGCCGGAACCCTTGAGGGTGTGCAGGCCGCGAAAGACGGTGTCCACCAGGTCCCGGTCGTCCAGGCGCCCGTTCAGGTCCAAGAGGGCCTGCTCGATCTGCTCGAGCAGATCGCGGGCCTCGACCAGGAAGATCTCGACGGCGTCCAGGGAACTCATCGACCGAGCACCTTCTTGATGATCTTGACCAGTTGTTCGGGATCGAAGGGCTTGGTGAGCCATCCGGTGGCGCCGGCGGCCTTGGCGCGCTGCTTGAGGGCGGCGTCGGACTCCGTGGTCAGGAAGATGATCGGCACGCCCATGTGGGCGGGGGAGCGTCGCAACTCCTCGATCATTGTCAGACCGTCCATGACGGGCATGTTGAGGTCGGTGACGATCAGGTCGTAGCTGCCGGCCTTGGCCTTCTCGACGCCGTCGGCGCCGTTGACGGCCTCGGAGACGGCGTAGCCGGCTCCGGACAGGGCGATCTTGATGGCGACGCGGATACTGGCGGAGTCATCCACCGCCAAGATGGAGGCGCTCATTAAACTTCCTCGTTCTGAAGCCAGAAGGCGCGGTCATCGGCCGCCGCCTCGTCCAGGAAACCGCCCTGGCGCAGGACCTCGGCCAGGGGGCCGGCGGCCGGCCGGGCCAGGGCAAAGGTCTTGCCCCGGTCCTTGGCGAAGGCGCGGGCCGCCAGGATCACCTGCACGGCGCTCAGATCCGCCGGCGCATCCGCCCCCAGATCCAGCTCATAGCCCCCGCTGTCCTCAAACCCGCCAAGCAAAACCTCGCGAAACGAGGTCGAATACCGAACCGTCAGTGGCTCATTATAAGCCAGATGGCCGTCACCTACGCTTTGCCCCAAGGGAATTCTCCGAACAGGGAAAAAATTTACTGGATATCTCGGGTAACATTAGAACTGTCCAATTAATTGCAGGTTAAGGGCGAGCCTCGGTCTTCTGATACACGTCGAAAATGTCGAATTTCTTTGTTATGCGAGATTTACAAGAAATAAACGCTATGAAGTCTGGATTGATCTTAACCAACTCTTCAGTGTGCCAGGCATATCCTGCACGTTCGGAAAGGTTCTTCCAAAAGGGAAGCGGGCGACGTGACGCGGAACGCGCAGCATCCAATGGATTCATCGGGCGAGGCCGCGGCCGACAACATCGACTATCGCCGGCTGTTTGAAGCCAATCCCGACGCGATGTGGCTGCTGACCCTTGATGGTCATGTCTATTACGGAAATCGGCGCGCCAGAGCCTTCATGGTGGTCGATGATAATCCCGAATGGAAAAGTCTGTGGCCGACTGATAGCCAGGTGGGGGCCGCGCGCGCGCTGAAACTCGCCGTCGATGGCCAGATTGGCCGCTTTCACTCGTTTCTCTATATGGACGGCGCCGCGCCCATCTATCTCCATACTGAAATGATGCCGGTCCTGGATGGGGGCGGTCGTCCCGACCGCGTCCTGGCCATCGCCAGGGATGTAACCGAGCAGGTGGAGGCCACGGCCTTCCTGGAAAGCGTCTTCAACCTGTTGCCCCTGTCCCTGACGGTCAAGAACGCCCGCAACGGGCGTTATGTGCTGTTCAATCGGTCGGCTGAGGATCTGATGGACAGGACGGCCGATGAGGTCATCGGCAAGACCGCGGAAGAGGCTCTTCCAGAACATGTCGCCGGGATGATCAGCGTCTCCGACGCCCGGGCCCTGGCTTCCCTGGCTTGGCGGCAGGCGTCCGACGATAAGGTCGAGACGGAGAATGGGGCGCGCTATTTCTCCACCCGGCGCGCCTTGACCTTCGATGACGCCGGGCCACGGCATCTGATCGCGATCACCGAGGACGTGACCGAGGCCCGGGCGGGCGCTGACGCCCTAAGGGCCGCGGTCGGCGCCGCCGAGGCCGCAAGCCAGGCCAAGAGCGCCTTTCTGGCCAATATGAGCCACGAGCTTCGTACGCCGTTGAACGGGATCGTCGCCGCCGCGGAAATGCTCAGCCAGCATGAATTGCCGCCCCGTCAGCAGGCCATGCTCAACCTGATCCGCTCCTCTGGTGAAACCCTGAACCGCCTGCTGTCGGATGTTCTTGATGTCGCCCGGATTGAAGCCGGAGCGGTGAAGCTGGAGATTGCTCCCTTCCACCTCGGGGAACTGGTGCGTGAGCTGACGGATATGTTCCGTTTGGAGATGGAGGAGCGGGGCCTGGCGCTGAACCTCGATATCGCGCCGGAGGCGGATCGCTGCTTCCGTGGAGACCGGCTGCGAATTCGCCAGATCCTGGTCAATCTGATCAGCAATGCGGTCAAGTTCACCGAGCACGGCGCTATAACGGTCAGTCTCGCCCTCGCGGCCGAGGATCGCGTCCGCCTGACCGTGACGGACACTGGGATCGGCTTCGATCCCGCGCAAAAGGCTCAGATCTTCGTCCGCTTCCATCAGATGGACACCTCTCACACCCGCCGCTATGGCGGCGCTGGCCTGGGGCTTTCGATCTGTCGGGAGCTTTGTGACCTGATGGGCGCGACTCTGGATTGCGACGCCCAGCCGGGCCGGGGCGCGAGCTTCTGGTTGGAGGCGTCCTTGGAACCCGCGGCCGTTGAGGCGCCCCAGGGGAATGTTCCGGCCAGCCAACCCGAAGACCTTCAGATCCTGGTCGCCGAGGACCACCCCGGGAACCGCAGGGTGCTGGAACTGATGCTGGAATCCGCCGCCGGCGTGCGCATGGTGGAAAACGGCGCCCTGGCCCTGGACGCCTTCAGGGATTGCGTTTTCGGCCTCGTCCTGATGGACATGCAGATGCCGGAGATGGATGGCCTGGCGGCGACCCAGGCCATTCGCGCCTTCGAGAAATCGGTGGGGCGTCCCCCGACCCCGATCATCATGCTCACGGCCAATACTCAGCCGGAACATGTGGCGGCCAGTCTGGCCGCGGGCGCGGATCTGCACCTGGCCAAGCCCATCTCGCCACACGCCTTGTTTGGCGCGATCGAACAACTGCTCTCCAGCTATACAGAGCGGGCTGTCGCCTAGACCGAGCGGGGCGTGATGGTTGCGCCATCCGCCGCGCGCCCGGTTTTCGCGCCTAGACCAGGTATTGGCCTCCGTTCACCGTCAGGGTCGAGCCGGTGATGAAGCCCTGCTCCTCGCTGGCGAGGAAGGCCACGCAGCGGGCGATCTCCTCGGCCCGGCCCAGCCGGCCGACGGGAATCTGGGCCTTGATCTGCTCCAGCACGTCGGCGGGCACATGGGCGACCATCTCGGTATCGACATAGCCCGGCGAGACGGCGTTGACGGTGACGCCCTTGCGGGCGGTTTCCAGGGCCAGGGCCTTGGTGAAGCCGATCACCCCGGCCTTGGCGGCGGCGTAGTTGGTCTGGCCGAACTGGCCCTTCTGGCCATTGATCGAGGCGATATTGATGATCCGGCCATAGCCGCGATCGCGCATCCCGCCGATCACCGGCCGGGTCATGTTGTAGAGGCCGTTCAGGTCCACCCGGATCACCTGATCCCAGGCGTTGTCGTCCATCTTGTGCAGGGCCGCGTCATGGGTGATCCCGGCGTTGTTGACCAGAACGTCGATGGGTCCCAGCAGGCTTTCCACCTCGCGGATCACATTGCGGCAGTCGAGGCTTTCGGCCACGTCGCATTTCAGGGCCAGGATCTCCAGTTCCTCCCGGCACTGCCGAGCCGCCTCGTCATTGCCCACATAGAGGGCCGCCACGCGAAAACCATCGGCCTTCAATTTGGCGCTGACGGCGTGGCCAATGCCACGCGTTCCACCGGTCACCACCGCTACCTTGGACATCATCTCATCTCCCCGAGGATTGTCTTGGGAAAGACATAGGGGCTGAACCCGCCCTCGCATTGACCAGTGTCAAGATCCCCGCGTGCTCAATCCACGGACGTGGGTCGGTTAGGCGGACGGAAAGGTGCGGGCCTTAGGTTGTGGTCAAAGAGGACGGCAATGGCGTTTGAGCAGCAGGCGATAGACCGCGTTATCCGCTGGAGGTTCAGGGGGTTCTGGTCCCGTCTGGGCCAAAACGTGGCTGTGGGACTGGGCGCCTGGCTGACTACCCACGAGCGCCTTGTCGGCGTGTGGTTCCTGGCCGCGGTCAGCCTCAGCGTCCTGGACCGCCTGATCTTCACCCGGATCTACGCGCGCATGGACGAGCGGCGTCTTCGCCGCGCCGCCCTGACTTCCCTGGGGGTGGCCGCTTTTACCGCCGGCGCCATCGCCCCGATCATGCTGCCGTCGTCCTCGCCCATAGCCCTGGCCGGAGCGGCGTTGCTGCTGTGCGAGATGAACCTCTACAATGCGGTCATGACCCGCGGGTGGGGGGCCGCGACCCGGGTCGGCGTGGGCGCCTCGGCGGGGATGATGATCCTGGCCATGCCCCTGGCGACCCTGCTGCTGCACTATCGGCTCCCCTTCCGGGAAGCGGTTCTGATTGAGTTTGGCGCGGTCTGCTATGTGGCCTTCATCGGTCTGCTGATCGGTATCCTCCATCAGGAATCCACGGCCCTGCACGCGGCCCTGGAAAGCCAGCAACACCAGCGCGATCTGGTGCGCCTGGCCCGGGACCAGGCCGAGCGGGCCCAGGCCCGTTGGAGCATGCTGTTCGAGCAGAGCCCTCTGCCCCAGGTCTGTTTCGACGCCTCGCGGCTCTACGAACTTCTGCTTCCCGCCAAGGCGGCGGGGGAGGTGTTTCTGGGGACGGTTCTGCGGACCAAGCTCGCCAATATCGGCGAGGCGCTGAGCTATATCGAGGTCACCGAAGCCAACGCCGCGATCGGCGAGCTGTTCGGCTTGGCGCACATCGCTGACGCGGCGGAACAACTTGTGTTGGACGACAGCTTTTTCGTCGGTTTCTGCGATAGCCTCGACGCCATGGCCGCCACCGGCGTGTTCCCGCCCTTCGACGCCAAGGCGCCCTATGGGGACGGGATGGGCGAGATGCGGGTGCATTTCCGCACGATTCCAGACGAGGGGCGGCCCTGGCGCACCTGCATCGCCACCCTGGTCGATGTCACTGAGGCGCGGCGCGCGGCCCTGGCTCAGCAGCAGGCCGTGGAGGCGGCCGAGGCGGCCAACCGGGCCAAGAGCGAATTCCTGGCGATCATGAGCCATGAAATCCGCACGCCCCTGAACGGGGTGCTGGGCATGGTCCAGGTCATGGAGCGCGAGCCCATGTCCAAGACCCAGCAGGATCGGCTGAGCGTCATCGGCCAGTCCGGGGCGACGCTGCTGGCGATCCTCAACGACATCCTGGACCTGTCCAAGATCGAGGCGGGCAAGCTCGAACTGGAGATGGCGGAATTCGACATCGAAACGCTGGCGTCGAGCGCCCAGGCCGCCTTCCAGCCGGTGGCGGACGGCAAGGGCCTGGCGCTGAGCCTGAGCCTCGCGCCCGACGCGCGGGGACTCTATCGCGGCGATTCCGTCCGTGTGCGGCAAATCTTGCTGAACCTGATCTCGAACGCCGTGAAATTCACGGCGGAGGGGGCGGTGCTGGTGGAGATCGACCGGACCGATCAGGGGCTGCGCCTGGCTGTGACCGATACGGGGGTCGGCATCCCCTCGGATCGGGTGGGGCATCTGTTCGAGAAGTTCGTTCAGGTGGATTCCTCCACCACCCGGCGGTTCGGCGGGACGGGTCTGGGCCTGGCCATCAGTCGCGAGCTCTGCCGCGCCATGGGCGGCGAGATCAGCGTTCACAGCACCCTGGGTCAAGGCAGCCGCTTCACGGTGGTCCTGCCCTTGGCCCATGTCGAGGAGATCGGCCCCGATCGTGGCGCGGCGCCCTCCGGCGCGGAGGTTCTTGGGGTTCGGCCCCTGCGGATCCTCGCCGCGGAGGACAACGCCGTGAACCAGCTGGTGCTGAGAACCCTGCTGGGTCAGGCTGGGTTGGAGCCGATGATCGTGGCCAATGGCCAGGAGGCGGTGGCGGCCTGGGAGGACGACCCCTGGGACCTGATCCTGATGGACGTGCAGATGCCGGTGATGGACGGTCCGACGGCGGCGCGCTGGATAAGGCGGCGGGAGGCGGAGATGGGCCGACCGGCCATCCCGATCATCGCCCTCACCGCCAACGCCATGACCCATCAGATGGAGTCCTACCGCGCCGCCGGCATGACCGATTTCGTGGCCAAGCCGATCGAGGTGGATCAACTGTTCATGGCCATCGCCGCCGTGGCGCAAGCGCTGGATTGCGGCGAGGCCTCGGTCGCCTAAGGCGCATCAAGTCTGCAGGACGTAGGCCCCCGGAGCGTCCGCGAGGGGGGCGAGGCCGGCCCCGGCCGCGCCCATGGGCGGCGGCGGCCCTTGCGGGCCGGAGCGGGCCTTGAGCCAGGCCGCCCATTCCGGCCACCAGGAGCCGTCCTTGTGCGGGGCGGCGGCGGTCCAGGCCTCCGGGGCGATATAATGGTCCTGAGGCGCCTTGGTCAGGACCTGATAGCTGCGCCCCGGCTTGCCCAGTTCCGAGACGATGCCGGCATTGTGCCCGCCCACGGTCAGCAGGAAGGTCACGTCGGTGTCGACCAGCAGGTGGATCTTGTGCACCGAGCGCCAGGGGGCCACGTGGTCCCAGGTGGTGCCCACCACGAAGATCGGGGCGGTGATGTCGTTCAGGGCCACGGCCTTGCCGTCGGTGTGGTAGCGGCCCTCGGCCAGGTCATTGTCCAGGAACAGGTGGCGCAGATACTCGCTGTGCATGCGGTAGGGCATGCGGGTGGCGTCGGCGTTCCAGGCCATCAGGTCGCTCATGGGCGTGCGCTCGCCCATCAGATAGTCATGCACCATCCGCGACCAGATCAGATCGCTGGAGCGCAGCAGCTGGAAGGCGCCGGCCATCTGGGTGGTCTCCAGATAGCCCTGCTCCCACATCATGTCTTCGAGGAAGGTCAGCTGGCTCTCGTTGACGAACAGCATCAGCTCGCCGGCCTCGGTGAAGTCGGTCTGGGCGGCGAACAGGGTGACGGAGGCCAGGCGGTCGTCCCCGTCGCCGGCCATGGCCGCCGCGGCGATCGAGAGCAGGGTGCCGCCGATGCAGTAACCCACGGCGTGGATTTTCTGATTGGTCACGGCGGTGACCGCGTCCACGGCGGTCATCACCCCCAGCTTCAGATAGTCGTCCATCCCCAGGTCGCGATCCTCGGCGCTGGGGTTCTTCCAGGAGATCATGAAGACGGTGAAACCCTGATCGGTCAGGTACTTGACCAGGGAATTGTGGGGCGAAAGATCCAGGATGTAGTATTTCATGATCCAGGCCGGGACGATCAGGATCGGTTCGGGATGCACGGCGCCGGTGGCGGGCTCGTACTGGATCAGCTCGATCAGACGGTTGCGATAGATGACCTTGCCGGGGGTGACGGCGACGTCGCGGCCGACCTGGAAGGCCTCGGTCCCCACCTGCGGCTTGCCGTTCACCGAGCGCTCCCAGTCCTCGAAATAGTTCTGCGCCCCGCGAACCAGGTTCATGCCCCCCTGGGCCAGGGTCCGTTGCAGAAGCTCGGGATTGGTGAGCAGGAAGTTCGACGGCGAGACCATGTCCAGGATCTGCCGGGTGGTGAACTCGACCACGTTCTCATGCTGCGGGGTGGCGCCGCGCACGTCGGTGGTGGCGTTGTGCCACCATTGCTGCTGCAACAGGAAGCCCTGATAGATCGCGCTATAGGGCCAGTGCTTCCAGGCCTCGCCGGTAAACCGATGATCCTGCGGCAGGGGCTTGATGCAGGGCTCGGTCTGACCGCCGGTGGCCAGGGTCTCGGCGACGAAATGGCTGAGGCGTGAAACCTTGCGGGCCGCCTTGCGGGTCAGTTGGGCCTGCTTGCCCGGAGAGGCCGCCAGATGGGTGGCCCAGTCCATATAGGCCTCGCCCAGGGCGAAGGGCGACAGCCCGCCGGTAAAGCGGGCCATGGCCGCGTGCAGGGCCCGGTCCGCGACATCCCCAAGTACGTTGGGGGCGTCGATGGCGGCGCCGTCCTCGCTGATGACTGGCGCCGGGGCGCTGGGGGGCAGGTGGATCAGGCTGGCGGGCCCCTTTGATTTGACCAACGCGCGGCCTGTGGGCTCGGTGGTCGTCATGGGGGCAACTCCGGACTGATTGTGGATGGCGCAACCTTAGACCAGGGCGCGGCCGGGGCGATTGATGGAGGTCAAACCCGGGCGGGATAGGGTTGGGCGCCGACCCGCCCAATCGCTCAGCCCGCCCCGAACCCCTCCAGCACGATCTTGCCCTGGGCGCGGCCACTTTCCAGCAGGGCGTGGGCGCGGCGCAGGTTGGCGGCGTTGATAGGGCCGAAGCGCTCGGCCAGGGTGGTGCGCAGGGTTCCGGCGTCCACCAGGCGGGCGACCTCGGTCAGAAGCTCGCCCTGGGCGCCCATGTCGGCGGTGTGGAACAGGGAGCGGGCGAACATCGCCTCCCAGTGGACCGAGACGCACTTGCGCTTGAAGGGCAGGATGTCGAGGGCGGGCGGATCGTCGATCACCGCCAGGCGCCCTTGCGGGGCGATCAGGGTGACGATGTCGTCCAGGTGGGCGTCGGTGTGGGTGGTGCAGAAGACGAACTGAGGCGCCCCCATGCCCAGGGCCTCCAGCTGGGGCGCCAGGGGTTGGCTGTGGTCGATGACGTGGTGGGCGCCCAGCCCCTCCACCCACGCCCTGGTCTCCGGCCGCGAGGCGGTGGCGATCACCGTCAGATCGGTAAGCTGGCGGGCCAGCTGCACCGCGATCGAGCCCACCCCGCCGGCGCCGCCGATGATCAGCACCGCGCCGGGCCCGGTTCCGCCGGCCACGGGCTTGCGCACGTCCAGCCGGTCGAACAGGGCTTCCCAGGCGGTAATGCTGGTCAGGGGCAGGGCGGCGGCCTCGGCCCAGGTCAGGGAATGGGGTTTGCGCCCGACGATCCGCTCATCCACCAGATGGAACTCGGCGTTGGCGCCCGCCCGGTCGATGGCCCCGGCGTAATAGACCGCATCCCCGACCTTGAAGCCGGTAACTTCCGGTCCCACCGCCGCGACCACCCCGGCCGCGTCCCAGCCCAGCACCTTCCAGGCGCCGGCCTCGGGCTTTGCGGCGCGGCGCACCTTGGTGTCCACCGGATTGACCGAGACGGCCCGGACCTCCACCAACAGATCCCGCCCGGCGGCCTCGGGCCGGGGCAGGTCGATATCCACAAGGGCCGAGGCGTCCTCGATGGGAAGCGGGGTCTGATAACCGACGGCGCGCATGGGAGGCTCCTCTGTGCTGGACGCCGCAGATGGGGTGTGGGGCGTGGGCGCGCAACGGGATTGGCCAGGATTTACAGCCCGTCCAGCTCGCTTGGGGCGGTTGAGTTCTGTGCCGGTCTATAGTTATCTTCTGAACTTATCTTTTGCTATGTACCAGATGTGGCAACCCTTGATGAAGTTGCACTGAACATTAATGGCGTCATTGTTGACCCGTATCCAGGCGTCGCCTCTTCCGTGGTGTACCAATCCAAACGACTCGCTATCGAGTATTCTGGTTGCGGTGTTGTTGCACTTGGATGGAATGTCCTCATCGATCTCCAAGTGAACGCCTTGGCAACCGGATGGGGCGACATATGGCGCGGCGCTATAGGTCTTGCCGGGGTGTCTGTCGAAGGGTTCCCACGGCATGGAGAGGCCAGCAACGAGTAGAATAACGCCAGTCAATCCTGAAATTACAAAAATAGATATGTCTCTGGGTGTGCGAGGAATCATACAATATTTTCCGAGTATTATGTCTTACCGTAAGAATTTTGGGGGGTAAGGCGCTGATTCCCAAGCTTAGCGGCAAACTCATCCGCCGGGAATGTCCAAGTTCTTCGCCGATCAACCCCTTGCCAGTACCGTTCTTGCGATGCGGTTCGCCTTTCGACCATGAACGGGCGCGGTGTTCACCGTCTCGGGAACGATGAAAGTGTGCTGTGGCCCGGAGCGCGTGACGGGCGTTTGGCTCAGGCCGCGAATATTTCGCCAGTATTCTTCGGCGATATCGGCGTCCACGTCCTCGGGTTGGGTGATGCGCCCGTAGAGCCCATCGGCGCCGTCCTTGCGCGGACCGGAAATCCAGAATTCATGGCCGCTATCGATGTCGATGTAGTTGGCCTTGAAACCGTTGCCTTTGAGGCTCTGAAACGACCGACCATCATATCGAAGTGTCGCGCCGGTCTTCGAGAACGTGACCCGTCCAATCCGGCACGCTCCCACGAGCCCGCCCGACTTGTCTTCGATATACATGATGCGGGTGCGCATGGGCGGGCCTTCGTTGGCTGGCGGAGCTTAGTGGTGCACGCCTCAACTGACCACCCTGATCCGTTCTTCATTTGGCTCGCAATCTGCGTCGGAAGCCAGACCGTCACCAATGACGAGTGGCTGACCGGTCATCGAGCGATGGCCCGCGACCCAAGTATTCCTTGTGACCTGCACAACCGCCGGCATAGTCTCGTCATATGCAGCGCACGGTTTTTGGCATCCGCGCCCTTGTCGCGGGGGTGGTTCTCCTAGTCCCTGGCATAGGGGTGGCTGGTGAGTGGCCACCGATGTCGGACGCTGAGGTGAAATCCGACCTGAATGCAACGGCGGACGTGCGGGGGTATCTACGGCGATCGGTTGGCCTGCGGGAGGATCGGCCCGCGGGTGATTTTGTGATCGTGACGCTGTTCGGCGGGCTTCCGCCGCCTGTAGCGGTGACCTACACCGCCACGCGTTTGGCAGGTGGGTTGTGGGCGGTTGAGCGGATCGGCCGGGCGATCGACTATAAAGCCCTCACGCGACTCCCCCCCGAGCGACTCGATTACGTTCTTGACCAAGCCGGGTCCGACCGGATCGGCGCCCTGGTGAACCGGCCCGAACTCTTCAAAGAAGTCGCTGGGGCTGTGGGCGGATGCACCGATAGCCCGATCGTCACTATCGAGATCGTTTCGGAGGGCCGGCGTCGACAGGCCGTTCGAAAGGCTTGTCCGCCGAGCGATCTGACCGAGCAATTGATCGAGGCCGTGACGGACGCGGCGTCAAGCCCTGGAAACTGACGTTCGGACGCGTTATCGCCGAGAGCTAGCCAACCTCACCGCCCTTTGGGAAGGTTTGTTGCTTGGCCGGAGGTCAGTTATTCGTGACGACGGCCCATCATGGGCTGTGTGCCGCTGATCGGACCCGAGCCGTTGCTAACCTTGATCCGCCTTGGCAAGAATAGAGCATGGGCGCCAAGAGACCTATGATAGCGAAGCTGGTGCTGGCGTTCATCTTCGCCGCTTTACCGTTCCAATATTGTGTGGGCGCTCAACCGACCGTGAGCTTGAACGATGTCGAAGAGATCGAGCAGGTGGTGGCCTTGCCGGCGGGGGCGCATCCCGTAAGCGATTACTCTCGCTATTACGACAATGAGATGATCGGTGGCCGGGTCTTCATCAGGGGTGTGTTCGTCTTGGAAGGACCGTCGCGGGCGGGCCGTCATCTCTCTGAAAGCGCCATGCCCCCGACTGATGGTGGATGTTGGGTCGTGACGATCTTCTTTGATCTGAAGAACCGTCGGGTCGCGGGCGTCTATTGCAACGGCCTTGGTTAGTTGGCGTAACCACCCCTTACCCTGCCAAGATCCGCAGCAGCACCACGCCCTCCGTCACCTGGTCCCCCTCGGCCAGAGTCATCTCGCCGACGACGCCGTCGAAGGGGGCGGGCAGGACGTGTTCCATTTTCATGGCTTCCAGGGTCAGGATGGCCTGGCCCTTGGTGACGGCCTCGCCGGCCTTGACTGAGACGGCGACGATCTTGCCGGGCATGGGCGAGAGGATCGAGCCGTCGCCGGCGGTCTCGGCGCCCCGGGCGCCGGGGTCGTGGTCGTGGAAGGCGAAGGCGTTTTCCGCCTCGAAAAACACCATATAGTCGCCGAACGGGTAGGCGGC
>JARLIP010000143.1 GCA_031291685.1 Caulobacteraceae bacterium | reverse complement strand
GGCCCTGGCCGAGGCCGTGGGCGACGCCCGGGACGATCCGGGCTCCACCCGCATGGCCGGACGCCTGGCGCCCATCGTCAAGGATGACGAGGAAAAGACCGATCAGAGGCTGATCGCCAAGCTTCACGCCGCCGGCCAGCTGCGGCCCAGCTATCTGCTGCGCGCCCTGAGGGAGCGAAAGCTGTCCCTGTTCCGGGCCGCCCTCGCCACCCTGGGCGACTACCCCATGGCGGACGTGAAGAAGGCCATCGAGGCCAACCGGTCGGAAATGCTCGCCCTGGCCTGCGCCGGGGTCGGGGTGGATCGCAGCGCCTTCCCCACCATCCTGGCCCACATCCGCGAATTGAACGGCGGGCGGCCCCTCGGCGACAGCGACCGCGCCCGCCGCGCCTTCGATGTTTTCCGACCTGATCAGGCCAATCTGGCCGCCGCGGCCTTCCGCAGGGCGATCGGGAGCGTTTGACAAGCGCGGGTTGGCCCGCTTCTTACTGGCGTCATGACCCAGTGCGCCCCATGACCCCGCGTCGCCCATGACCATGCACCGCCCCCCCGTGACGCGCCTGGCCTTCGTGGCGAGCGATCGGCCCGAGGCCCAGGAGGCGCGCGACCAGCTCGCGGCCCGCTATGGCGATCTGGCCGAATCCGACGCCCAGGTGGTGGTCGCCCTCGGCGGCGACGGCTTCATGCTGGAGACCCTGCACCGCAACCTGGTCTATGACCGGCCGATCTACGGCATGAACCAGGGCTCGGTCGGGTTCCTGATGAACGAGTATAGCGAGGACGATCTGCTGGAGCGGATCAACACCGCCGAGCGGGCCTGGATCTACCCCCTGACCATGGTGGCCACCGACCGCACCGGCGCCCGCTACGAGGCCCTGGCCATCAACGAGGTCTCGCTGCTGCGACAGACCCGCCAGACCGCCAAGCTGCGGATCACCATCGACGGCAAGGTCCGCATGGACGAACTGGTCTGCGACGGCGTCCTGGTCTCAACCCCCGCCGGCTCCACGGCCTATAACCTTTCCGCCCACGGACCGATCATTCCTCTGGACGCCCGAGTGCTCGCCCTCACCCCGATCAGCGCCTTTCGCCCCCGCCGCTGGAAAGGCGCGCTTTTGCCGCACACCTCCCGGGTCAAGGTGGATGTGATCGAGGCCGAAAAGCGCCCGGTGAGCGCCGTGGCGGACAATTTCGAGGTCCGCGACATCGAGTCCGTTGAAATCACCGAAAATCGGAATCTAAAATTAAGCATGTTGTTCGACGCGGGACGCAGCCTGGAAGAGCGAGTGCTGGCGGAACAGTTCTCAAATTGACCGATCTCATCACTTATTAAGACAAGAATGTGATCCTGAGATCGTTGATCGCATGACGACCGATGAAGGCGTCGGACTGGAGAGACGGACGTGACCCAACAAAGCCCCGGGCAAGTGATCCCAGCCTCGAACAACCTCAAACTGAGGCTCGGTGGTCGGCTTGGGGGGATCGATCCCGCCGCTCTGGCCAAGGCCGAGGCCGCCCTCAAGGGTCTGGCCAACAATTTCGAACAGTGGATGCAGGACGAGCTGACCAAGCTCGACGCCGCCCGTGAACGGGTCCGGGCCGAAGGCTACAACGCCGAAACCGCCGAAACCCTCTATTTCCGCGCCCATGACCTGAAGGGCCTGGGGTCCACCTACGGCTATCCTCTGGTGACCCGCATCGCCGGTCTGCTGTGCCGCCTGACCGACGATCCGACCACCCGCCTGCGCGCGCCGCTGTATCTGGTCGACGCCCATATCGACAGCATCAAGGCCGCTGTCCGCGGCGGCGTCCGCGAGGCTGACCATCCCGTCGGCAAGACCCTGCTCGACGAGCTTGAGCGTCAGGTCCGCGAATACGAGGCCTGATCGGCCTCACGCCCTCGTACGTCAGGCCCCTCGTACGTCAGGCCCCTCGTACGTCAGGCATTGACCGCAGACAGGGGCTCCTCGACGTCGCCATAGCCGGCGTTCCGGGGAATCACCAGAACCGGCCCGTCCGGCCGGGGCTCCACCTTGGGCTCCACCGTCACCAACACCCGCTCGGCCGCCCGCGCCACGGCGTCCTGGCCGCTGCCGCTCTCGGCCAGCAGTTGCAGGTTCATGCGGGTGGGGAAAATCACCTTGCGCGCGCCGCTGGCGGCCAGATCGATCGCCTCGCCCGGCCCGATCCACTCGGCGTCCACCGTCTCCCAGCCATCGCAGATCGCCAGCTGATCGCTGGTCGCCCGCGCCACATAGAACCAGGTGTCGAAGCGCTTGGGCATCATGTCCGGGGTGATCCACCGGGCGAACACGGTCAGGGAGCCCAGGTCCAGCTTGACCTCCAGCTCTCGCACCAGTTCCAGGAAGGATCGCGCCCCCTTGGCCACCGCCTCCCGCGCCTCGCCGGCCCGCTCATCGCCAACGAAGGCGTGGCCCGCCTCGTGCCGGGCCAGGAGAATACCGGCTTCCTCATAGACTTCGCGGATGGCGGCGATCCGAAGGGCCCTTTGATCGGCCTCGAACGCATCCCAGCCATGCACCAACTCAGCCCAGGCCTCGTCGTGGTCGGCGGGATCGGTCTTGCCGCCTGGAAACACCAGGGCGCCCGACGCGAAATCGATCTGGTGATGGCGCTTGACCATCAGCACCTGGAACACCGGCTCGTCGCGCACCAACAGAATCGTCGCCGCCGGCCGGATTGGCGCTGGGTCAGCCATGGTCATCCTCCCTCGGGACCCTACGAATGGCCCCCGTCTTTGCGACCATGGTGGCGAAAGCGCCGGCCAGATCAAGGGTTCAGATGAATTCCACACCCTCGGGGCCCGGAGGATCAAAGCCCTGTTCCGCGCCCACGGCGACCTTGCGCTCCTTGCGCCCGGCGTCGGCTCGCAGCTGGTCCAGCTTGTCGAGGAGATAGTCCATGTCCTCGCGGCTCGCCGCCCGGGGCTGGGTCAGGAAGCGTTGCATGAGGCGCTCCTGGAAGGGAAGGCCGTCGATCTCGACGCCCTCGACCTCCATCACATGGTAGGTGTCCACCGCCGCGCGGAAGGCCGAAAACAGCCGCGCCGGCAGGCCCGCGCGCTCATATATGGCCCTAAGCCCCAGGGGCCCGGCGTCATGCACCATCAGCCAGGTGCGGTGATGGGGCACACCGGACAGTTCCGACAGGCTCCACTCGAAGAAGTTCATATGCCCCTGGACCACCGCGCGCAGCAGCAGCGAGGCTGTCAGGCGCCCGGCCTGGTTCAGATGCCGGGCGAAGGCCCGCACGTCGGGGGCGCGCCCGGCCTGATCCACCAGATCGATGGTGGCGCGCTCGCGGCTGCCGGTGGCGATCTCCAGGGCCAGTTCCGGCGGCAGGGCGTGGTGGTTGATCAGATGGTCCCGCAGGCTGTCGCCGACCACGGCGATCAGTTTTTCCGTCACCGACAAAGGCAGGGACGCGCGATAGGCCACCGCGCTCAGAACCGCCTCGGACTTGGCGAAGCGCTCCACCACCGCCTGCAGGGTGCGTTCGGTGAAGCGGGCGTTGTCATTGGCGCAGGCGGCCCTCACCGCCTTTTCCACCCCGTGCTCGACGATGGTGGTGGTGACCCGTTCCGACAGCCTGGGGCGGCTGGCCACCGCGATCTGACGCAGGGGGCCGCCGATGCGCACGATCTCGATCAGGTCGGCGTCGGTGAACACCGGGGAATAGGTCAGGATCGGCAGGGATATGCTCTCGATATCCCGGGCCAGGGTCATGGCCACGTCCCGGGGCACCAGGGGCGAATCACGAAGGGTCACCGCCAGGGCGCGCCGCACCAGTTCGGTGGCGTCCGCCGCCATGATGCGCAGGATGTCCTCGGCCTTGGCGCGGTCTTCCGGCGACAGGGTCTGGTCGTCGATGCGCCGGCACAGCTTGTGCGCCGCCGCCGCCCTGGCGTCGGCGGTCTCACCCTTGACCAGCGTGCGGATGTCCGCATCGGTCAGGGCCGCCCGCGTCGTCGCCATCTGGATCCCCCGAACAGAATCACGGGGCCGAACTCCCCCCGAACACTCTGCCCTCTCCGCGTTAACGATTGATTGTCTGTCCGTTAACCGTCTCGCTTCACCACGGCGCAACCCGCGAAGGATTAACCTCACCCGTTTTTGGCTGATGGGAGTGGCGGTCGTGGGCGATGATCGGACGGTCGAGAGCGGCCTTGCGGGGCTGAACCGCCCGCTGGACACGGCCACCTCCGGCTCCCTGGCCATCCAGTCCCTGGACGCCCAGGCCGCCCTTTTGCCCTACGCCCTGCTGCTGTTCGGGGTCGCCCTGCCGATCTTCACCTGGGCCTGCTCCTTCGCCCCGGACCGGCTGTGGATGACCGCCAGCTTCCTGATCTTCGCGATCAATTGGGCGGCCTTCTACGGGGTGGTCGACAGCGTCAAGAAGGACCCGGGCTTTCGCGACAGGATCGGGCTGCGCACCCGCATCCACGTCATGGCCGGGCTGTTGTGGGCCGGCGCCGTGGCTCAGGTCGCGGTCATGGGATTGGACGCCGGCGCCGCTCGCGAGCCCATCGAGCTGTTGGCCGTCGGCGGGGCCGCGGCCTGTATCTTCTTCTCGTCCCCCTACCTGCCGACCCTGCTGATCGTCGGCCCGGCGGCCAGCGCCGCGCCGATCCTGGCCCTCTATACCAGCCCGACCACCTTCGACAGCGGCCACATCGCCCTGGGCGCCGTGGCCCTGGTCCTGGCCCTGTCCCTGATCTTCAACCGCCTGCTGCGGCGCCAGTTCACCCTGGCCGAGGATCAGGTGATCCTGGTGCGGGAGCGCGCCAGCTCCCTCAGCCAGGCCGAGGCCCTGGCCAAGTCCAAGTCGGACCTGATCGCCACCCTGTCACACGAGATCCGCAACGGTCTGACCGGGGTCGCCCACGTTCTGGCCGCCGCGACGGCGGGGGGCCGCAGCGGCCCGTCCCGGGAACAGATGGCCGCCGCCCTCGCCTCCGCCCGGGACCTGATTGAAGCGCTCAACGCCACCCTCGACACCGAGGCCGCCGAGGCTGGCCGCCTCACCATCGAGCGCCAGGCCTTCGATCCCTCGAATCTGCTGCGCGACGTGGTCAGCGCCCTGCGCCCGACCGCCGCCTCGAAGGGACTGGAGCTATCGCTGCACATCGGCGAATCCCTCGCCGAGACCGGCGCCGCCCTGGGCGATCCCGCCCGGACCCGCCAGATCCTGTCCAACCTGATCACCAACGCCGTGAAATACACCGTGCGGGGCCGGGTCGAGGTGCGCGCCGAGCGGATGGGTGACAACACCGTGCGCTTCGAAGTCGCCGACACCGGCCCGGGCCTCACCCTCGAGGAGATCGAGGACGCCTTCGTGCCCTTCAAGCGCATCCCGCGCACCGGCGCGGGGGTGTCCGGAGCCGGCCTTGGCCTGTCCCTCTCGCGCCGCCTGGCCCGGCTGATGGGGGGTGACATCCGCGCTGAAAGCGCCCTGAGCGTGGGCAGTTGCTTCCGCTTCGACCTGCCCTTCGACGCCACGGTTCAGATGCAACGGGCCGAGGGCCAGGGTTTGGAACCGCCGCCCGCTTCCGGCGACGCGACCTCCCGCCCCTTGCGCATCCTCACCGCCGATGACGACGCCCTGGGATCGGCCATGCTGCGGGCCGTGCTTGAGCAACTCGGCCACCAGGTGCTGCACGCCCACGACGGCCGGCGGGCGGCGGAACTGGCCCAGATCTGCGATGTGGATCTGGTCATGCTGTCGGCCGGGATCGCCGGCATGGACGGCCCCGACCTCGTGCGGACGATCCGCGCCCTGGACCGACCCATCGCCAAGGCCCCGATCATCACCATCATCCAGGGCGATCCCGAGGAGGCCCGCGCCTGTCTGGCGGCCGGGGCCGACGAAATCCTGCGCAAGCCGGTGTCGGTTGGGGGCGTGGCCCGGGCCATCGCCGCATCCCTTCGCGAGGACAATGCGCCCCGCCCGCGTCTTGTCGTGGCGCAAACTGCCGCAGGGTAAGGCTTTCCATTCGCTCCCAGCCGCATACCATGGCGGAAAAAATGGAGGCGAACCCGTGCTCGAAGGTCTGAAGGTCGTCGAACTGGCCACCTATATCGCCGCCCCCGGCGCGGGCGGAATCCTGGCCGATTGGGGCGCCGAGGTGATCAAGATCGAATCGTCCGCAGGCGATCCGATGCGGCACTTCTTCGCCAACCTGGGGGACAGCTCCCAGGGCAATCCGGTGTTCGAGTTCGACAACCGCGGCAAACGCTCGATCGTCCTGGACATCACCAGGCCCGAGGGGCGCGACGCGGCCCTGCGCCTGATCGGCGAGGCCGACGTGCTGCTCACCAATGTCCGCGCCGCGGCCCTGAAGCGCGCGGGGCTGGACTTCGAGACCCTGCACGCCCGGTTCCCAAAACTGATCTACGCCATCGTCACCGGCTTTGGGCTGCAGGGGCCGGACGCTGACAAGCCGGGCTTCGATATCGCCGCCTTCTGGGCGCGCACCGGCGTCGCTTCCCTGACCGCCCCCAAGGGCGCCGAGCCGTTCCCCATCCGCACGGGCATGGGCGATCATACCTGCAGCCTGGCCACGGTCTCCGCGATCCTGGCGGCGGTGGTGGAGCGGGGGCGCACGGGCGTAGGCCGCCTGGTGGAGACCTCCCTGATCCGTTCAGGAGTCCACGCCATCGGCACGGACATGGCCATCCAGCTTCGTTTCGGCAAGATCGCCTCCACCCGCCCCCGGGAAAACGCGGTCGATCCCCTGTCCAACTTCTTCAAGACCGCCGACGGGCGCTGGATCTGCATCGTGCCCCGGGGCGGCGGCGCGGACTGGCCCAATATCGCCCAGGCGGCGGGGCTGCCGGAACTGGTCAAGGACCCGCGATTCGCCAAGGGGCGCGAGCGCCGCGCCAATGGCCCGGCCCTGGTGGGCCTGCTCGATGCGGCCTTCGGCGCCATGACCCTGGAGGAGGCCGGCAAGACCCTCGATGGATGCGATGTGACCTGGTCCCTGGTGCAGACCCCGGCGGAGATGGCCGCCGATCCCCAGGCGCAGGCCGCGGGCTGCTTCGTCGACACCCCCGACGGCGCGGGGGGCTTCTATCGCGCCCCCGCCTCCCCGGCCCGCTTCCCTGGCGCGGACGACGGGCCCAAGGGCCCCGCGCCGGAGCTGGGACAGCATACCCGCGAGGTGCTGGCGGCGGCTGGCTTTGGAGAGGCGGAGATCGACGCCCTGATCAGTTCGGGCGCCGCAGCCTAGAGCATTTTCGAGCGAAGTGGATGCCGGTTCGCGTGAAGAAAATGCGTCAAAACAAAAAGCTAGAGCGCCGACCTGACGCTGTCAGGTCGGGAAACGCTCTAACCGTCTGACTTGTGCCCGTGGCGGGCGTCGGACAGCACCCGCAACATATCGGCGGAGAACAGCGAACCGGCCAGGCCGCTGGCGCCGCCTCGCGAGCCCCCGCCAGCGCCGCTCAGGTCCGGTGACTGGGGTCCGCGAAGGACCATCTCCACCAGGGCCTCTTCCTGCTGCATCCGGTCCAGGCGCCGGGCCGAGGCGTATTGCAGGAAGGCGTTCTTCTGGGCGGGCTCCGCCGCCGCGGGCGCCCCGGAGGCGCGCACGGGCCCGGCGTTCTGCGCCTTGGTCAGGTTGGCGTAGAGCTCGCTGACGGTGGTGGCCCGGCCAGCGCGATAGAAGATGGTCTTGTTCGACGCGGCCGCGTCCGGAAACAGGGCCGCCGCCGGGGTATTGGGATTGGCGTTGACCGCCTCAATCAGCTTGGCCGAGCCCTGCGGCCCGAGAAAATGGGCGGCGTAAAGCTCGCCGGCGGTTGGATCGCGCCCCACCCGGCCCCGCAGATATGCCGCGTGGTCCGAGGTCAGCTCCCCGGCCATCAGGGAAGCCGCATGCGGGTCGAACCGCAGGTCCATGACCGCCTTGCGCGCCTCGCTCCCATCGATGTGGTAGCGGCCGTCGGCGCCCTGCTGAATGAGGTCCGCATAGCGGGCGTAGCCGTACTTGGCGCCGTGCTTCTTCAGCGTCGACATCCAAGTCTGTTCGACAAACTGGAACAGGCCCGCTGCCGATGACGTTCCCGCCTTTGCGCCCGGGTTGTAGCCGCTCTCGCGCTTGGCGGCGCCCAGCAGAAAGCCGAAGTCCACCCCGGTGGCGTTGGACGCCCTCTGGATGGCCGCTTCCACAGCGCCCTTGATCGATTCTACGGCCATGCCTCACGGTCGAGGATTATGGTTAAGGCCAAATTAACCATGAAATTATTGCCGATCACTCGAAGTTGAACCCTTCCGAACCCACAACCCCGCACGGGCCAATTTACAGCTGAGCCATTCAGGTTGACCCTCGGGAAACTAAGAACACATTGGAGGAACGACCCCATGATGGCTCTGGACCGTAATCCCAACAGCTACGCCTATCTGGACGGCACGACCTACGGACGCGGACGCCGCCGATGGACCGCAGAGGTCCAGCTGGGGATAGCGGCCTCCATAGCCCTTCACATTGGCTTCTTCGTCGCCCTCAACCACATCAATTCGCAAAGGACCGCCATGGTCGCCCCGGAGCCGCAGGCGCCGGTGATCACCATGCAGCGCATCACCCCCATGGTCCCGCCCAAGCCGGTCCAGACCACGACCAAGCGCGCCGCCCCGGTCCACGCCACCACGGTTCCGACTCAAGATGTCGACCGCTCCCCGGTCACTGTGCCGCAGGTGACAGACCCGAACCTCACCAAGCCAATCACTTTCGACCCGGTTCAACCTACGACGATACAGACCACCACGACGGTGCGCCCCAAGCAGATCATCGACCCCACCTGGGTCAGCCGGCCCAATGGCGATCAGATGGCCCGTTTCTATCCCGCCGGCGCCATCGATCGGGGCGTCACCGGCATGGCCGTGCTCAGTTGCACCGTCAATGCGGGCGGCCGGCCCATGGCCTGCCACGTGGTCGATGAATCCCCCGTCGGGGTCGGCTTCGGCGCCGCGGCGATCAAGCTGTCGGCCTTCTTCAAGATGAACCCGCGCACCGAGGACGGCCAGCCCGTCGACGGCGGCACGGTGCGCATCCCGATCCGCTTCAGCCTGGCGGAGTAGGGTCGAACGCGCCTGACTTTTCCTTCTCCCCTTGTGGGAGAAGGAGGGGCCCGGCCGCGTAGCGGACGGGAGGATGAGGGGTCGCGCCGGC
>JARLIP010000019.1 GCA_031291685.1 Caulobacteraceae bacterium | reverse complement strand
TCGCGAATGGTCTGCTCGATCTCCAGGAAACTCATCGGCGCTCACCCCTCATGATAGGGGCTCCAGCGTGGGGCCCGGCGCTCCAGAAAGGCCGCCTGACCCTCGGCGAAGTCGGGTCCCGCGTTGTGCTCACTGATCAGCGCCGAGGCGTGATCCAGGGCGACCTCCAGGGGCGCCTCAAGGGAGCGCCAGATCGCCTGTTTGGTGCGGGCCATGGCCATGGGGCTGTTCTGCTTGATGATCCCAGCGATCGCCTGGGCGCGCGCCATGAGATCCTGCGGCGCAACCCGCTCGCTGATCAGCCCGATCCGCAGGGCCTGGGCCGCGTCGATCCGCTCGCCGCCGCCCATCAGGGCCATGCGCATCACCGCCTCGAACGGGATCTTGCGGGTCAGGGCCACCGGCTCCAGCCCCGCCACCAACCCCACCCGCACATGGGTGTCGAAGAAGCTGGCGGACTCGCTGGCGATGACGATGTCGCTGTCGGCCACGAAATGCAGCCCCCCCCCCACCGCCATGCCGTTGACGGCGCAGATCACCGGCTTCCAGACCTGGTTCTGCCGGGGGGTCCACTTCAGCTGGTCCTTCACCGACAGATCCGGATCATCGACCTGCGGCAGGTCGGCGATGTCGGCCCCAGTGCAGAAGGCCTTGCTCCCCGCCCCGCTCAGAATGGCGACGATGGCCGAGGGATCGGCGCTGAAACGCCGCCAGGCCATCGGCAGCTCTCGGCTCATGACGCTGTTGATGGCGTTGTGCCGGTCCGGCCGGTTGAGGACGATGCGGGCGATCCCGTTCTCTACGCTGTAGTCCAGGGTCTCAAACATGGACCGCCTCGCGCGGCGCGCTGGCGCGGCGACCCAGGGTCAGTTCGCCGATTTCATCCTCCAACAGGGCGTGGTCCCAGTTCAGGATCTGCCACTGCTTGGCCCGCCGATAGTAGAGTTGAGCGTCGCAGGCGGTGGTGTAGCCCAGCCCCCCATGCACCTGGATGGTCAGGGCCGAGACCCGGCGAAACACCGCGCAGGCCTGGTACTTGGCCATGGCCGCCAGCCGCTCGAACGGCCGACCCGTATCCCGCGCCCAGGCGGCCTGATGCACGAGAACCCGCGCCCCGCGCACGGCCACCAGGGCCTCGGCCAGGTCATGGGCGATGGATTGAAAGCCGCCGATCGGTCGGCCGAAGGCTTCCCGTTCCTTGGCGTAGGCCACGCTCATGGCCAAGGCCTGGTCCGCCGCGCCGACGGCCTGGGCCGCAAGCGGGATCAGGCTTTGGAACATCGCCGCCCGCCAGTGGGGCCAGATGTCCTCGCCGCCGTTCAGGACCTCGGCGACGGGGATGCGCACGTCCTTGAAGGTCATGGCCACATGCGGCTCGCCCGCCAGATCCCGCTGACGCACGCAGGTCACGCCATCGGCCCTGGGATCGACCAGCACGGCCACCACATGGCTGACCACCGCCCCCGGATCCCGGGCGCGGGCCAGAACCAGCACTCGGTCGGCCTCGGCGCCGAAGGGCACGAAATGCTTGGCGCCGGACAGGGCCACCTCGTCCCCCCGCCACACCGCGGCCAGGGTCACCCCTCGCGGGCTGAAATCCCCCGCCGGCTCCAGGCTGGCGACCGTCAGCCGCGCCTCTCCCGAGGCGATGGCGGGCAGCCAGCGCCCCCGCTGAGCCGCGTCGCCCCCCAGGGCGATCAGATTGGCGGCGAGCACGCAGCTGGAGAAATGCGGAGAATTGGCCAGGGCCCGGCCCAGTTCCTCATAGATCACCGCCCCCTCGGTGGCGCCCAGCCCCAGTCCCCCGAAGTCGGCCGAGACCTGGGCGCCGCAGATCCCGTGCTCGACCAGGGCGGACCACAGCGCTTGCGAATACCCCGCCTCGGAGGCTTCGGCGGCGCGCAGCTCAGATGTAGGAAAACTATCCTGACAAATGCGCCGAACAAGATCGGTGAGCATTTCCTGTTCTTCGGATAGACGCAATTCCATCTGGGATAATCTCGATCCGCAATGATTTTACTGTTGCTGCATCTGTATTTGATCGCGAGCGCCCACTCTCATGCAACTCGCATTGAATTCATGGGACGCCCGAGCTCGGGCCGTCGCCGCCACCCCCAAAGAGCCTATTTCGGCAGGTTCAGGCGGTTGGCGATGTTGTTGCGCTGGATGGCGGATGAGCCGCCCAGGATCGGCATGACCAGGATGTCCCGGACATAGCGCTCCATGTCGAAATCCCCGACATAGCCATAGGCGCCCATGACCTGCTGGCACTGCAGCACGATGTCCCGGGCGGTGTCGCAGACGAACAACTTGGCCATGCAGGTCTCCACCGTCGCGGGCCGTTGCTCCTCGACCATGCGGGCGGCGGTGTAGGTCATCAGCCGGCAGGCCTCGAGCCTGGTCTTGGCCTCGGCCAGCATGTGGCGGATGGACTGGATGGCGCAGATCGGCTTACCGTACTGCACCCGCTGCTGGGCGTATTCCCAGGCGTCGTCCACCGCGGCCCGGGCGATGCCCAGGGCCATGGCCGCGACCTCAATCTTCTCGATATCCAGGCCCGGCCCCGCCAGCTTGGCCCAGCCCTGGTTCCAGCCTTCCTCGCCGCCGACGATATTGCTCACCGGCACGGTCACCTCGTCGAGGGAGACGTCGAAGGTGCCGCCGCCCTTGAGCCCCAGGGTCTCCTGCGGGGTGAAGGTCAGGCCCGGCGCGTCGGTGGGGATCAACACCAGGGACAGGTTCTTGTAGCGGGCCTCCGGCTCGCCGCTGCGAACGATGGCGTAGATGTAGTCGGCGATTTGGGCGCCCGAACAGAACCGCTTGGCCCCGTTGATCTCCACCTCGTTCCCCCGCCGCACGGCGGTGGTGCGCACGCTGGCGATGTCGGCGCCCACATCCGGCTCGCTGAAGCCATAGGCGAACATCAGCCCGTTCTCGGCGACCTTTGGCAGCAGTTCGCGCTTTTGCGCCTCGCTGCCGACCTCGGTCAGGTTCAGGCCCGCATAGCAGACCGACTGGATATAGGCGCAGCCCACCGACATGCTGCGCGCGCACAGTTCCTCGATGACGATGATGGTGGAGACCACGTTGCGGCCCGAGCCTCCATAGGCCTCCGGCACCGTCAGGCCGGTCAGGCCCAGCTCCACCAGCTTATCATGGACGTCCCGGGGAAAGCGGCTCTCCCGATCCCAGGCCTTGACCCGATCCCGGGGCATCTCCTTCTCGACGAAGCGGCGCAGCATATCGCGCAGCATCCCCTGGTCTTCGGTCTCCACGAGCATGCCCATGCGCGCCTTCTCCTGGTCACTGAGTTATCGGTTAGACGGCGGATCGCGGCTCACATTCAACTCGCCGAGCGTTGAATGGTAGATTTAAGATGTTGAAATTATTATATTTACTTAGAAATTCAGCACGCTGACGCAACCCCCTTCCTCCCATGCTTCGCGCAGCGATGCGGGGGAGGTGGCGCGGGGCGAAGCCCCGTGACGGAGGGGGCGCTCAAGCCGCCGGGACGCCCCCTCAGTCAGGACTGCGTCCTGACAGCTCCCCCGTGTGGCTGCGCCAAACAGGGGAGCAGGCGTGGGCCGCCGGCCTGAATGGCCCCGCCTAGATCCGCTCGATGATCACCGCCGGCGCCATGCCGCCGCCGGTGCACATAGTCACCAGTCCCCGGCGCAGGTCCCGCCGCTCAAGCTCGTCCAGGATCGTGCCCACCAAGATCGCCCCGGTGGCGCCGATGGGGTGGCCAAGGGCGATGGCGCCGCCATTGACATTGACCTTGTCCCGGTCGAGCTCCAGCACCCGCATGAAGCGTTCGGCGACCACGGCGAAGGCCTCGTTGATCTCGAACAGGTCGATGTCGGCGGTGGTCAGGCCAGCCTTGGCCAGGACCTTGCGGGCGGCCGAGATTGGCGCATCCAGCATCAGGGTCGGCGAATCCCCGCAATTGGCCATGGCCACCACCCGCGCCCGGGGCTTCAGCCCGTGGGCCTGGGCATAGGCGGGACTGGCCAGCAGCACCGCCGCCGCGCCGTCCACCACCCCGGAGGAATTGCCGGCGTGGTGCACGAACTGGATCTCCAGGTCGGGATAGACTTGGCGAACCAGATCGCGGTGGGTGGTTCCGCTGTCGTCGATGGGCATGTCGGCCAGGGCCTCGAACGAGGGCTTCAGCTGCGACAGCCCCTCCAGCGTAGTCTGCGGCCGGGGAAATTCCTCATGGTCCAGGACCACCGCGCCATCCTCCCCAAGAACGGGAACCAGGCTGCGGTCGAAATGGCCGTTGGCGATGGCGTAGGCGGCCCGCTGCTGGCTGGTCAGGGCCAGTTGGTCCAGGGCCTCACGCGTGATCCCGAACAGGGAGGCGATGACGTCGGCGGCGATCCCCTGATTAGTCTGGGGGTGCAGGGCGCGCAGGTGCAGATTGCCGGCATCCATCATCAGCGGGCCGTCCCCGTGGCGCCCCGGCATGGACATCATCTCCGTGCCCCCGGCCACCACCAGATCCTCCATGCCCGACATCACCGAGGCGGCGCTCAGGGCCACCGCCGTCAGGCCCGAGCCGCAGAAGCGGTCCAAGGTCACCCCGCTGCTGCGCACGTCATAGCCGGCGTCCAGGGCCGCCATCCGTCCCAGATTGCCCCCCTGCCGCCCCCGCTGGGCGCTGGTGCCCCAGATCACGTCGTCCACCTTGGCCGTGTCGACCCCCGTGCGCTCGGCCAGGCCCTTGAGAACGGTGGAGGCCACGTGATGGGGATGCATCCCGCTAAGGGCGCCCTTACCCAGCTTGCCGATCCCCCGGGGCGTGCGGCAGGCGTCGATGATCCAGGCCTCGGCCATGGTCGTGATGTCCTTTTAAATCTTGAATTCAGCTGCGAAGTTCGACCGGCAAGTGATTGAAACCCTGAAGAAATTCCCCGTCGATCCGGCTGCAGCGGCCCTTATCCACGACCAGATCGCCGGCCGCCTCGAACAGCTCCTCCAGGATCACCCGCCCCTCCAGCCGGGCCAGATGCTGGCCCAGGCAAAAGTGCGGCCCGATGCCGAAGGACAGGGTCCGCTCCGGTCGCCGCTCGATCAGGAACTCATCGGCGCGCTCGAATTCTCGCTCGTCGCGATTGGCGGCCGCGTAGAGGAACAGGACCTTCTGGCCGACCTTGAGCGTCTTGCCGTGGATCACGACCTCCTTCTTGACCGTGCGTCCCAGTATGTTGGTGGGCTGGTCGAAGCGGGCGGCCTCCTCGAAGGCATGGGGGATCAGGCCGCGATCCTCACGCACCGCCCGCATCTGATCGGGATGTTCGGTGAGGTAGTAGATGGTCGCGGCGGTGCTCAGGGGGACGGTGTCCGAGCCGGTCACGGTCATGGCGAAGATGTTGAAGAACAGCTCATCGTCCGACATGGGCTCCAGGCGATCGCCTCCCGCCAGCCAGGCGCCGATGTGGGTGTGAGGCCCCGGCGGATCGCGGCGCAGATCCTCGATCATGCCCATGACGTAGTCGCGCAGTTCGCCAAAGGCTTGCAGCCCGGCCGGCGTAACCCCCGCGATCCCGGACTCGCGCTGGTAGAAGCGGTCGATCAAGGCCCGGATATGACGGATCACATCCCGCTCCAGGCCGATCATGTCAGCGATGTTGTAAAGGGCGACCCGGCTGGCCACGGCGTAGAGGTCGATCTGGCCGCCGTCCCGCAGTTCGTTCAGTTGCTCCCGCGCAAGGCCCCTGACCTTGCCCTCGATCTGGTTGACGCTGTCCTTCTGGTAGGGCCCGCGAATGACGTTCCGGTACTTGGCGTGCTCCGGCGGATCCTTGAACAGGAACACCGATGGCTGCGGGCCGGTGGAGCGCAACAGAGCATCCATCGACGTCCCGCCGCTGGCCGAATAGGACTGAGGATCCATGCTGGCCTGCCAGACATCTTCGAACCGCGACAGCGCCCAGGCGTCAAATTCCTCCATGTAATAGACCGGCGCCTCGTCGCGCAGTCTCTTGAACAGAGGCCAGGGATCGCGGCGAAGATCCTCTGAATAGGGATTGTATTTAAGATCCATTTCCCGCCCTGCAGCCCGGTGCATCGTTCACCTTGGACCGAGACACTAGGGCGCGGGGACGCTCACCTAATACTCGCCTGGCTCCCTTTGGAACCCGGCTGGGGGCCGCGCGGACCTGGCGGGACGGTTAAAGCCAAGCCTGCCAGATGCGGGCGTAAAGCGCCCTGATCCGCGCGCCGATGGACCGGCGCCTCCAGGCCTCGCGGTCGACCCGATGGGCGCGCTGCTCATCCTCGGCGAACATGGCCTCCAGGCCTTGGGCCGTGTCGCTCCCAATCGACCCCGAAGCGGCGAAGCTCCGGGGCCGAGACGCTTAGCCGGCCGCCTTGGCCGCGGCCTTGATCTGGGCCTTGGTCATGGAGCTGACCAAACCGTCGCCGGCCGGCGTCAGGATATTGGCGGACAGATTCACCGGCTTCCCGTCTATCTGAACAACCACCGCGAGTTGGCCGTCCGAGGACTGACCGACCCGGGAAACGGTCCCGATCAAGGAACCGGAAGAGTCCTTGACCGGCGCCCCCGGCTTGACCGCCGCGATGGCGCTCGCTGAATCGGCGCCGCTGGACGCACTTGCGTCAGGCGTAGCGGTCGAGCCCGCCATCGGGTCCGCCGGCGCCTGGGCCATGGCGACACCGCCAAGGCAAGCCGCCAGCGCCGCACCGAGCAGGATTGAACGTTTCGTCATGTTGCGCCTCATTGAGAAGGCCACCCCAGTCCAAACAGAAAAACCCCGGGACACAGGTGTTTGTTCCCAGCCCTCCCGCACCCTTTGGCTTGCCTTCCTTGTTCTTTTGCGGGCATCACCCACCTTGGAAGGGCCCATCCGGGTGATCGCCTCAGCCGCGACGGACGACCTTTACGGCCCCGGGCCGGGGAGTTCGGAACCGCGCCCGGCGCGCGCCGTTCACTCGGAGGCATAGGTCCCGCCCGCCCGTCAACCTGAGAGCCAATCCATGTTCAAGCTGCCTGACCTCCCCTACGCCTATGACGCCCTGTCGCCCGTCATCTCCGACGCGACCATGCACCTCCACCACGACAAGCATCACGCCCGCTATGTCACCGTCCTCAACCAAGCCCTGGAAGAATCCGGCGCCAAGCCGGCCGATCTGGAATCGGTGGTCCGCGAAGCCGTCGCCAAAGGCGACAAGAAGCTGATCAACAACGGCGGCCAGGCGTGGAACCACGCCTTCTTCTGGGAAGCCATGGCCGGCTCCGCCTCCACCCCGACCGGCGCCCTGGCCGCGGCCATCGACAAGGCTTTCGGCGACTTCGAGGCCTTCAAGGCCGCCTTCGTCAAGGAAGGCGTGGGCCACTTCGGTTCGGGCTGGGTGTGGCTGGTCGCCCACGGCGAGACCCTGTCGATCAAGTCCTCTCACGACGGCGAGACCCTGCTGCCCGACACGGCGGCCACCCCGATCCTGGTCTGCGACCTGTGGGAGCACGCCTACTATCTGGACCACAAGAACGACCGCGAAGGCTTCCTGAAGCAGTGGATCGCGACCCTGGCCAACTGGGGCTTCGCCGAGGCCCAGTACGCAGCCGCCACCGGGACGGGCAAGGCCTACGCCTATCCGGCGCCGACGGCCTAGGACCGACCCGCCGCCTTACCTTCATTCCGGCTAAGGCCGGGATTGGGGAGGGATCAGATGATCTTCCGCGCCAGGGCCGCCGCGCCCCGGCGCGGAAGGCTCACACCCTAATGGCGCAAGATCTTGCGAATCCGGCGCTCAACGTCCGCCGCGCCGTAGGGCTTTTCCATCAGCGGACCATCGGTTTCCAGATATTCCGCCGCATCGCAAAGCTTCGCCACCCCCGAGGTGAGGATCACGCGCATCATCGGCCGCTCCCGGCGCACCCAACGCGCCAGATCGAAGCCATCGACCTCGCCAGGCATCTGCACGTCCGAAAACACCAGATCGATGGGCAGATCGGCGCGCGACAACATCTCCATGGCCTCGTCGCCGCTTTCGGCCTCGATCACCCGATAGCCGCAATCGCGCAGGTGCTCGCCGATCACCAGACGGATCAGCACGTCATCCTCGACCACCAGCACCGTGGGTTCGATATCCTGGATGACGCCGATCGGCCCGCCCCGTTCCTGAAACACATCCATTTCAAAGCATCCCATGAGTTCCATGCGGATAATGTGCCGATGAGGCCGATGTTCCCGGCACGGCGGTTTTCAGGCGCCGATTCCCACAAGACACCTCGACTTCAGAAGACCGTCCGCCCCGCCCGGATCCGCTCCGCCGGGGCGCGCAGGGCCGCACTGAGGGCGCCGCCGGTCTTGCCCACCACCACCAGCCGGTCGCCAATCTTGATACGCAGATCCGCGGGCGGACGCGCCATCCCCTCGGTCTCGCTTTCCTGCACCTGGACCACGAAGAAGGCCCCCTTTCCCCGGCGTTCCAGCTCTGCCACTGTCTGGCCGGCCAGGGGGCTGTCGGCCTCCACGATCAAGGCCTCCAGTTGAAGGCCCAGGTCCCCCAGGGTGCGCTCGAATTCCCGCATCCGCTCCGAATCGCGCATCAACCGCGCGGTTTCAGGGAACAGGATCAACTCGGCGATTCGCTCGGCGCCGATGTGGGTGGGCAGCACCACCGTGTCGGCCCCCGCATGCATCAGCTTGCCGCCGGTGGAGGGCGCCTCCCCCCGGGCGATGATCTGCAGCTTGGGGTTCAGATTTCGGGCGCTGAGGGTGATGAAGACATTGGCCGCGTCATTGGGCAGGACCGTGGCCAGCACCCTGGCCCGGCTAACCCCCGCCGCCAGCAGATAGGCCTCGTCCGTGGCGTCCCCCTGGACGCACAGATAGCCCATGTCCCTAGCCTCGTTATAGCGCTTGTCCTCCCGCTCCAGGATGACGAACTCCGCCCGGCCCCTGGTCAGTTCCTGGGCGAGCATCACCCCGATACGGCCGAAGCCGCAGACGATGACATGGCCCTTGAGGTGATCGATTTCGCTTTTCATGCGCGTGGCGCCCAGAATTTGTTGAATCTGCGAGGCGGTGAAGATCTGCACCAGGGCGCCGGTCAGGAAGATCATGCCGGTGCAGCCGAACACGATGGTGCCGATGGTCACGGCGTGCAGATAGGCCGTGTGGATCGGGTGAACCTCGCCATAGCCCACCGTATAGACGGTCAGGACCACCATGTAGAAGGCGTCCAACAGGGGCCAGCCCGCAAGCATATAGGCCAGGGTCGAGATCGTGGTGACAGTCAGCATGAAGCCGATCACCAGGGCAAGGTTACGCAGCGGCGAGGCCAAGAACCGGTTCATGTCGCCGAGCGCCCCCTGCTTGCCCCGATCCACGTCAACTCCATAGTTCACTAACCGCGCTCCGGTCACAACCGAGGTTAGCGGGCCGCCCGCGCCAGGAACAGCTTGCGCCCCCGCCCGCCTTCGTCATCAATCCCTCGCGCGGGCGGCCTATGTCCTGGGGCCGTCGGGGGGATGCATGTTTCAGATACAGAACGCACAGAGCCTGATCGGGCTGGTGCTGACCATGGCCATATGTTGGGCGCTGTCCGAGAACCGAAGGCGCTTTCCCCTGCGCCTGGCCGTCAGCGCCGTGGCGATTCAGGTGGCCCTGGTCCTGTTTCTGTTCGCCGTTCCCGCCGCCCAAGGGGTGTTGCGCACCGTGGGCAAGGGAGTCGACGCCCTGGGCGCCGCGGCCAATGCGGGCACCGCCTTCGTGTTCGGCTTCCTGGCCGGCGATCCCGCCGCCCAGCCCTATCTCGTCAACGCGCCGGGGGGGCTGTTCATCCTGGCCTTCCACGTCCTGCCGGTGATTCTGGTGGTCTGCGCCCTGTCGGCCCTGCTGTGGCACTGGAAGATCCTCAAATGGATCGCCAAGGGCTTTGGCCTGTTGTTCCAGAGGACCCTGGGCCTGCGCGGCCCCCCGGCCCTGGCGGCGGCGGCCACGGTGTTCATGGGCCAGGTGGAGGGGCCGATCTTCATCCGCGCCTATCTGGATTTCTTGACCCGCTCCGAGCTCTTCATGCTGCTGACCGTGGGCATGGCCTGCGTCTCGGGCTCGACCATGGTGGCCTATGTGGTGATCCTGAAGGGTGTGCTGCCCAGCGCCGCCGCCCACGTGCTCACCGCCTCGATCATCTCCGCCCCCGCCGGCGTCCTGCTGGCCCGGATCATCGTACCCCCCGACCCGATCGAATCGAAGGTCGATTTCGATCCCAAGACCGGAGAGAAGGTCTATGGCAGTTCCATCGACGCGGTGATCAAGGGCACCGGAGACGGCCTCAACATCGTCCTGAACGTAGCCGCCACACTGGTGGTGTTCGTGGCTCTGGTGGCCATGCTGGACCAGTTGCTTGGACTTCTGCCCGCCTGGGCGGGGGCGCCGATCAGTATCGAGCGGATCCTGGGGGCGATCTTCACTCCCTTGGCCTGGGCCATCGGCATACCCAAGGCCGAGGCCACCACCGCCGGTCAGCTCCTGGGGGTCAAGCTGGTCCTGACTGAGTTCAGCGCCTTCATCCGCATGAGCCACGTGGCGCCCGCGGCCCTGTCCGACCGTAGCCGGATGATCATGACCTACGCCCTGTGCGGCTTCGCCAATATCGCCTCGGTGGGCATCAATGTGGCTGGCTACAGCATCCTGGCGCCCAACCGGCGGGAGGAGATCATGGGCCTGGTGTGGAAAGCCATGCTGGCCGGCTTCCTGGCCACCTGCATGACCGCCTCGGTGGTCGGGGCCATGCCCACGGGCCTGCTGGCGCCCTGACCCCTTGCCAGCGTCCCTGGTTTCCGAGTCCGTTTAAATTCGCTACTGAGTCTGTCAACACTCAGGGAGCGAGACCATGAAAGCCGCCGTCTATTACGAGACCGGATCGCCGGACGTCCTGAAATACGAGGACGTCGCCGATCCGGTCTGCCACCCCAAGGGGGTGGTGATCCGCGTCGAGGCCATCAGCATTGAGGGCGGCGACACCCTCAACCGCCAGGGCGGCGCCCTGGTCACCCGCCCGCACATCGTCGGCTATCAGGCCGCCGGCGAGATCATCGAGGTCGGCGCCGAGGTCACCCATCTGCGGGTGGGCCAGAAGGTCGCCACGGTGGACGCCTTCGGCTCCCACGCCGAGCTGCGCGCCGTCCCCGCCCGCAACTGCTGGCCGATCCCCGACGGCTTCGACGTGCGCAAGGCCGCCGTGATTCCCGTCACCTTCGGCACCGCCCACGACTGCCTGTTCGAGTTCGGTCGCCTGAAGGCCGGCGAGACCGTCCTGGTCCAGGCCGGCGCCAGCGGCGTGGGCGTGGCGGCGATCCAGCTGGCCAAGCGCGCCGGGGCCACAGTGCTGGCCACCGCCTCCAGCGATTCGCGGCTGGAGGCCCTCAAGCCCCTCGGGCTCGATCATGGAATCAATTACCGCACCGACGAGGTTCCCAAGGCGGTGATGCGCCTGACCAACAATCAGGGAGCCAATCTGGTGGTCGATTCCGTCGGCGGCCCCACCCTGCAAGGCTCTATCCTGTCCCTCGCCTATCGCGGCCGGGTGTCGATGGTGGGCGCCGCCGGACGCGAGCCCATGGTGGTGGACGTCGCCTCCATGATGGGCGGAAACCGTTCCCTGTCAGGGGTTTTCCTCGGCGCCGAGATCACAACCGACCGGGTGCACAATAATATTCAGGCCCTGATAGACGACGCCGCCAAGGGTGATCTGGCCGTGGTCATCGACCGGGAATTCCCCCTGTCCCAGGCCGCCCAGGCCCACGCCTATATCGAAAGCCGCGCGGCGGTGGGCCGGGTGATTTTAACGCCGTGACATCCCGATGAGACACTCGATCATCCCGTTGTTTCTATTTAATTTTCTGTCAAATTCATCGTGACATTGTGACTGCCGAATGTCGCGCTTGTTAGGACCGCGTTAACCACAATCACCGAGCCTATGGGTGTCTTCCTTGAAGACATCCCACCATTACCGAACTTGAACAGCCCGGCCCCGCGCCGGGCTGCTTTTTCTTCCACAGCCCAGGCGTCAAACGGGCTTGATCCCGCCGCCGCGCCATCGTATAGCCGCCCTCCTTCAGCGATTGCTGATCCCTGGTAGCTCAGTTGGTAGAGCAGTCGGCTGTTAACCGACTTGTCACAGGTTCGAGTCCTGTCCAGGGAGCCATTCTGGTTCAAAAGACCGAACTCGTGTCGCCGTCTTTAGCGCTCCATCGGCCGATATGGTCGTACGATGGAGCGCACCCAGAAGCTTCGACCTCGATCCAATGCTTCTTACCGTGTCGGCGGAGATCTCGATTCGCGGCGGACCGTCGAGCGATACAGCATGATCAAGAGAGCCTGAGCCCACGACCTGCTGGCAATGACGGCACACCACCCGCTTTCACGTTTGGAATGACCGGTTTCAGGAGCGCCCACCCGGCAAACAAGGACCCAGGCGATGATCGGAAAGGGCGGCCCTTGTCCATCGCTTTCGAGCGGCGCGGACGCGCCAACGGTGGACTTGTGACCACAGATGGAAACCGGACAGCGACTTTGGGGCTAGAGCGCGTTCCGAAAAGTGGGAACCGGTTTTCGGACGAAACGCGCTCTAACTTTTTGAGTCTAGAGCATGATGCGATCAGACGATTCTGTCTGATCGCATCATGCTCTAGGCTTCGCAACAGTCCGAGGCGACCACATCGCTCAGGGTTTGGACGCGGGTGTTTATGGCTCCAGGGGCTCTCCGTCCAAGCGCGCCCATAATCAGCAACGCCAAACGCCTCCACGTGAGGTGATGGACAGGCGATCTGTGGGGGTCCGGAACGCCGGCCCGAACGAGGGCGTCACCTTGTCGATGCGTCGCCCGCGGTTGAGTGCGGCGCAAGTTGCAGCGCCAGGCGCAAGGGCAGCCTCATCCGCTTGGGAGGCGGCGACAAACGCCGGCCGACTAGTGTCGCGGCACAGAGATTATGACTCTTTGACGGGATAGGCTTTGCGGAGCTTTTCGCGGGCCTTTTCAGTGGTGAACATCCATTGGATCTGGGCGCCGTCGGCGTTTCGGCGCTGCTCCCAAGCCGCGACTTCGGCGATGATCATGTCTTTGCTGTCGATACGACGGTCGAGGCACTGGCTGCGCAGGACACCGATTTCGATCTCGACCATGTTCAGCCAGCTGGCGTGCTTGGGCGTGTGGTGGAACTCCAGTCGCTTCAGCACCCGTCGGGCCTCCGGTGCGGGGAAGGCGTCGTAAAGCGCACCGGCGGAATGGGTTGAGAGGTTGTCCATCACAACGCGGATGACCGGGGCGTCGGGATAGTCGACGT
>JARLIP010000142.1 GCA_031291685.1 Caulobacteraceae bacterium | reverse complement strand
GAAGGGGGTGGGGAATGAGCGAGGTCCTTTCCTTGCGCGCCGAGCCCCAGGTCCTGGCCTCCGATCCCACGGCCTCGGTGTTCGTCACCGCCAACGCCGGCTCGGGCAAGACCTCGACCCTGGTCAAGCGGGTGGCGCGGCTGCTGCTGCGCGGGGCCGCGCCCGAGACGATCCTGTGCGTGACCTACACCAAGGCCGCCGCGGCGGAGATGCAACGGCGCCTGTTCGACGAGCTGGGCGACTGGGCGGTGATGGAAGACCACGTCCTCGCGGCCAAGCTGGGGGACCTGGACGAAAGCCCCGACAACCTGTCCGACGCCCGCGCCCTGTTCGCCCGCGCCCTGGAGACCCCGGGGGGCTTGAAGATCCAGACCATCCACGCCTTTTGCGAAAAGCTGCTGCGGCGGTTTCCCCTGGAGGCCGGGGTCTCGCCAGGCTTCCAGGTGCTTGAGGACCAGGCCGCCGCCGACATCTCGGCCCATGCCCGGGACAGCGTGGCGCAGTTCGTGCGCGAAGCTCCCCTGGGGCCGGTGGCCCGGGCCTATCGGCATTTTTCCGTGGAGCTGGACTGGCGCGGCTTCATCGCCATGTTTGATACCTTCGAGGCCAAGCGCGCGGGGATCGAGGCCTATGTGGCCGCCTGCGAAGGGATCGGCTTCGGCGCCGATGTCTGGAAACGGTGCGGCTTCGATGAGCCGACCCAGCCCGAGGCGCTGGAGGCCCGGGCCGTGGCGGGGATCGACTGGTCCGCCTGGGCCCGGGCGGCCGAGGCCCTGGACGGGGGCAGCGCGGCCACCGACCAGCCCATGGGGGCCGCCATGCGCGCCCTTGGCCCCGAAAGCCCCTTTTCCGAGATCTGGAAGGTGTTCAGCACCCAGACCGGCCAGCCCCGGGCGCGGATGGGCACCAAGGCTGTGGCCCCGGCGGTGGTGGAGTGGCTGAAGGACCAGCAGGGCCGGCTTTGGGATACCGTCGAACGGGTCAAGGCCGCCCGCATCGCCCGGGACACGGTCCATGCCCTGAGCCTAGCCCTCACCTACGCCCAGCTCTATGAGGGGGCCAAGGCCTCCGTGGGCGGCCTGGACTTCGGCGACCTGATCGCCCGCACCTATGAGCTGCTCAAGGTGCGGGCCGACGCAGCCTGGGTGCTCTACAAGCTGGACGGTGGCATCGACCACATCCTGTTGGACGAGGCCCAGGACACGGCGCCCGACCAGTGGGAGATCCTGGGCGCCCTGACCGAGGAGTTCTTCGCTGGGGAGACCCCGCGCCGACGCACCCTGTTCGCCGTGGGGGACGAAAAGCAGTCGATCTATTCCTTCCAGGGCGCCGCCCCCGAACGGTTCCTGGCCGAAGCCGGCGCCAACGCCGAGCGGATCACGGCGGCGGGCCAGCCCTTTCGCCGGGTGCCCCTGGTGGACAGCTGGCGCTCGACCCCGGAGGTGCTGAGTTTTGTCGATGCGGTGTTCGCCGATCCCGAAGCGGCGGCGGGATTGCGCCCAGCCGAGGGGCCGAGCGTCGAACCCATCCGCCACATCGCCCGCCGCGACGGAGGCCTGGGCGCCGTGGACCTGTGGCCCCTGGAGGAAAGCGAGCCCTACGAAGAGCGGGACCCCTGGGTTCCGGTGGACAGCGAGCCGCCGGAAAGCGCCAACAAGAAGCTGGCCCGCCGCATCGCCCAGGCGATCAAGGGGACGGTGGTCCGGGGCGAGGCGGTGCTGGACCGCGAGACCCGCGCCCTGCGCCCGGCCCGCTATGGGGATTTCCTGATCCTGGTGCGCCGCCGCCGGGGCCTGTTCCACGAGATCATCCGCGCCCTCAAGCGCGAGGGGGTGGCCGTGGGCGGCGCCGACCGGCTGATGCTGTCGGACCATGTGGTGTTTCAGGATCTGATGGCGCTCGGGCGCTTTTCCCTGTTCCCCGAGGACGACCTGACCCTGGCGGCCCTGCTGCGCAGCCCGTTCTGCGAGGTGGACGAGGCCAGCCTGTTCGACCTGGCTCACGAGCGGGGCGGCTCCCTCTGGGCGGCCCTGGGCCGGCGGGCGCAGGAGCGGGTGGAATGGGGCCGGGCCCTGGATTTCCTGACCTGGGTGATGGGCGAGACCCGCCGCCGCTCGCCCTTCGATCTCTATAGCCGCGTGCTGACCCGCCTCGACCCGGAGGGCCGCTCCATGCGCGCCCGCATCCTGACCCGGCTGGGCCGGGAGGCGGAGGACGCCCTCGACGCCTTCCTTGGTCAGGCGCTCAGCCTGGAGCGCAGCCGGGTCCACGGCCTGGAGCGGTTCCTGGACGCCATGACCGCCAGCGAGATCGAGGTGAAGCGCGAGCAGGAGGACACCTCGGGCCGGGATGGGGGCGAGGTGCGGGTGATGACCGTGCACGGGGCCAAGGGCCTGGAGGCGCCGATCGTGTTCCTGCCGGACACCACCACGGCGGCTAGGGCCATGGGCGGTCCCCTGCTGGACGCCGAGGGCGGCGGCTATCTGTGGGCGCCGCGCAAGGCCGACGATTGCTCCGCCTCCGCCCTCGCCCGGGACCGCCGCGAGACGGCGGCGGGGGGCGAAAGCCTGCGCTTGCTTTATGTGGCCCTGACCCGGGCCCGGGACCGGCTGGTGGTCTGCGGGGTCAAGACCGCCAACCAGTATTATCAAAACAGCTGGTGCGATTTCGTCGCCCGGGCCTTTGCGCGCCCGCCCATCGCCGAGGGCGCGCGGACGGTGAGCGAGGGTGAGGCCCAGATCCTGCGCTTCGGCGCCGATCCGATCGTCGCCCCGGCCATGGCGGCCCAGGTGGCCCCGCCCCTGCCCTCCCTGCCCGACTGGGCCCGGCGCCTGGCGGCGGCGCCCTCGAAACTGGCCCGCTACGCCTCTCCCTCGACCCTGGCCGAGAGCGAGCGCGGGCCGTCAAGCTCCCCCTTGGCCGAGCGTCTGGGCCTGGGGCGCTATCGGCGGGGGGTGCTGATCCACCGGCTCCTGCAACTGCTGCCGGACCTCGATCCCGCCGAGCGGCCCGACGCGGCCCTGACCCTTTTGCGGCGGGAGCCGGACCTGACGCCGGAGCAGCGGGAGGAAATGGCCAGCGCGGCCCTGACGGTGCTGGAGGACGAGCGGTTCGCCGCGGTGTTCGGCCCGGCCTCTCGCGCCGAGGTGGCCATCGCCGGCGGGGCCGCGGCCCTGCCCCCGGGCCTCACCGTCTCGGGCCGGATCGACCGGCTGGTGATCGAGGCCGACCGGGTGCTGGTGGTGGACTACAAGACCAATCGCCCCGCACCGCACCGGGTGGAGGACGCCGACCGGGCCTATCTGGTGCAGATGTCGGTCTATGCCGCGGTCTTGGGAGAGGTGTTTCCCGGACGGCGGATCGAGGCGGCCCTGGTGTGGACCGACGGACCAAAGCTGATGGCCGTTCCAGAAAAGATCATCGCCGAGACGCTCGCCTCTCTGGGTGCGGAAGGTTGATCCTGGGGGCGCCTCTGATTAGATGCCCTGTCCGAAGCCCCGGTCGCGGCGCAAAATTGAAAATCAAAAGGACTTGGCTCTCATGAGCACCGTCAAGGTCACCGACGAAACCTTCGAGCACGATGTGCTTCAGGCCGAAAAACCCGTCCTCGTGGACTTCTGGGCCGAGTGGTGCGGCCCCTGTAAGCAGATCGCCCCGGCTCTGGAGCAGATCGCCGAGGAGCTGGCCGACGTGGTCACCGTGGCCAAGATCAATATCGAGGAAAGCCCGACCACCCCGTCCCGTTACGGCGTGCGCGGCATCCCGACCATGATGCTGTTCCGTGGCGGCCAGATGGCGGCGATGAAGGTCGGCGCCATGCCCAAGCAGAAGATCCTGGAATGGCTCAACGAAACCGGCGTCTCCGCGGCGGTCTGATCCCGATCCCCCTCATTCCCGCGCGGGAATGAGGGGGATGAGCTATCCCTACCCCATCACCGTTCCGCCCGGATGGGGCAGGACGCCGATCAGGCGGATGCGGAACACCAGCACGCTGTTGGCCGGGATCGGGCCGCTTTCCTGGTCGCCATAGCCGAGGGCCGGCGGCACATAGAGCAGCCACTCATCCCCGGGCCGCATCTTTTGCAGGGCCTCGATCCAGGCCGGGATCAGCCCTTGCAGCGGGAAGTTGGCCGGTTGGCCTCGGGCGAAGGAACTGTCGAACACCGTGCCCGATAAAAGCTTGCCCTCGTAGTGGACCTTGACCTCGTCGGCGGGGCTCGGATGCGGGCCGTCGGCGGGGCCGCTGGTGACGATCTTGTACTGCAGGCCGTCCGGCAGGGTGACCACCCCCGGCTGCTTGGCGTTGGTGGCCAAGAAGCTATTGGAGGCCTGCAGGTTGTCCTGGGCGGCCTTGGAGTGGGGTGCGCAGGCGGTGAGACCGATCACCAGACCAAGGGCGACGAGAAGGTGGCGGGTCATGGGAGCCTCCCGAAAAAATTCAGATCAGGGTAGAAAACGTCAGATGCGGCGGGGCGGATAGCCCTTTTCTCGCAGGGCCTCGACGATTTCATCGGTGTGCCGCGCGTCCCGGGTCTCGATCATGATGTCGAACTCCGCGCCCTTGGCGGGCACGTCCAGGGCCAGGCGGTTGTGGGCCACCTCGATGATATTTGCGCCCATGGTCCCGATCACCGCCGAGACATTGGCCAGCAGGCCCGGGCGGTCATCGCCGATGATCTTCAGGGACACCAGCCGCTGGTCGCGGACCAATTCCCGGGTCAGGACCGAGGCCAGAAGGCGGGTGTCGATATTGCCGCCGGTGAGGATCAACCCGACCTTGCGGTCCTTGAAAAGGCTCGGATAGGCCAGCAGAGCGGCCAGGGAGGCCGCGCCAGCGCCCTCGGCCACGGTCTTTTCCACATTGCAGTAGAGGGCGATGCCCCGTTCGAAGAAGGGCTCCTCCACCAGCAGCACCTCTTCGATCAGGGGCCGGGCGATGGCGTAGCCCAGGTCCCCCACTCGCCGGACGGCGATGCCCTCGGCGATGGTCTGGCCGGCGTTGGGGGTGTTCATGCCGCGGATGCGGGCGGTGAATGAGGGGAAGCTGGCCGGCTCGACGCCAAAGACTCGGATGTCGGGGGAGATATGCTTGGCCGCCGTGGCCACCCCCGAGATCAGCCCGCCGCCGCCGATGGGCACGGGCAGGATCTCCAGGTCCGGGGCGTCCTGCAGCATCTCCAGGGCGATGGTGCCCTGGCCGGCCATGACCTCGATGTCGTTGAACGGATGGACAAAGGTCAGGTCGCGCTCGTTACATAGACGCATGGCCACGGCCTGGGCCTCGTCATAGCCCTCTCCGTCGATCACCACCTCGGCGCCGAAGTCCCGGGTCTGCTGCACCTTCACGAACGGGGTCGAGCGGGGCATGACGATGGTCACCGGCACCCCAAGGCGCTGGGCGTGGAAGGCCAGGCCCTGGGAGTGGTTGCCGGCGGAGGCGGCGATCACGCCCCGGCGGCGCTCGTCCGGCGTCAGCTGCAACAGCTTGTTGAGGGCCCCGCGCTCTTTATAGGCGGCGGTGAATTGCAGATTCTCGAACTTCACCCACACCTCGGCCCCCGTGATCTTGGACAGGGTCTTGGAATGGCGGCAGGGGGTGCGTTCGATATGCCCCGCGAGCCGCTCGGCGGCGGCTTCGATCTGGGCGAAGGTCAAGGTCATGGATTTGAGAACCGGCGAGAAAAGCCCCGCCCGTGTCCGGCGGGAGGATGGGGCGCAATAGCCGAAATCAGTCCCAGAGGCAAAAGCCGCCTCAGTTGAGGCCGCGCCACAGGTCCAGGCGGCGCATGGCCTTGCCCGGCAGGTCCGACATCCGCCCCAGGCGCATCTGTTCGGCGGCCTGGCGCAGGCCGTATTCCGCCGCCCGGATCAGGGTGGCGGGGGAGGGGCGTCCGACGAAGCCGTGGCCGATCTGGCGGCCCGCATTGGCGAACTGCTGCTTGAACCGATAGTCGCCCCCGCCAAAGTCGAGATAGGCGTAAGGGGTGGTGTCCATCCACTTGAGGATGTCCTGGAACAGCAGCAGGCCTGGAGAGAACCGGTCGGCGGCGCTGTCGTGGCCGATGATCCAGGCATGGATGGTGTGGCGCCCGCGCAGATGCAGATGGGCGGCCGCCACCCGGTCGCCGATGCTGAGGGTGAACAGGACCCCGCCGAAATCCGGGTCGCGGCTGGCGAACATCTCGCTGAGCAGGCGAAGCGGCCATCCGGCCTCGAAGATGTCGGTCTGGTGGGTGGCGCGCATCAGCTCGCGCTTCCAGGCCACCAGCTTCTCGAAGGCCGATTGGGAGCGGGAATAGGCCTCGAACACCACCGGCCCGACCTCGCGCTCGGCCTTGCGGCGGCGCTTGTCCAGGTCCTTGATCAGGCCCGAGCCGGCGGCTTTGCGCTCGGCCGCATAGGCCTGATAGCCGCCGGACAGGTCCACCGCGCGGGAGGTTTCCTGGCCGCGCAGATAGCGGGAAAACACCGGTTGGTCGGCCAGCATCTGGGAAAAGTCCAGCCGGTCGACCCCCAGGGCGCCCACCAGGCGCCGGGCGTCGAGGCTGAATTCCGGGGCGGCCACCAGGCCCTGATAGTCGCACATGGGGGCGCCGGCGGGCATGGCGGTGGGGCCGCGCAGACGCAAGGGGAAATAGGCCCGCTGGCCGGAATCGTCCTCAATCAGGGCGATCCGGGTTCCGGAGCGCTCGCCGCCCTGGGCCCGCTCCACCGCCTCGGCCCAGCCGGGGGCGAAGAACGGACTGTCCAGCGCCGGGTCCACCCCTTGCAGGGCGGTCCAGGCGGCGGCGTCCGTTTTCGACAGCTGGCTGGGTCGAACGATATCGATCTTCAAAGCCGCGAGCCTTCCTCATTCAACCGTGAGGCAACCTAGCCCCGGTGTGTTGAGGCAAGGTTTCTAGCGGGCGCGGAATCGCTGTGGCCTAAACCAGATTTACGGGTCGCGGGGTCTCAGGCGGCGATCCGTGGCTCGGGGCCCACATAGCGGGACTGCGGGCGTATCAGCCGGCCTCCCGCCACCTGTTCCCGGGCGTGGGCGATCCAGCCGGCCATGCGTCCCGTGGCGAAGACGCAGGTGAAGGCGTCCGCCGGGAAGGCCAGGCTTTCCAGCAGGAGGGCGGTGTAGAACTCCACATTGGTTTGCAGGGAGCGGTCGGGTTTGCGCGCCTTGAGGATGTCCAGGGCCGCCTGTTCAACCGCCTCGGCGAAGGCCAGTCGGCCGGGCAGGGCGCCGGATTCCTCTCCCAGGATCCGCACCGCCCGCTTGAGGGCGTCGGCCCTGGGGTCGCGCACCCGGTAGATCCTGTGGCCAAAGCCCATCAGCCGCTCGCCCCGGTCCAGGGCCGCCTCGATCCAGGCCCTCGCCTGATCCGGCCGGCCGATCTGGTCCAGCATCTCGATGATCGGCCCCGGAGCGCCCCCGTGCAGCGGGCCCTTGAGCGCGCTGATCCCGGCCAGGGCGGCCGAGGTCAGGCCCGCCCGGGTGGAGGCCACCACTCGCGCGGCGAAGGTGGAAGCGTTGAGCCCATGGTCACAGACCGTGACCAGATAGGCGTCCAGGGCGCCGGCCTCGGCGGGGGTGGGGGTATGGCCCTTGGTCATACGCAGCATGTCGGCGGCCTGGGTCAGGCCGGCGTCCGGGGCGATGGGCGCCAAGCCTTGTCCCGCGCGGATGACGGCCGGTGCGAACACCGCCGGCGCGGCCAGAAGCCGCAGGGCGGTGGGCAGGTCGTCACCGTCCGGCAGGCGGGCCATCAGGGCGCGCACCGCCTCGATCGGGCTGAGGGCGTTCAGGACCGAATCCAGGGCGCGGGTCTGCTCAAACACCTGAACCCGCGCCGCGCCCAGGGCGGCGTCGAAAGCGGCCTGATCCGGCAGGTTCTCGAAGAAGCCGTCGAACAGCAGCACCGCCACCTCCTCGAACCGGGCATGGCCCGACAGGTCGTCCAGGGACCGCCCCCGGATCACCAGGCGCCCGGCCTCGCCGTCCACCTCGGACAGCACGGTGTCGGCGGCGATCACGCCCTCAAGGCCATCGGACATGGGAAGCTCTCCTTTGCGAAAAATACTCGCTTCAAATCTTCCCGACGTCTAATATCGTCAATCTTGATCAAGTGAATCAATGTTGATGTCCATGACCGAGTGGCTGACCGCTGGCGAGGCCCAGGCGCGACTTGGGGTGCGGCCCCAGACCCTCTACGCCTATGTCAGCCGGGGCCGGATCGAGGCCCGGCCCGACGCCGGAGATCCCCGCAAGAGCCTCTATCGGGCCGAGGACGTGGCCCGGCTGGCCGTGCGCAAGGCGAGGGGGCGCAAGCCGGCCCTGGTGGCGCAGGACGCCATCGCCTGGGGCGAACCTGTCCTGGCCTCGGCCATCACCACTGTGCGCCATGGACGGCTCTATTATCGTGGCCGGGACGCCGAGACCCTGGCGGTCGGGGAAAGCCTGGAAAGCATCGCGCGGTTGCTGCGGGGCGGAGATGGGGTGTCGCTCAAGCGACGGCTGAAGGCGCCTCGGGCGGATGGCGTCACGGGTCGGGCCCGGGCCTTCGCCGCCCTGGCCGCCCGGGCCGGGGCGGACGCGCCCGCCAGGGGCCGGGCCCCCATCGCCCTGGCGGCGGAGGCGGCGGGTCTGCTGGACGCCTTCGCCGACGCCGTGGCCGGGGCGACGGATGGCGGGCTGATCCATCAGCGCCTCGCCGCCGCCTGGAGTCAGGATGAGGCCGGCGCCGAGCTGATTCGCCGGGCCCTGGTGCTGCTGGCCGATCATGAGCTCAACGCCTCCACTTTCGCCGCTCGGGTGACCGCCTCCACCGGGGCCTCCCTGGCGGCCTCCGCCCTGGCCGGCCTCGCCGCCCTGTCGGGGCCTCTGCACGGGGGCATGGCCGCCCGGGTCGAGGCCTTTGTCCGGGAAGCCGAGCGGATCGGGGCGGAGGCGGCGGTGGCCGGGCGCCTGGCCCAGGGCTTGGCCATCCCCGGCTTTGGCCATCCCCTCTATCCCGGGGGCGATCCCCGGGCGCGGGCGCTCTTGACCGCCTTTGAGCCGCCGCCCCTGTTCGAGGCCGTGCGCCGCCGGGCCGAGGCCGCCACTGGCGCCGTGGCCAATGTGGACTACGCCCTTACCGCCCTGGCGGCGGTCCGGAACCTGCCCGAGGACGCGGCCTTCCTGCTGTTCGCCACCGCCCGTTGCGCCGGCTGGCTGGCCCACGCCTTGGAACAGATCCAGACCGGCCAGCTGATTCGTCCCCGGGCGCGCTATATCGGCCCGGTTCTCGATTGAGCGTCAGCTAGGCGTCAGGCGAAAACCGTCTGATGCGCGCTCGAAAGGGTGAGACCGCTTCGGGCGAGGCGGCTATATCCCGACCATCGACATCATAAGAGGGACTGGCGTCCATGGCGCATGACGGATTGATCGCGATCCTGCTCGGACTGATCGAGGGGGCCACGGAGTTCATCCCCGTCTCGTCCACCGCCCACCTGCTGCTGGCCAAGATGCTTCTGGGCCTGCCGGACGGCTTTTGGGACACCTTCATCGTCCTGATCCAGCTGGGGGCGATCCTGGCGGTGGTGGTGCTCTATTTCCAGCGCCTGTGGGGGGTGCTGCTGCGCCTGCCCACGGACCCCTCGGCCCGGAAATTCTTGATCAGCATCCTGGTGGCCCTGGTCCCGGCCGTGCTGCTGGGCTTTGGCCTGCATGACGTGATCAAGAAGGTGCTGTTCGAGAGCCCCAAGCTGATCTGTTGGTCCCTGATCATCGGCGGGGTGGCCATCGGCCTGATCGACCGCTTCAAGCCGCCAACCCGAATCACCAGCTCCGAGCGGATCCCCTACCTGGCCGCCTTCCTGATCGGGATCTCCCAGTGCGTGGCCCTGATCCCCGGCATGTCGCGGTCCGGCTCCACAATCGTCGGCTCCCTGCTCTTGGGGGTGGAGCGCCGGGCGGCGGCGGAGTTCTCGTTCTTCCTGGCCATTCCGACCATGGCCGGCGCCTTCGCCCTGGACGCCTGGAAGAGCCGCCACGAGATCGACACCAGCCATGCGGGGCTGATCGCCCTGGGCTTTGTGGTGTCCTTCGCCGCGGGCATGCTGGCTGTGAAGGTCTTCATCGACTTCCTGGCCAAGCACGGTTTCGCCCTGTTCGCCGTGTGGCGGATCGCCGTGGGCGCCGCGGGCCTGGCCTTCATCTATCTGACGGCTCATTGAAACCGGGTTTCAGCGCCCTTACCCTCGTCATGGCCGGGCCCGTCCCGGCCATCCATCCCTGACAAGCGGTGGCCTGACAAGCGGTGGCCTGACGCTGGGGCGGCGAGCGGCCTTGCCTCGAACTCAGACGTTCAGGGCTGGATCGCCGCGACAGGCGCGGCGATGACGTCGACCGGGAATGCGTCGGGCGCGGCGCGCCCCGGCTCTCAGGACTCGCTGACCAGGGCGTCGGCGTACTGGCCGCCGCGACGGTAGCGGAACAGGTAGGAGGGGACGATCGCCTCCACCGAGGTCGGAACCACGCCGAGATCCTTTAGGCCGAGAGCGCCGGGACTGACCACATTGTCGGTCTTCAAGAGCTCGACCTGATCCTTGGTCAGGGCCGGGGCTATGCCCACCAGGCTGGTCAGCTCGGCGGCGGCGCCGATCAGGCCGGCTATGGGGAAGGGCAGGGGCAGAAGGATCGGGCGCCGGCCGGTTTCCCTGACGATCAGCTCCATCAGCGCCTTGAAGGTGAAGATCCCCGGCCCGCCCAGCTCATAGACCTTGCCCGCCGTGGCGGGATCGGCCAGGGCGTTGGCCAGGGCGTTGGCCACATCACCGACGAACACGGGCTGGAAGCGAGTGGCCCCGCCGCCGATCAAAGGCAGGACCGGCGAGAGCGTCGCCATATTGGCGAAGCGGTTGAAGAAGCTGTCCCCCTGACCGAACACGATCGAGGGGCGAACAATGGTGGCGCCGGGGAAGGCCTTGAGCACCGCCGCCTCGCCCAGAGCCTTGGTGCGGGCGTATTTGGCGTTCGAATCGGCGTCGGCGCCGATGGCGGAAACCTGGATCAGGCGCGTCACCCCGGCGGCCGCGGCGGCCTCCGCGACATTTTGCGCGCCCATGGCGTGGATGCTTTGAAATTTCTGGCGCCCGCCCTCGTGCAGCACACCGACCAGATTGACGCAGGCCTGGGCGCCGTCCAGGGCCCGGGCCACCGATTGGGGCGCGCGGACATTGGCCTGGATGATCTCGATCTGGCCGACATCCCCCAGCATTCGCATGCGATAGGCGTGTCCGGGGCGGCGAACTGCGACGCGGATTCGGTGTCCGCGCTTGGCCAAAGCCCTAACCACCTGGGCGCCCAGGAACCCCGAGCCGCCAAAAACCGCCACCAAGCCTTGCATGAGATCGCCTCGATGCCCCGTGCTACGTTCAGAAATGGGGGGATAGCCGAGCCAGTTCCCACACGCAATGTGCGGAAATCTGTCTTGGCGTCGCAAGGGGCATTGACGGGCGCGTTCTTCCGCCCTATCCGTCCGGCCCTTCCTGATCGGGGTAACGATCGGGCCCAGGTGGCGGAATTGGTAGACGCGCTGGCTTCAGGTGCCAGTGGCTTAACGGCCGTGGAGGTTCGAGTCCTCTCCTGGGCACCACCCCCTCTCCTTTGGAGGGGCCCCCTCACTACCTGAGGGGATGCAAATCGGAGCTGCGTCACCGACCGTGACCATTCATCTGCACAGGGGCGATCTGCCCGACGCGGTCGACTTTGGCGCCTCCGTCGCTGTTGACTCCGAAACCATGGGCCTGCGCCTCGGTCGCGATCCGCTGTGCGTGGTGCAGCTGTCCGCCGGCGACGGCGACGCCCACGTGGTTCAGCTGGATCGTTCGACCTACGACGCCCCCAATCTCAAGCGGGTGCTGACCGATCCGAAGGTGCTGAAGATCTTCCACTTCGGCCGCTTCGACATCGCCATGTTCGCCCTGCATCTGGGGGTGACCACCAATCCGGTCTATTGCACCAAGATCGCCTCCAAGCTGGCCCGCACCTATACCGACCGCCATGGCCTGAAGGATGTGACCCGCGAACTGGTGGGCGTGGAGCTGTCCAAGGCCCAGCAAAGCTCGGACTGGGGGGCGGCCACGCTCTCGCCCGAGCAATTGACCTACGCCGCCAGCGACGTGCTCAACCTGCACCGGCTGAAGGTGCGGCTGGACGAGATGCTGGAGCGGGAAGGGCGGATGGAACTCGCCCAGGCCTGTTTCGATTTCCTGCCCTGGCGCGCCCGCCTGGACCTGGCGGGCTGGGAAGACGCCGACGTCTTCGCCCACAGCTGACGGCGGGGCCATGAGCGCCCCCGCGGCCCCCCTCTACCCGGACGCCGACGACGAGGGTCGCCTGGCCCGCCGCCGCGCGCGGATGCTGGCCTGGCGGAGCCGCTCGCGCCTGATCCTGCGCCTGAGGCGCATCCTGCCCATCAGCGTGGCCGCCGTGCTGCTGCTGCTCACCGGCTGGGTGGTGGTCAAGGGCTGGATCGGCCGAATGGGCGACGTGCGCGCCAGCGGGGCGGCGATCCACATGACCAACGCTCACTTTTACGGCCGCGACGGCAACGGCCGGGCCTATGTGCTGGGCGCCGCCGAAGCGTCCCGCGGCGACAACGACATGCAGCAGATCAAGCTGGTCAAGCCGTTCCTGCAGTTCAACGCCGACGCCCTCAAGCCCAGCGAGATCCGGGCCGACCGTGGCGTTTACCGCGAGAGCACCCATATTCTTCGGCTGGACCACAATGTGGTGATGACGGACGGGACCGGGAACCGGTTCAAGACCGAACAGGCGATCGTGGATACGGTGCAAAGCACGGTGAATGGCTGGACCAAGGTGGAAGGGTCCGGCCCCTCGGGGGTTGTAACCGCCGATTCTTACGGCATTTATGATCACGGGCGGCGCATCGTTTTCAGTGGCAATGTTCACTCCATCATTAAACCGGACTAAGGACATCGGCGCCGGCCTGGTCGGCGCGAGACGAGGAAGCCGATTGATGAACCGTCTGACGGTCCCCTTTGCGCTCTTGATGGCGGCGTCGTCGTTTGCGTCCCTGGCGCCCAGTGTCGCGCGCGCGCAGCTGGCCGCCTCGAGCCATGCGCCGGTCGACGTTACCGCCGACCAACTGGAGGTGCAGAACGCCCAATGCCTGGCCATCTGGCGCGGGGACGCCGAGGCCTTGCAGGAAACCAGCCGTCTGCGGGCCAACACCATCAACATCTACAATAAGGTCACCGGCGGTAAGGCCGGCGGCTCCAGTTGCGGTCCGCTGGACCGGATGGAGGCTGATGGCGCGGTCTATTATGTGACCCCCAGTCAGGTGGTGAAGGGCGACCACGCGGTCTATAGCGCCGACGCCAAGACCATCGTGGTCACCGGCCAGGTGGTGGCCGCCCAGGGCAAGAACGTCATCGCCGGCACCCGCCTGATTATCAATTCCGACACCGGTCAGGCCACCATGGTCTCCGACGTCAAGGGGCGCGGCCAATCCGGACGGGTCCGTGGGGTCTTCTACCAGGATCAAACGGGGCAAAGCACCGCCCCGGTCCCCCCGCCGCCCCGCCGGCACGGCGCGTGATCGGCGCCTGACCCCGTGTTCCGCATTGTGACTTTGCCCGGCCCCACGGCGATGGCTTCTGGGGCGTTCGCCCGATGAGCGCCGACGCGACCCTGGACGCCCCCGCCGCCATCGACGGCCTGGGAGAGGGGCTCTACGCCTCCTCCATCGGCAAGGCCTTCCGTGGCCGCCAGGTGGTCTCCAAGGTCAGCCTGCGCCTGAAGCGGGGCGAGGTGGCCGGCCTGTTGGGCCCCAACGGGGCGGGCAAGACCACCTGTTTCTACATGATCACCGGCCTGATCGCCGTGGACTATGGCCAGATCTTCCTGGACGGCTACGATATCACCGGCCAGCCCATGTATCAGCGCGCCCGCATGGGGGTCGGATATCTGCCCCAGGAAGCCTCGATCTTCCGCGGCATGAGCGTCGAACAGAACGTGATGGCCGTGGCCGAGATGCGCGAGGAGGATCCGCGCAAGGCCAAGCGGATGGTCAGCGACCTGCTGGACGAACTGCGCATCGCCCACCTGCGCCACGCCGCGGCGGTGTCCCTTTCCGGGGGCGAACGGCGCCGGGTCGAAATTGCCCGGGCCCTGGCCAGTGAGCCGGACTTCATGCTGCTGGACGAACCCTTCGCCGGGATCGATCCCTTGGCCATCTCCGACATCCGCGAGGTGATCACCTATCTCAAGGGCCGGGGCATCGGCATCCTGATCACCGACCACAATGTTCGTGAAACCCTTGAAATCATTGACCGCGCCTCGATCATCCATGCGGGTGAGGTGCTGTTCGAGGGCTCGCCGGACGAGATTCTGAACGATCCGGAAGTGCGCCGGGTCTATCTGGGCGACCGTTTCGGCTGAGGTTCCGAGCGGGCGCGGGACGCCGCATTCGGAATCCTGTCCGGCATTAACTAATCGGTTGGGACCCGTCCCCTAGATTGGCACGCAAGATTCGCGCCAGGAGGGGCTCGTTCGTTGTCGCTTAGTCCAAGATTAGAACTCCGGCAGGGCCAGGGACTGGTCATCACGCCGCAGCTGCAGCAGGCGATCAAGCTGCTTCAGCTGTCGAGCGTGGAGCTGGACGCCTATGTCGAGGGCGAGCTCGAGCGCAACCCCCTGCTGCAACGGGACGACCGCGAGCAGGAGGTCGATGCCGACCCCACTGAGCGCGCCCCCGAGACCGGCGAGATCGCCCTGGACCGCATGACCGAGGCCCAAGGGGCGGCGGACATGGACGCCTCGGCCGCCGACCTCTATTCCGACGCCACCCCCGGCGAGCGCGACAGCGGAGAGCGCCCCGCGGCCGAGCCCGCCGACGAAGGCTACCAGACCGGCGGCGCCGTGGACTGGTCCCAGGCCGGGCATGGCGGCTCCTTCGACAATGACGGCGAAGGCATGGAAGGGGCTCTGAGCCAGGCCAAGACCCTCTCCGAGCATTTGCGGGACCAGGCGGCCGTGGCCGGCTTCAATCCGGGTGATCGGACCATCGCCCAGGTCCTGATCGACGGGGTGGACGAGGGCGGTTATCTGCGAACCGACCTGGAAGAGGCGGCCGAGCGTCTGGGCTGCGATCTGGCCCGGGTCGAGGGGGTGCTGAGCCGCCTGCAGACCTTCGAGCCCACCGGGGTGTTCGCCCGGGACGTGCGCGAATGCCTGATGCTGCAGCTGAAGGACAAGAACCGCTGCGACCCGGCGATGGCCGCCATGCTGGACAACCTGGACCTGCTGGCGCGCCGGGACATGGCCGGCCTGCGCAAGGTCTGCGGGGTGGACGCCGACGATCTGCGCGACATGATCGCCGAGATCCGGGCCCTGACCCCCAAGCCGGGCGCCTGCTTCGGCGGAGAACCCAGCGCCCCGGTCATCCCCGACGCCATCGTTCGCGAGGGTCCCGGAGGCCTGTGGCATGTGGAATTGAACAGCGACGCATTGCCGCGGCTGCTGGTGGACCAGCGCTATCACGCCCGTATCGCCGGGGGCAGCCGCTCGGACGCCGACCGCACCTTCGTCGCCGATTGCCTGGCCTCGGCCAACTGGCTGGTGCGCAGCCTGGACCAGAGGGCCAAGACCATACTCAAGGTGGCCAGCGAGATCGTGCGCCAGCAGGACGGCTTCCTGGCCTTCGGCGTGGAGCACCTGCGCCCCCTGAACCTGAAGACCGTGGCCGAGGCCATCGGCATGCACGAATCCACCGTCAGCCGGGTCACCTCCAACAAGTACCTGGCCACGCCCCGGGGCGTGTTCGAGATGAAGTTCTTCTTCACCGCCGCCATTTCCGCCTCCAACGGCGGGGCGGACGTCTCGGCCGAGAGCGTGCGGCACAAGATCAAGAACCTGATCGATGGTGAGCGCGAGCCCGATCAGGTCCTGTCCGACGACCGCATCGTCGAGATCCTCAACGAGGCCGGCATCGACGTGGCCCGGCGCACTGTGGCGAAATACCGCGAAGCCCTGAAAATCCCTTCCTCCGTCGAGCGTCGCCGGCAGCTGAAGGAAGCTTATTGATCGTCAGTAAGCAGGGCTGAAGGACAAGGCTTGACTCGGACCCCCGCCGGGTTTGCAGTGCCATCATGCAAGTTCAAGTCTCCGGCAAACATGTCGACGTCGGGGAGGCCCTGCGGATGCGGGTCACCGACGAAATGCTCGCAAGCATCGGAAAATATTTCGATCGCGGCGGTGACGCAGAGGTCGTGGTCAGCAAGGAGGGGTTCAGCTTCAGGGTCGATTGTTGGGTGACCCTGGCGTCTGGCCAACACCTGCAGAGCCATGGACTGGCCGGCGACGCCCATGGGGCGTTCGACGCGGCCCTGCATAAGATCGAGGCGCGGATCCGGCGTTACAAGCACAAGCTCAAGAGCCATACCGTGCAGGCCTCCGCTAAGGCCGCCGAGACCGCGGCCCTCTATGTGCTGAGGTCCCCGGACGATGTCGAGGTCGAGGACGATTGGGACGAGACCGATGGTCATGGCCCACCCGCGGCCATGGTCATAGCCGAAACCCTGGCGCCGCTCCGTACAATGACCGTTTCCATGGCGGTCATGCAGCTCGACTTGACTGAATCTCAAACAATCGTGTTCAGAAACGCCGCCCATGGCGGGCTGTCGGTGGTATATCGCCGGCCCGACGGGAACATCGGCTGGATCGACCCAGAGCGCACGGCGGCGCTCAACGGCGAAGGCTCAACCTGATCCCCAGGCGGGGCCGTCGGTTGTTGAAATGCTCCGTGGGCCTCTGTTGGGCCGACGATGGGCCAAGGGATTGCGGGCGTCGCGTTCATGGATATCGAAAGTTTGCTGGATCGGCGCGCCATTACGCCGAAAGTCAGCGCGTCTTCAAAACGCCAGGCTCTTTCGCTGGTGGCGGAGATGGCCGCGCGCCGATTCGATCTCGACGCCGGTGAGGTGCTCGAGGCCCTGCTGGCCCGGGAGGCCGCCGGCTCCACCGGGGTTGGCGCTGGCGTGGCGGTGCCCCATGCCCGGTTGAAGGGTCTGGACCGCATGCGCGGGGTGTTTGTGCGCCTGGAGACTCCCGTGGACTTCGACGCCGTGGACGCCCGCCCGGTGGACCTGTTGTTCGCCCTTCTGGCGCCGCCTGAGGCGGGGTCCGAGCACCTGCGCGCCCTGGCGCGGGTGGCGCGGCTGCTGCGCAAGGCGGACCTGAGGGAACAGCTGCGCCAAGCCCATTCGGTGGACGCCGTCTATGCCCTGCTGGCCCAACCGGCGAGCCCTTCGGCCGCCTGATCCCCTATCCGCTGTGCTCGCCCTTCGCCGGGAGGCGCGGTGGTGACTTCGGCCTGATTCGCCGCCTCGCCGATCAGACGTAGCTGATCGGCTGGCTTTCGGCCTGGGCGCGGCGGGCGGCATAGACCGCGGCGAAGTCGATCGGGTCGAGCATGAAGGGGGGGAAGCCGCCTTCGGTGCTCAGGTCCGCGATCACCCGGCGGGCGAAGGGGAACAGGAAGCGGGGGCATTCGATCAACAGGATCGGCTCCAGTTCGGCTTCCGAGACGCCGTGCACCTGGAACAGGCCGCCATAGACCAGTTCGATCTGGAACACGGTCTCGCCATTGGTCCTGGCGGTGGCGTTCAGCTTCAGGTCGACCTCGAACAGCTCGTCCGGGCGGGCCCGGGCGCTCATCTCGACCCCCAGCTCGATCTGGGGCTGGACGCCGCCGGCGCGCAACGATTCCGGCGCGCGGGGGTTCTCGAACGATAGGTCGCGGATGAACTGGGCCAGGATGCGCATGCCCGGGGGGGTGGTTTCCAGGCCATCGGGAAGGCCGGAGCCGCCGAAGGAATCGGTGTCGGTCATATGCGGGACGGTCCCATGGTGTCTGGGCGCGCGGACCGGCTTGCGGACGCGGGCGCCTTGGAGGCTCGAAGGGGCGCTGCTATCACGCGTAGGTGGCGGGCGCAACGCGGCGCCTGACGCGGCCGTCAAGGCGGACTATATAGAATCGTTCGGTTGGAGGGGATCCGCCTCGGCTTCCCCCGCCTGACATGAAATCGGTGTCACCGTGCAAGTTCTGGAACTGCTGATTCTCGCCGCCCTCGCCGCCGTGGTGCTCTACCAGCTCTACGCCGTGCTCGGACGCCGTGTCGGCCGGCAGCCGGAGGAGGGGATCGCCCGATCGATCCTTCGCCGGGCCTCTGATTCGCCGGTCACGCCGCCGATCGACGTGACGCCGGTTCCGCCCCTGGTGGCGGCCCTGCGCGAGCGCGACCCAACCTTCGACCTGGAAAGTTTCCTCACCGCCGCCCGCACCGTTTATGAAACCATCGTCAGAGCCTTCGCCACCGGTGATCGCGACACCCTCAAGCGCCTGGTCTCCCCCGAGGTGTTCGATCGATTCGCCGAGGCCATGAGCGCCCGGGAGGCCGAGGGTCGCACCGAAACGGTGGAGTTCCTGCACCCCGCCCGGGCCGATCTGGACAACGCCGAGATCGACGGCGCCGTGGCCCGCGCCCGGGTGCGGTTTCTGGCCGAGCTGCGCAGCCGCACCAAGGGCCCCGAGGGCGAGGGGGTGGACGACCGCCGCACCGCTGAACTGTGGACCTTCGAGCGCCCAGCCCCCAGCCGGGAGCCCAACTGGATCCTGGTTCGCGTGGACGCCGCGGAGGCCTGATCCGGATGAGCTGGGCCCGTCTCGCGGCCGTCGTCGCCGTCGCCCTGACGGTGACCGCCTGCGCCTCCAACCCTCCGCCAGCGCCCCAGGCGCCGGCCCCGGCGACCTCCAGGCCCGAGCGCGCGCCGCCGGCCGAGCCGAACAGGCCTGGGCCTCCGCCCTCCGAACGTCATCTGTCCATGAACCTGGCGGACCTGCGTGGTTGGGCCGAGGAAGACCACGCCGGCGCCCTCCTGGCCTTTGAGGCCGGTTGCGCCGCCGCCAAGGAAGCGCCCGTGGCGCGCCTGTGCCGCCGAGCCCGCTCCATGGGCGCCCTGGCCGAGCCGGACGCCCGCGGCTTTCTGGAGGCCAATTTCCGCGCCGAGCCGGTGGGGGACCATGGCCTTCTCACCGCCTATTTCGCCCCGGAATATGAGGCTAGGGCTTCCCGCCGGGGAGATTTCACAGCCCCGGTGCGGCCCAAGCCGGCGGATCTGGTCACCCTCGATCTTGGTCTGTTCGATCCGGGCCTGGCCGGGCGCAAGATCAGCGGCCGGATCGTGGGGGGGCAGTTCCTGCCCTATCCGGACCGTGCGGCCATCGAGGCCGCCGTCCCCGACCAGCCCCTGGCCTGGATGCGCCCGGAGGAGCTGTTCTTCTTGCAGATCCAGGGCTCGGGGCTGCTCAGGCTGCCGGACGGCCGGCGGCTGAAGGTGGTCTATAGCGCCAACAATGGCCGGCCCTTCGTCGGCATCGCCAATGTCCTGCGTGATCGCGGCGCGCTACCCGCCGATGGCTTGTCCGGGGACGCGATCCGCGCCTGGCTGGCCGCCCATCGGGGACCGGAGGCGGATGACGTGATGCGCCAGAACCCGCGCTATGTCTTCTTCAAGACCGCCAGCGACGACGGGGCCGAGCCCGTGGGCGCCGCCGGCCTGCCGCTGATCCCCGGTCGTTCCCTGGCCGTGGACCCCACCAAGCACGCCATGGGGGGCCTCTACTGGATCGACGCCACCGCTCCCAGCCTCACCGGCGCCTTTCCAGCCTATCGGCGCCTGGCCCTGGCTCTGGACACCGGTGGGGCGATCAAGGGTGACGTGCGGGCCGATCTCTATCTGGGCTCCGGCGCGGAGGCGGGCGTCGAGGCGGGCCGGGTTCGCCACGCCTTGAGCCTCTACGCCATCGCCCCGGCCGATTCCGCCCTGCCATGAAACGGCCGCTGCGACCGGAGGAGACCCATATCTGGGCCAAGGTCGCGGCCACGGTACGCCCCATTCCGGGCCGGCATGTTCCATCCGCCGGCGCCCCGCCCCCAACCTCCTCCTCGGGCGCTCCACCCCAGGAGACCCTGCCCGCGGTGGCGCCGGTCGCCCCGATCTCGCGGCCCGCGCCCAGGCGCGCTGGCCCGCTGGAGTCCATCGAGCCGGGCCGCAAGCGCCGGATCTCCAAGGAACAGGAACTGGGCCCGCGCCTGGACCTCCACGGCCTAGACCAGGACCGCGCCCGGGCCGTGCTCAACGGCTTTCTGCGCCGCTCCAGCGAGGATGGCTGGCGCGCGGTGCTGGTGATCACCGGCAAGGGCTCTCTCGGCGACGGGGTCCTGCGGCGGATGACCCCCGAATGGCTCGCCGATCCCGCCCTGCGCGACGTGGTGGCCGGGGTCTCGGAGGCTCACCGTCGCCATGGCGGCGGCGGCGCCCTCTATGTGGCCCTCAAGCGCCGCGCCAAGACCTGACCCGTCCCGCTTAGCTCTTGCGCGCCAGCCGCGCGGCGAAGAAGCCGTCCAGGCCCCCGGCCCGCTGATAGGGCAGGATGCGCAGCATCCCAGTCTCTGCCACTGAACCCTCCGGCGCCCCGCCCTCGCCGGGGGCGATGGGTGAAAGCTCGAATTCGGGGGTGCGCGCCAGGAAGGCCTCGACCTGGGCCTCACCCTCCTCCGGCTCCAGGGAACAGACGCAATAGACCATCCGCCCCCCGGGGGCGGTCCGCTTGGCCGCGGCGTCCAGGAGCCGGGCCTGAACCCTGGCCAGCATGGCGATATCGGTGGGCTTGGAGCCCCACAGCACGTCCGGGTGACGGCGGAAGGTGCCAGTGGCCGAACAGGGGGCGTCCAGAAGCACCGCGTCGAACTGGCGCGGATCGCTCCAGTGTTCGGCCTCCGCCGCCGCCACCTCGGCGGTCAGGCCCGTGCGCTCCAGGCTCTGGGTCAGGCGGCGCAGGCGCTGGGCCGAGCGGTCCAGGGCTGTGACCTTGGCCCCGGCGGCGGCCAGTTGCAGGGTCTTGCCCCCGGGGGCGGCGCACAGGTCGATGGCGGTCTCACCGGCCTTGATGTGCAACAGCCGCGCCGGAATGGCCGCGGCGGCGTCCTGCACCCACCATTGGCCCTCGCCATAGCCCGGCCAGTCGGCCACGTCGCCGCGCCGGGGAACCCGCAGGGAGCCTCCGGGCAGGGGCTCGGCCTCCAGGGCGGCGGTCAGGGCGGGCAGGTCTCCGGCATCGCGCAGGCTCAGGTCGGTCAGGGGCTCCTCGGCGATCACCGCGGCGATCCGCCGGGCGGCGTCCTCGCCATAGGCGGCCCGCCAGCGGGCGAACAGCCAGTTGGGCGCCAGAACCTCAACATCCGCCGGACTGGCGGGGGCGGCTTGCGGTTGCTCCCGCAACAGGCCCCGCAGCACGGCGTTGATCAGGCCCTTGAAGGGGCGGGTGGCGCCGTCAGCCTGGGCCAGGCGCACGGTGGTGTCCACGGCGGCGAAGGCCGGGGTTTCCATGAACAGGGCCTGAGCCGCGCCCAGGCGCAGCAGCATGCGCACCGCCTCCGGGGGCGCCTTTTGCAACTTGGCGTCCAACAGCCGATCAATGGCGCCCAGGCGGCGCAGGATGGTCATGGCGATCATCCGGGCCAGGGCCCGGTCGCGCAGTTCCAGTCCGGCGAAGGGCTTGCGGGAATAGGCTTCCTCCAGGCCGCCCCGATGATCCAGGGCGCCGGCCACCAGGGCCAGGGCCGCGCGCCGGGCCTCAAGGCCCTCGATGGGGGTCGCTTCCCCCTCGGCGGCCTGATCGGGTTGCGCGCCTGCGGGACGGGGTTTGGCGGGACGGGGCTTGGCCGGCCCGGGGCGGCGTTGCGGCCGGCGGGGGCCGCCCGGTTTTGAGCTTGTCATCCATGACCCCTGACGCTTCACGCCGCGACAATCAAGGGGCGTCCGCGCGGCGGGCAAGGGGCGCCACGTCGCGGGTGGGGCGCCTGGCTCTTGGCGTCGCCGGGGTCGGGGCGCTAAATTGAGTTATGATCGACCCCCTCGAAAACGCCGCTTCCGACGCTGACGCCCCCGAAAACGCCGCGCCGGGCAAACCCCTCAGCGATGCGGCCCGCCGCGCCCTGGCGGAGGCCGCCGAGCGTCGTCAGGCCGCCGCCCAGGAGGCGGAGCGGGCCAAGGAACTGGGCGGCCCCGCCGGGCTGGAGCCCACCCGCTTTGGCGACTGGGAGCGCAAGGGTATCGCCATCGACTTCTGAGGCTATCGGCCAACTTCCCGTGATAGGCGCAAGCCATCGCTTTCGCGTCGGTTAATCCTTAACTATCGGTTAATTCCGATGGAGCCGGACATGACCCTTCGCCCTCGCCTTATCGCCGCCCTGATCGGATTGACCGCCCTGCTGGCCGCTCCCGCGGCCCTGGCCCAGCAACAGGACGAGGCCTGGACCAGCGGTCAGACCTGGCGGTCCCAGTCGCGGACTGAGCACAGCTATAGCCGCTACAGCGCCCGGGACGAGGCCAGCGCCTATTCGGAGCGCGCCGGTTCCGTGTCGGAGGCCTATGGGTCCGAGCGTTATGCGCAGGACCGCTATTCGTCTGGTTCCTATTCCCAGCGCGGCGCCTATGACTGCGGTCGATGCCGCGCCTCGGCCTATTCCGCGCCCGTGACCTATTCCGGCGGGGAGGAAGTCCATCTGCGGGACAGCTTTTTCGCCGGCGGCGGCGGGGTGGGACCGGCCTTCATTGAAACCGAATGGGGCGGCGGCGGGGTCTATGTCACCGGCGGCGGCTATGCTGGCGCCTCGGCCAGCGCCCATGGCAGCGCGTTCGCGTCAGCCTCGACCTCGGTTTCCATCCATGGCGGCTGGAGCGGTCACGGGGGCGTTGGCGGAGGTCATGGGCATGGCCACGGCTGCGGGTGTCGTCGCTAGGGCTGGGGAAACGCCTGGCGATCGGGGGCGCTCGCCAGCGGCCTTCGATCCCCCATCGCCGTCATCGCCGCTTGCGGCGATCCATTCCGTGAACGAAACCGGGTCATTGTGCGCGGGATTCAGTCTGAAAGCCCGTCGCGGCGGAACCTTCACGGCATGGATCCCCGACACTGCGTGCCGAGGATGACGGCGCGCAAGATACGAGTTGACGGGCCTTAAGGGTCCAGCGCCCCCTACAGCATTGACGGGATGACCCGGTCGGGCGGGCGGTGACCGTCGAGGAAGGTCTTGATGTTGATCATGACCTTTTCCCCCATCTCGATGCGGCCCTCCACCGTGGCCGAACTCATATGGGGCAAGAGCACCACATTGGGCAGCTTCAGGAGCTTGGGGTTGATCGCCGGCTCGTGCTCGAACACGTCCAGTCCGGCGCCGCCCAGGGCGCCGTCGGCCAGCATATTGGCCATGGCGGCCTCGTCGATCACCTCGCCGCGGGCGGTGTTGACGATGATGGCGTGCTTTTGCAGTAGGTGCAGCCGCCGCGCCGACAGCAGGTGATAGGTGGCCGGTGTATGCGGGCAGTGCAGGGAGACGATGTCCACCCGGGCCAGCATCTGGTCCAGGGAATCCCAATAGGTCGCCGACAGCTCCTCCTCGATCCGGGGACCGACGGGCTTGCGGTTGTGGTAGTGGACCTCCAGGCCAAAGGCGCGGGCCCGGCGGGCCACGGCCTGGCCGATCCGGCCCATGCCGATGATCCCCAGCTTGGCGCCCTTCAGGCGCTTGCCCATCATCCAGGTGGGCGCCCATCCGGCGAAGGCGCCGGCCTGGACCAGGTTGGCGCCCTCCACCAGCCGCCGGGCGGAGGCCATGATCAGGGCGATGGTCATGTCGGCGGTGTCTTCGGTCAGCACGCCGGGGGTGTTGGTCACGGTCACCCCCCGAGCGTTGGCCGCGGGCACGTCGATATTGTCGATCCCGGCGCCGAAATTGGCCACCAGCTTCAGGTTCGGCCCCGCCGCCTCCAGCACCCGCGTGTCGATGCGGTCGGTGATGGTGGGCACCAGCACGTCCGCGTCAGCCACCGCCGCCATCAGCTCGTCCTGGCTGAAGGCGTGGTCGTCCAGATTGAGCACAGCCTCGAACAGCTCGCTCAATCTCGCCTCGACAGGGTCGGGCAGTTTACGGGTGACGACGACTTTCGGCTTGCGGGCGGCCATGCGGGGGTCTGAAAAGGGGCCTGTCTGTGAGACACTGAAACGAAGCGGGCGCTGGCCCGATCCGCCAGCGCTTGTAGCAAAGGGCGATCACAGGGCCAAGGCAAACGCCTTGGGAAGCTTAAAAGGGGTTAGGCCGAATGATTCTTGCGGGTGTCCGGGGACCGGTGATCGCGGGCGCCGTGCTGATCGCCTCCATCCTGGCCGGCGCCTGCTCCGCCGGGGCCGGAGCGCCGCCGACGGACAAAGCCCCCCAAACCCCCTCCGGCCTGCCGGTTCCCCGCTATGTGGTGCTGAAGTTCGACGCGGTGAACGCGCGCTCCGGCCCCAGCGACGATCACCGCCTGCTGTGGGTCTATCACACCAAGGGCCTGCCGGTTCAGGTGGTGGCCGAAACCCGGGACTGGCGGCGAATCTGTGATCCGGACGGGGGGTTGTCCTGGGTGCATCGCCGCACGACGGATGGACGCCGCTCGGTGATGCGCGCCGGCGCCGATCCGGCGCCGATCCGCAAGTCTCCCCGGGCTGACGCCCCTGTGGTGGCCTATCTGGCCTCCCGCGCCCTGGCCAGCCTGGACCATTGCGCGGGGGGGTGGTGCAAGGTGAAGGTGGGCGCGGCCTCGGGCTGGGCCGCCGTTGACGGTCTTTGGGGCGTGGCGGAGACGCCGCAATGCCGTTGAGGCGTTTAAGGGCAATGTGCTAACCCTCCGCTCCCGTTCGTCACGACCGCTCCGGTCGTGGTCGCGCCAAATCCCGCGGGCTTAAGGCCCGGCATCCGACGAGATCGCCATGACCCTGGGCGCTGAAACCCGTTACGCCGCCAATCCCTTCGAACAGAATCAGTTCAGCCGCGAAGACCTGCTCGCCCGCGGCCGGGGCGAGATGTTCGGCCCGGGCAACGCGCAATTGCCCGCCCCGCCGATGCTGATGTTCGATCGCATCGTCGAGATCACCAAGACCGGCGGCGCCTATGGCAAGGGCTATGTCCGCGCCGAGTTGGATATCGAGGCGGCCCAGTGGTTCTTCCAGTGCCACTTCATCGGCGATCCGGTCATGCCCGGATGCCTGGGCCTGGACGCCATGTGGCAGTTGGTGGGCTTCTTCCTCGGCTGGTCCGGCGCCCCCGGCCGCGGCCGCGCCCTTGGGGTCGGCGAGGTCAAATTCACCGGCCAGGTGACCCCGAAGATCAAGCTGGTCACCTACAAAATCGACCTGAAGCGCGTGATCATGCGAAAATTGGTCATGGGAGTCGGCGATGGTGTCATGGAAGCCGATGGAAATCCCATCTATGAGGCGAAGGATCTGCGCGTCGGCCTGTTCGACGCCAAGGACCTGGTGTGAAGGCCAGGCCTTAAGGGAGAAGTCGCATGCGGCGTGTTGTGGTCACTGGCCTGGGAATCGTTTCATCCATCGGCTCTGACGCCGATTCGGTGACGGCCTCCCTGCGCGAAGCCCGGTCCGGCGTGGTCGCCGCGCCGGAATACGCCGAGCTTGGATTCCGCTGTCAGGTTCACGCCACGGCCAAGATCGACTGGGAAGGCCTGGTCGACCGCCGCGCCGCGCGGTTCCTGGCGCCGGGCACCGCCTATGCCCACATCGCCATGGAACAGGCGATCGCTGATTCCGGCCTGACCGAGGCCGAGGTCTCCAACGAGCGTACCGGCCTGATCGTGGGCGAGGGCGGCCCCTCCACCCGCGCCATCGTCCAGGCCGCCGACACCACCCGGGAAAAGGGACCCAAGCGGATCGGCCCCTTCGCCGTGCCCAAGGCCATGTGCTCGGGCCCCTCGGCGGTGCTGTCCACCTGGTTCAAGATGAAGGGGATCAACTATTCGATCTCCTCGGCCTGCGCGACCTCCACCCACTGCATCGGCGCCGCCGCCGAACAGATCCAGTTCGGCAAGCAGGACATCGTCTTCGCCGGGGGCTGCGAGGAGCTGGACTGGACCCTGTCCAACCTGTTCGACGCCATGGGCGCCATGTCCAGCGGCTATAACAACCGTCCGGCCGCGGCCTCCCGCGCCTATGACGCCGACCGCGACGGCTTCGTCATCGCTGGCGGCGGCGGCGTCCTGGTGCTGGAAGAGCTGGAGCACGCCAAGGCCCGGGGCGCGAAGATCTATGCCGAGATCACCGGTTATGGCGCCAACGCCGACGGCCACGACATGGTCGCCCCCTCGGGCGAGGGCGCGGCCCGCTGCATGCGCCTGGCCATGGAGGGCCTCTCCGCCCCCATCGACTATCTCAACACCCACGGCACCTCGACCCCGGTCGGCGACGCCAAGGAGATGGAGGCGGTGCGCGCCGTGTTTGGCGACAAGGCTCCCCTGATCTCCTCCACCAAGTCCCTGACCGGCCACAGCCTGGGGGCCGCCGGCGCCCAGGAGGCGATCTATTGCCTCCTGATGATGCAGGCCGGCTTCGCGTGCGAGAGCGCCAATATCGACAATATCGACCCGGCCTTCGCCGACCTGCCGATCCTGCGGGCGCGCAAGGACATGACGCTCAACACGGTCATGTCCAACAGCTTCGGTTTCGGCGGCACCAATGGCTGCCTGGTGATGAGCCGCTACGACGGGTGAGGGCCGCCGTCGGGGCGGATCATAAATCTTCAGCGTCCTTCATCCACGCCGGTATGTCCCGATGGGCGTGCAGCACGCGCCACAGATCGATGCGCCCCTCACGCTCGACGTAAAAGATCAGGTAGGGATAGGGCTTTACGGGCCAACATCGCAGGCCAGGCAGATCCAGTTCGTGGGCGTAGCGCGGTGAGCCCGCGGCGGGATGGCTGGCGATGACGCGATAGGCGCCTTCCAACGCATCAATGAGGCCCAGGGCTGCGCTCTCCCCGCCCTGAACCAGATAGTATTCCAAGGCTTCGATGACGTCCCGGCGGGCCTGTTCGCGCGGAACGATCGGCTTTGCGCTCACCCTGCCTGGGAGCCGCGGGCGCGGCGACGCAAATCATCGAAATAGGCCGAGTCCACCGGCGCCGCGGACTCCGAGCCGGCGCCGTCCAACAGCAGTTGGCGCAGATGCTGGCGATCCTGATCCTTGCGGATCAGTTCGCGGACGTATTCGCTGCTGGTGCCAAACCCCCGGTGAGCGACCTGTTCATCGACAAAGGATTTGAGCGCTTCCGGCAGGGAGATGTTCATCGTGCTCATGGGTCCGAGCCTATAGTCTTGGCAAAATTTGGCAAGAAATTCGCCCTGGCCGGGTAGAATTCTACGCTTAGCCCCGGGACGCGGACCTTTGCGCGGCGGAATCACCCCTGCTAGAGGAGGCGGACGAATTCACGCCGGGCTCTTCGAGGAACAACTATGGCCGACGATTTCGACATGCCCAAGGGCGAGCTCATGAAGGGCAAGAAGGGCCTGATCATGGGCGTGGCCAACCACAATTCCATCGCCTGGGGGATCGCCTCGCAGCTGGCGGCCCAGGGCGCGGAGATGGCTTTCACCTATATGGGCGAGGGTCTGGAGCGCCGGGTTCGGCCCCTGGCCGAGAGCATCGGGGTTACGAGCCTGATCCAGGCCGACGTCACCGACGACGCCTCCATGGACACGGCCTTCGCCGAGATCGAGAAGACCTTCGGAACCCTGGACTTCGTGGTCCATTCCATCGCCTTCGCCGAGAAGGACGAGCTAAAAGGCTCCTTCGTCGAGAACACCACCCGCCAGGGCTTCCTGACGGCCATGAATGTCTCGGCCTTCAGCTTCGTCGATGTGGCCCGCAGGGCCTCCAAGCTGATGCCCAATGGCGGCTCCATGATCAGCATGACCTATCTGGGCTCGGAGCGGGTGATCCCCAACTACAACACCATGGGCGTGGCCAAGGCGGCGCTGGAGGCGGCCACCCGCTATATCGCCCGGGACCTTGGCCCCGTCGGCATCCGGGTCAACGCCATCTCGGCCGGGGCCATGCGCACCCTGTCCCTGGCGGGGATCTCCGGCGGCCGGGGCATGATCTCTCAGGGCCGGGCCTTCAGCGCCCTGAAGCAGGACACCACCATGGAGGGCGTGGCCGGCTGCGCCCTGTGGCTGCTGTCGGACCTGGGCCGCTCGACCACCGGCGAGGTGGTGCATGTGGACG
>JARLIP010000141.1 GCA_031291685.1 Caulobacteraceae bacterium | reverse complement strand
TTCCAGCTGGAAGGCCAGGGGATGCGCGACACCCTGCGCAAGGTGCGCCCGGGCAGCATCGAGGACATCACCGCCCTGATCTCGCTCTATCGGCCGGGGCCGATGGATAACATCGACGCCTTCGTCGACTGCAAGTTCGGGCGCAAGCCCATGGACACCCTGCACCCCTCCCTGGAGCCGGTGCTGAAGGAGACCTACGGCATCATCGTCTATCAGGAACAGGTGATGCAGATCGCCCAGATCCTGGCGGGCTACTCCCTGGGGGAGGCCGACCTGCTGCGGCGGGCCATGGGCAAGAAGAAAAAGGAGGAGATGGACCTGCAGAAGGCCCGGTTCGTCTCCGGCGCCGTCGAGCGCGGGGTGGCCGCCAAGCAGGCTGACAGCATCTTCGACCTGGTGGCCAAGTTCGCCGGCTACGGCTTCAACAAGAGCCACGCGGCCGCCTACGCCCTGATCGCCTATCAGACTGGCTGGCTGAAGGCCAACACCCCGGTCGAGTTCTTCGCCGCCTCGATGAGCCTGGATATTTCCAACACCGACAAGCTGGCGGTGTTCTACCAGGACGCCCGCCGCTCCTCGGTGAAGATCCGCGCGCCCGATGTGAATCGTTCTGGGGCGGACTTCGAGGTCGAGGACGGGGAGGTGCTCTACGCCCTGGGCGCGGTGCGCAATGTGGGCCTGGAAGCCATGAAGCACCTGGTGGCGGTGCGCGAGGAGGGTGGACGCTTCCGCGACCTGTTCGACTTTGTCGAGCGGGTGGATCCGCGGCAGGTCAACAAGCGGGCCCTGGAAAACCTGGCCCGGGCCGGCGCCTTCGACAGCCTGCACCCCAATCGCGCCCAGATCCTGGCCAATGCCGACGCTCTCCTGGCCTACAGTCAAAGCGTGGCGGCCGAGCGGGCCTCCTCCCAGGCCACCCTGTTCGGCGGCGAACAAGCCGAGGCCGGGCGGCCCCGCCTTTCCAAGCGCGATCCCTGGACCCAATCGGAGCAATTGGACGAGGAACTGGCCGCGGTGGGCTTCTATCTGACCGGCCATCCCCTGGAGAACATGCTGGACGCCCTGCGCCGGCGCCGCTCCACCCTGCTCAGCGACGCCGTGATCCAGGCCGAGGCCGGTGCGGAAGCCTTCCGCATGGCCGGTGTCGTTCGGCGGCGCCAGGAGCGGGCCTCCGCCCGCAGCGGCGACAAGTTCGCCTTCGTCACGCTGTCGGACCCCACCGGCGAATTCGAGGTGCTGTTTCCGCCGGAATCCCTGCGCCGGTGCCGCGACGCCCTGGAGCCGGGCAAGTCGGTGCTGGTCAAGGTGCGGGCCAAGTCCACGGACGGGGAGGTGCGTTTCTTCGGCGATGACGCCGAGCCCCTGGACAAGGCCATGGAGGGGGTTGTTGCGAGCCTGAGGGTGCATCTGTCGGCCGGGACCACGGATCTCGATTCCCTGCGGCGTCGCCTGCCGGTCGCCACCGGGCCGGGCCCCAGCGGCGAGATCGTGCTGGTGGCGGGCCTGGGCGCCGGGCGGGAGGTCGAGTTGAAACTGCCGGGTCGGTTCCTGATGGACAGCGCCGTGCGGGGAGCCCTGAAGACCGCCCCCGGCGTGATGTTCCTGGAAGAGGTCTAGGACGGCCTTAAGACCCGGGCCAAGGGCCTTAGGGATATCCCTTGCATTCTGGCGATTGTGGGCTTAAGCACGCGCCCTCAATCTCACACGCAGACGTTCGGCGGCGATTGGTCAATCCCAACCGCAACCGTTCCGGTCCCTCTAGGGGGTTTGTCTGCGGAGGCGCACCGGAAGAAGGAACAAGATCTATGGCGCTTCCTGAATTTTCCATGCGGCAGCTTCTCGAAGCTGGCGCCCACTTCGGCCACCAAACCCACCGGTGGAACCCGAAGATGGAGCGCTACATCTTCGGCAGCCGCGCCAACATCCACAACATCGACCTGTCGCAGACCATCCCGCTGCTGCATCAGGCCCTGGTCAAGGTGCGCGACGTCAGCGCCGCCGGCGGCCGGGTTCTGTTCGTCGGCACCAAGCGTCAGGCTTCCGACCCGGTGGCCCAGTCCGCCCGTCGCTGCGCCCAGTACTATGTCAATCACCGCTGGCTCGGCGGCACCCTGACCAACTGGCGCACCATCTCCGGCTCGATCGCGCGTCTGCGCGAGCTGGAAGGCGTGCTGGACGGCTCCGGCGAAGGCCGCACCAAGAAGGAACTGCTGCAGCTGACCCGCGAGCGGGAAAAGCTGGAACTGTCCCTGGGCGGCATCAAGGACATGGGCGGGATCCCCGACCTGATGTTCGTGATCGACACCAACAAGGAAGCGATCGCGATCCAGGAAGCCCGCAAGCTGAACATCCCGGTCGTGGCCATCCTCGACACCAACTGCGATCCGAACGGCATCACCTATCCGATCCCGGGCAATGATGACGCGGCGCGCGCGCTGCAACTCTATTGCGATCTGATCGCCGACGCGGTGCTGGACGGTCTGGCTCAAGGCCAGGCGGCCCTGGGCGTTGACCTGGGCGCCTCCGAGGCTCCGAGCGAGCCGGTGCTGAGCCTGGCCTCCGACGTCGCTCCGGCGGCTGAGGCCGAGCCGGTGGTCGAGGCCGTCGCGGAAGAATAGTCGGCCCTCACGGGCGCTAGATCTTTCTTCGATCCGACGGCTGGGCTACACGCCCAGCCGTCGCTTCTATTTATTTTGCAAACTGGAGAACCTCCATGGCGGAGATCACGGCCGGCCTGGTGAAGGAACTGCGCGAGAAGTCGGGCGCGGGCATGATGGATTGCAAGCGCGCCTTGCAAGAGAACGGCGGCGATGTCGATGTCGCCATGGACTGGCTGCGCACCAAGGGCCTGTCCAAGGCGGCCAAGAAGGCTGACCGCGTCGCGGCCGAGGGTCTGGTGGCCATCGCCCTGCGCCCCGTCGGCGCCGGCATGGTCGGCACGGTGATCGAGCTGAACGCCGAAACCGACTTCGTCGCCCGCAACGAACTGTTCCAGGGCGAAGCCCGCAAGATCGCGCAGGTGGCCCTGGACACTGATGGCTCTGTCGACACCATCACCGCGGCCAAGACCGCCGATGGCGAGACCGTGGCCGACACCATCACCAACCTGATCGCCACCATCGGCGAAAACATGCTGCTGCGCCGCGCCGCCCGCTTTGAAGTGGGCGCCGGGGCCATCGCGGCCTATGTGCACAACGCCACCGCGCCGGACCTCGGCCGCATCGGCGTGCTGGTGGCCCTGGAAGGCGAAGGCGATCAAGCCAAGCTGACGGAACTGGGCCGCAAGATCGCCATGCACGTGGCGGCCACCGCGCCCCTGTCCCTGTCGACCGACGATCTGGACCCGGCGGCGGTGGAGCGGGAACGCGCCATCTTCACCGAACAGGCCCTGGAATCCGGCAAGCCGGCGGGCGTGGTCGAAAAGATGGTCGAAGGCCGTATCCGCAAGTTCTTCGAGGAAGTCGTGTTGCTGAAGCAGGCCTTCGTCATGAACCCCGACCAGACCATCGAGCAACTGGTGGCCGAAGCGGGCAAGACCCTCGGCGCTCCGGTGTCGGTGAAGGGTTTCGTGCGCCTCGCCCTGGGCGAAGGCGTCGAGAAGAAGCAGGAAGACTTCGCCGCGGAAGTGGCGGCGGTCAGCGGTCAAGGCTGAGCCTTCTTCTCAGGCTGACAGGATCAAGGGCCGGCGGAAACGCCGGCCTTTTTTTCGTGCCCGTCCGGCGCATACGGAACCCAATCAATCGCCCGCGTGTTGATGTTTTGTTCTTGAAATCGGACCCCTCCAGCCCCACCTTCAGGGTGCGTGAAGAGCAACGGTTTCAGGCCGTCGCCGTAACGACCGACACCAACGGCGCGGCGCGTTGAGACGCGGCGCCGGTTTGAAGAGGGGGCGAACATGCCGGATCTGACATCGGCCTCCGCTGTGAACGGATGCCTGGCGTGAGCCCCCTGGACGTCGCGACCGGCGACAATCAGCCTAGGACACGCGCCGACAGCGGCCCGGGTTCCGCCCTGATCGAGCGCTTTGAGCATGTACGCGCCCGCACCCTGTCCCTGACCACGCCCCTGTCCGCGGAGGATCAGGTGGTTCAATCCATGCCGGACGCCAGCCCGGTCAAATGGCATCTGGCCCACACCACATGGTTCTTCGAGACCTTCATCCTGGCGCGGTTCGACCCGGACCACGCCCCGTTCGACGAGCGGTTCGGGTTCCTGTTCAATTCCTACTATGAGGCCGTGGGGCCCAGGCGGGCGCGTCCGACCCGCGGCCTGGTCACCCGTCCGGGTCTGAGTGAGGTGCGGGCCTATCGGCGGCATGTGGACGAGGCCATGGCCCGGGTGCTGCGGGGGGACGCTGGGGACGATCCCGAACTCGTCGCTCTGATGGACCTGGGCCTTGCCCATGAGGAGCAGCACCAGGAACTGATCCTGATGGATGTGTTGCACCTGTTCGCTCAGATGCCGGGGGAGCCGGCCTATCGCCGCCTCGCAACCTCAGCGGCCACAGATCCCGGAGCCCCGACCTATTCACGCTTTACGGGTGGGATCACCGCCATCGGCCATGAGGGGCCAGGCTTCGCCTTCGACAATGAACAGCCCCGTCATCGCGTGTTCCTGGGCCCGTTCGATCTGGCCGATCGTTTGACGACCAATGGCGAGTGGCTGGGCTTCATCACGGACGGCGGCTATCAGCGCCCGGAATTCTGGCTTTCGGACGGCTGGACCGTCGTCCAGGCTCAGGGCTGGAGGCATCCTGGCTATTGGCGGGACGAAGGGGAGGGGCGCTGGGGCGAGATGACCTTGACCGGGCTGATCCCGCTGGATCCTCACGCGCCGGTCAGACATGTCAGCTTCTACGAGGCCGACGCCTTCGCCCGGTGGAGCGGCGCGCGTCTGCCAACGGAGGCTGAATGGGAACACGCCTCAAGCGAGCTTAACCCGGCGGATGGCGGCTATCTGAATCCAGATCGGCTGGCGCCCCAATCCGATCCCGGTGGACCGGGTCTTCGGCAGATGTTCGGTGATCTGTGGCAATGGACCGCCAGCGCCTATCTGGCCTATCCGGGTTTCGCCCCGGGCGCAGGCGCGGTGGGCGAGTACAATGGCAAGTTCATGATCAATCAGATGGTCCTTCGGGGCGGTTGCTGCGCCACGCCGCCGGACCATGTGCGGGCCACCTATCGAAACTTCTTCCAGCCTCATCAACGCTGGATGTTCAGCGGCGTGCGGCTGGCCCGGGACGTGAGCATCGATCGTAAGGAACGGGATGAGTTCCTCAAGGACGTCCTGGCCGGGCTCTCACAGCCGCAAAAGACACTGCCCAGCAAATATTTCTATGACGAGCGGGGCTCCGCCCTGTTCGAGGAGATCTGCGGGCTTGCGGAATATTATCCCACCCGCACGGAAACCGCCCTGTTGCGCGAGGCCACCCCCCAGATGGCGGCTTACATTTCCGACAATGCGGCCCTGATCGAGTTCGGGAGCGGGGCCAGTGTCAAGACTGGCCTGCTGCTGAGCGCGGCGCCGCAGCTGGGCGCCTATATCCCGGTGGACATCAGCCCGGACGCCGTGATCCCGGCCGCCCGGTCCATCGCCGCGGCCTATCCCCGGCTGGAGGTGGAGCCCGTCGTAGGGGATTTCACCAAGCCGATCGCGGCGCCTCAGGCCGCCCTGGGCCGCCCGCGTACCGGATTCTTTCCGGGCTCGACCATCGGCAACTTCACTGAGGATGAGGCGGTTGATTTCCTGATTGCGGCCAAGACCCTGCTTGGCCCTGGCGCCCAGTTCATCCTGGGCGCGGATCTGGTGAAGGACGAGGGCGTGCTGGTGGCGGCCTATGATGACGCCCGGGGCGTGACCGCCGCGTTCAACCTCAATCTGCTGGGCCGGATCAATCGCGAACTGGACGGGACTCTGGACTTGGCTCTATTCGGCCACCGCGCGGTTTGGAGCCCTTCGGATTCCCGGATCGAGATGCATCTGGTCAGCCGGATCGCCCAGACCTTCATGATCGCCGGTCAGGCCATCTCCATGACCGAGGGTGAGACGATCCACACGGAAAATTCGCACAAATATACGCCGGAAAGCCTGGAGCGGCTTGCTGGTCGGGCGGGATGGCGGATTGGGGCGCAATGGATCAGCCCGGAACCGACCTTTGGCCTGTTCCTGCTGCGGGACGCCGGTGCAGGTGTCCAGCGAGATGGGTGAGGGGGAGCCGCTTCGGCCGGCTCCCCGCCCATGAAGACTCTAGGATTGACGGGCGGGTTCTTCGCCGCTGTTGGCCCGGCGACGTCCGCCTCCGTGGGAGGCTTCACCGCCCTTGCGGCCCGCGGCGGCGGCGAGGTCGCGATCCTGAGAGAAGCTGCGTTTTTCGTCGGGAACGCTGGCGCCGCCCTTGCGGGCGATTTCGCGCTGGCGGGTCTTGTCCATCGCGGCGAAGCCCCGGCGTGCGGGCTTTTGGGCGGCGGGGGTGGACTCGGTCATGAAGTGTTCCTTTTTGCGATGGGCGCAAACACAAGCGCCTTTGGCGGGGGAGCGATGTCGGTCCGAGCGATGATCGGAAACGCGGCCGGGCCGGTCCTGATCCCTCTGGACTGCAAACGCATCAAGCTCGGCTGAGTTCTCGCCTGTTCGGCGAAAAATTTGGAATCAGGTGGCGCCCGTTCGTTGAACGGTCCGACTGGCGCCAATAATATTCAATAAAAATAGATAGTTAATTTGATGCTCGACCAAAGATGGGTTGTCATGGTCCAACAGGCTTCACGCGGAAGTGAGGATCGCATTGATGTCTGACCTATCGCCATCGGGCGTGACGCCCCGCAAACGGCGGATGCCGCCCCATCATTGGCGCCTTGGGGTGGGCGCTGTGACGGGTGTCGTCGCCTTGGTCCTTTCGACCCTGGCCGATGCGCCAGCGCCAGCGCGCAGCCTGATCGCGTGGAATGCGGGCGCGGCGGTCTATCTGATCCTGACCTGGCGGCTGTTCCTGATCGCGGACGCCGCCGACGTGCGGTGCCGGGCGTCCTTCGAGGATGAAACCCCCTGGGGCCTCCTGGTTCTGGTGATCGGCGCGATCATTTCCAGCCTGGTGGGGATCGTCTTCGCCCTCATGGAATCCAAGCATGGCGGCGAGACCGTCCAGAACCTGGTTTCCGCCCTGGCCGTGCTGACCCTGATCGTCTCATGGGTGATGCTGCAGACCGTGTTCGTGCTGCACTACGCCCACCGTTATTTCGGGGATTCAAATGGGGACGGCGAAATCAACGGCGGCTTCAAGTTCGCGGGGGATCCCCCTGAAAGCTATATGGATTTCGTTTACTTGTCGTTCTGCATGGGAGCGACGTTCCAGGTGTCCGACACCAATGTCGAACGCGCGCCCCTGCGCAACCTGATCACCGCGCACGGCGCCATCGCCTATTTCTACAACACCACGATCCTAGCCCTGGGCATCAATATCCTGTCGGGGCTGGTGGGGCACTGACAGGAGCCGATCAGATCGATCAACTGGCGACGGTGATGCCCAGGGACTGGATAGCGCGCGCCAGGTCGCGTTCGGTATAGGGCTTGGTCACGATGACGACGGAGCGATCGCCCTTGAAGGTCGCCCGAAGGTCGGCCTCGTCATAGCCGCTGGCTACGATCACCCCCAGGTCGGGGCATTTGGCGCGCAGATGTGGAATGAGTTCATCGCCCCGGCCGTCGGGCAGGCCCATATCGACCAAGGCGATAACCGGCGCCGGCCCGGACGCCACAGCCTCCCGGGCCGCTGCCGCGCTGATCGCGAGAATCGGCTCGAAGCCGATCGCCCGCAGGCTTTCCTCGGCGATGATGGCCACCAGGGCCTCATCCTCCACAAGAAGAGCGATGGGCAGGGCGGCTTTCACGTTATCCGGCACGAACTCGCGACTCTCAGCTGACTTGGCGCGCGACCAATAGGCGCTTCACGTCCCCCCGGTATAGGGGTCCGCAAACCTAGTTCAACCGCAAAGGGGGCGCAAAGGCGCCACCCGGGGCGGCCAGGTCAGATGCGGCCAGAAGCTTCCAATTCGGCGACAATTCGCGCAGCCGCCGCTTCCGGCGAGAGCGATTTCGTCTCCAAAACAATTTCGGCGTGTTCTGGCGCCTCGTAGGGCGAGCTGACGCCGGTAAAATTGGCGATTTGGCCGTCCAGGGCCTTGGCGTAGAGCCCCTTGGGATCGCGCTTGATGCAATCCTCAATGGGCGTATCGACAAAGACCTCGACGAATTCACCGCCCTCGAACAGTTCGCGCACCATCCGCCGTTCGGCCCGGAAGGGGGAGATGAACGAGCATAGGACGATGGTCCCGGCTTCGACGAACAGCTTGGCCACCTCACCCACACGGCGGATGTTCTCCACCCGCTCGGCGTCGGAGAAACCCAGGTCCCGATTCAGGCCATGTCGGACGTTGTCGCCGTCCAGCAGGAAGGTGCGCACGCCCCGGTCATGCAGCGCCCGCTCCACCAGATTGGCGATGGTGGACTTGCCCGAGCCGGTCAGACCGGTGAACCAAAGCACCGCCGGCATGTGTCCATTCAGCCGCTCGCGCTCGACTCGGCTCACCAGCAGGGCCTGACGGTGGATATTGGCCGCTCGATGCAGGCCGAAATCGATCATGCCCGCGCCGACCGTGGCGTTGGTGTAGCGGTCGATCAGGATGAAGGCGCCCGTCTCGCGGTTTTCGGCATAAGGGTCGAAGGCCACGGCGGACGAGGACGAGAGATTGCAGACCCCGATCTCATTGAGGGCCAGGGTGCGGCCCGCCAGGTGCTCCAGGGTGTCCACATCGATGCGGTGCTTGAGCGCGGTGACTTTGACCGGCACATAACGCGTGCCGATGCGCATCAGATAGGGCCGGCCGGGCAGGAGCGGCTCGTCTCCCATCCAGATCACATGGGCCGCGAACTGGTCGGCCACGACCGGGCGGGCGGTGGGCGGCGCCAGCAGATCGCCGCGGGCGATATCGACTTCGTCGGCAAGGGTCAGGGTGACCGCGTCACCGGCGACGGCCTCGGCCAAGTCGCCGTCATAGGTGACGATACGGCTGACCGTTGTTTCACGCCCGGACTCGGCCACCGTGACCCGATCGCCCGGACGGATCGTTCCAGACACCACGGTGCCAGAGACGCCGCGGAAGTCGAGATTGGGCCGGTTGACCCACTGGACCGGAAAACGAAACGGCTTGGCCGCCGCATCGCTGACCACATCGATGGTTTCCAGATGCCCCACCAGGGTGGGTCCCTCGTACCAGGGGGTGTGTTCGGAGCGCCAGGTGACGTTGTCCCCATGCCGCGCCGACAGCGGGATCGGCGTCACGGAGGCGAAGCCCAGATCCTTGGCGAAGGCCGTATAGTCACTGATGATCTGGTCAAAGACGGCCTGATCATAACCCACCAGATCGATCTTGTTCACCGCCAGCACCACGTGGCGCACACCCAGCAGCGAGCAGATATAGCTGTGGCGCTTGGTCTGGGTCAGCAGGCCCTTGCGCGCATCGATCAGGATCACCGCGAGGTCGGCGTTGGACGCGCCGGTGGCCATGTTGCGGGTGTATTGCTCGTGCCCAGGGGTGTCGGCGACGATGAAGCTGCGGCGGTTTGTGGTGAAGAACCGGTAGGCGACATCGATGGTGATGCCCTGCTGGCGCTCGGCCTCCAGGCCATCGACCAGCAACGCCAGATCCAGATCCTCGCCGGTTGTGCCGTGCCGGCGGCTGTCCCGCTCCAGAGCCGCCAGATGGTCGTCCAGGATCAGCTTGGAATCATAAAGCAATCGGCCGATCAGGGTCGATTTGCCGTCGTCCACCGATCCGCAGGTGATGAAGCGCAACAGACCGCGCTGGGCGCCGGTCCTGGCCTCGATATCGGCTTGCGCGCGGGCTATGAGTTGGGCTTGGGCGCCGTCCATCAGAAATACCCCTCGCGCTTCTTCTTTTCCATGGAGGCGGATTCGTCGGTGTCGATCAGTCGGCCCTCCCGTTCCGAACTGCGCGAGGCGCGCATCTCGTCGATAATGTCGTCCAGGGTGTCGGCGCGGGATTCAACGGCGGCGCTGAGCGGATAGCAACCGAGGGACCGGAAGCGCACCCAGCGAGTTTCCTCGGTCTCGCCGGGAAGCAGCGACATGCGGTCATCGTCGCGCATGATCAACAGGCCATCACGGCTGACCACAGGACGGGGGGCGGCGAAATAGAGGGGCACCACGGGAATGCCCTCGGCGCGGGTGTATTCCCAGATGTCGAGTTCGGTCCAGTTGGACAGGGGGAAGACCCGAATGGTCTCGCCCTTGTTCACACGGGTGTTGTAGAGCCGCCAAAGCTCCGGGCGCTGGTTGCGCGGGTCCCAGACGTGGCCGGCGGAGCGGAACGAGAAGATGCGCTCCTTGGCCCGGCTCTTTTCCTCGTCCCGGCGCGCGCCCCCGAAGGCCGCGTCGAAACCGTACTTGTCCAGGGCCTGCTTGAGGCCCTCGGTCTTCATCACCTGGGTGTGCAGGGAGGAGCCGGAGGAGATGGGGTTGATCCCCTTGGCCAGGCCTTCCTCATTGACGTGCACGATCAGGTTGACCCCATAGCGCTCGGCCACGGTGTCCCGGTGGCGGATCATGTCCGCGAACTTCCAGGTCGTATCCACGTGCAGCAGGGGGAATGGAGGCTTGGACGGATAGAAGGCCTTGGCCGCCAAGTGCAGCATGACTCCGGAATCCTTGCCGATGGAATAGAGCATCACCGGATTGTCGAAGGCCGCGGCGACCTCCCGCATGATCTCGATGGATTCCGATTCCAGCCGCTTGAGGTGGTCGGAAAGGCCGCGGCGAGCATTGGGCAGGGGGGCGGGAGCGGTGGACATTCGCGAACAATAACTCCAGGCCCGCCCCGGTGATCCGGCGGCGAGTTGTCAGTGGAATACAGCCAATCGACCCGGATCGCAGCGCATCTTATCTTCGCGATCGGTTAGAGAAGCTAATGGCCGCCTTTTACCCGGCTCATCAAATGGTCAAGCTTTCCTGAGCCTTCCACGCGAAAATCAAGCAGCGAGCGGCAGGTTCACGCGGGCGGTCAGGCCGCCGTCGGGACGGTTGTTGAGCACCACATCGCCACCGTGGGCCCGGGCGATGGACCGCACCACAGGCAGGCCCAGGCCGATGCCCCCGGTCTCCCGAGAGCGGGACGCCTCGCAGCGATAGAAGGGGTCGAACACTCGCTCCAACTCCGCGGGGGGGACGCCGGGGCCGCTGTCGTCGATCTCGACCACGGCGCCGCCGTCTTCTTGGAACACGCGCACCCGGGCGGAGCCCCCGAACTTCACCGCATTGTCGAGAAGGTTGTTGAACAGGCGGCGCAGACCCAGGCTGTCGCCTTCGATGATCACCCGGTCGGCGCGATCGACCGCCACATCCAATCCGGTCTCGCTGCGCTCGTCCGCCAGGCTTTCCAGCAGGGATGAAAGCTCCAGGCGCGAGCGCTCGGTCCGGGCGTTGGCGTCGCGGACGAAGGCCAGGGTGCCGGAAATCATGGCCTCCATCTCGACGATGTCGGCCACCATCTTGTCGCGCACAGTCTCGGGCGCCTCCTCAAGGCGGAACCGCAGGCGGGTCAGGGGGGTGCGCAGGTCATGGGCGATGGCGCCAACCATGGCGGTGCGGTCGTCGACATAGCGGGCCAGGCGCTCCTGCATCTCGTTAAACGCCCGCACGGCCATGCCGACCTCGCTGGATCCCGTGATCGCCAGGGGCGGCGCGCGGGGATCGCGGCCCAGGCGCTCGGCGGCGGCGGCGAAGGACGCGATAGGGGCGGCCAGGCGGCGGGCGAACAGGTAGGCGAGGGGGATCAGGGCTAGCAAGCTGGCGGCCAGCCAGATCATCAGGCGTTGCTGCCATGGGGTGGGACGCAGGGTGGGCTTGGGACGGACGTTCATCCATCGCCCGTCCGGCAACTGATAGGCCACGATGAAGGGCGCGATCAGGAACCGGTCCTCCCCGACACGGCCATCCCGGCTCATCTGGGTGTGGATCAGGCGGATCGAGCGGCGGTCCGGATAGCGCGGGAAGTCATTGGATATGACGATATGGTCAGGATCGACGCCGATCAGCCCACCCAATTCCCGGCGCACGGAGGGCATTTCCTTGAACGAAATGTCAGCGTCGTTCGGCGGCTTGACCTCGATGCTGCGCATCAGGTCGGGACGATCGCCGGACATGGCGCCCCGGCCGGTCTTGAACACCTGGGCGATCTCGCTGACCCGATAGAAATCGGGCATGGGCGGCGGCAGGTTGAAGATCAATAGGATGTTGATCAGGATCGCCGCGACCAGACTGAGCACCGCAAGGGCCAGGGTCTGGACGAAGAGGGTGGTGGTCGGCAGCACCCGGCGCTTGGCGCCGACGGCCTCAATCATGTGCGCTGGACCCGCGCCGTGAACATGTAGCCCTCGTTGCGGATGGTGCGGATCAGCTCCTGGCCCCCCGCGCCGTCGTCCAGCTTGCGCCGCAGGCGGCTGATCTGGACGTCGATGGCCCGGTCATAGACCTCGCTGTCCGGGCCCCGGGCCAGATCCAGCAGGCTATCCCGGGTCAGGATCCGCTGGGGCCGTTCAATAAAGGCTTGCAGCAGGGTGAACTCGCCGCTGGACAGGTTGACGATCACCCCCTGCGGCGAGCGCAACTCCCGCCGGACCAGGTCCAGCCGCCAGCCCGCGAAGGCGCAGCCGGCGCCGATGGGACCGTCATTGATCGAGCGGGGCTCCTGGCGGCGGCGCAGCACCGCGCGGATCCGGGCCAGGAGTTCGCGGGGATTGCAGGGCTTGGACAGATAGTCGTCGGCGCCCAGCTCAAGGCCGATGATCCGGTCGGTTTCCTCTCCCATGGCGCTGAGCATGATGATCGCCGGGCTGGCGCCCCCGGCCATGCGTCGACAGATGGCCAGGCCGTCCTCGCCGGGCAGCATGATGTCGAGCACGATCAGGTCCGTCGCGCCGCGGGCGAGCATGATCTCCATCTCCCGGGCGTCGGCGGCGGTCTCCACCGCATAGCCGTGTCGACGCAGAAAATCCGAGACCGCATCCCGGATGCCAGGATCGTCGTCCACCATGAGCACCCGGGCCAGGGGCTCGGAGTCCGTGCGCGGAGCGGCGTCGCTGTCGCTGATAGGCATTTCGAGTTCCATGCGCGGAATATTTCAGATCAGGGTCACATGCGGATTTCAGGATTGAAATCGGATTGTGGCGTCTGGTCGCGCATGAGCCGCCAATATTGGGCGGCGTGGTCTATCGCCCAAGCTCTTGGGTGATCTCCAATGCCTCGTCGGAAACGAACGGGTTGGACCTGCGTTCAGCCCCGAAGGTGGACATGGGCCCGTGGCCCGGCACGAAGGCGACATCGTTCCCCAGCGGCCACAGCTTGCCGGTGATGGACTGCACCAGCGAAGCAAAATTCCCTCGGGGAAAGTCGGTGCGGCCGATGGAGCCCTGGAACAGCACATCGCCGACCTGGGCGAAGCGGGCCTCGCGGTGGAAAAAGACCACATGTCCCGGGGTGTGGCCGGGGGTGTGATAGACCTCGAACTCGGTTTCGCCCACCGTGACCACGTCGCCGTCGCTCAGCCAGCGATCGGGGGTGAAGCCGCGGGCGTCCGGAACGCCATAGCGCCGGCCGCTGTCCTCGATCTGGTCGATCCAGAACTGATCGTCCACATGCGGCCCTTCGATGGGAACCCCGGTCGCGTCCTTCAGGGCCGCCGCGCCGCCGGCGTGATCCATATGGCCATGGGTGATCCAGATCTTTTCCAGGGCCAGGCCCTGGCTCTCCAGGGCGCCCAGCAGGCGCTCGACCTCTCCGCCGGGATCGATGATGGCGGCCTTTTTGGTCTTTTCGCACCAGACGATGGTGCAGTTCTGCTGCAGGGGCGTGACCGGGGCGATCATGGCCTTGATGGGCAGGCTCTGGGGTTCGGTGGCGGGCATCGCGGATCCATGGCGGTGGGCGACTCCAGGCCGCCGGTTCCTCATTAGAATAGGCCGGTGATCGCCGATCACCAGACCCCTTGGCTTGATCCGATAGGTCGCGCCGGGTGACGCGGGCGGCTCCGGTGGCTATGCCAGGGCTATGCTGCCTATCGAAGACGCATTGCCGGCCCTGAAATCGGCCCTCGCCGAGACTGTCTGCGCCGTGGTGGTGGCCCCGCCCGGGGCGGGCAAGACCACCATGGTTCCCTTGGCCCTGAAGGACGAGCCCTGGACCGAGGGGGGCAAGCTGATCGTGCTGGAGCCCCGACGCCTGGCCGCGCGCACAGCGGCCGCCCGCATGGCCGCCACCCTGGGCGAGGCCGTCGGCGAGACGGTGGGCTTTCGGGTGCGCCTGGAATCAAAGGTCTCGGCCCGCACCCGGATCGAGGTGGTCACCGAGGGGGTGTTCTCCCGCATGATCACCGACGACCCCGGCCTCGACGGGGTGGCCGCGGTGCTGTTCGACGAGTTCCACGAACGCAGCCTCGATGCGGACCTGGGCCTCGCCTTCGCCCGGGATAGTCAGTCGGTCCTGCGCCCGGATCTTCGCCTGATCGTGATGTCCGCCACCCTGGACGGAGCGCGGGTATCCCGTCTGCTGGGGGACGCGCCGGTGATCGAGAGCCTGGGGCGCAGCTTCGATGTCGAGACCCATTATCTGGGCCGCGATCCGCGCCTGAGCTTGGAGGACCAGACCGTGCGCGCGGTGCAGCGGGCGCTGGAGCAGGAAACCGGCGGGATCCTGGTGTTCCTGCCGGGGCAGGGCGAAATACTGCGGGTGGCCGATCGCCTGGCCGAGCGGCTGCGCAATCCGGCGGTGGAGATCGCCCCCCTCTATGGCGCTCTCGACCCAAAGGATCAGGACCGAGCGATCGCGCCCGCGCCGCCCGGCCGGCGAAAGGTGGTCCTGGCCACCTCCATCGCCGAGACCAGCCTGACCATCACCGATGTGCGGGTGGTGATCGACGCCGGCATGGCGCGGGTTCCTCGCTACGATCCGGCCAGCGGGGTGACCCGGCTGGTGACCGTACGCGTCTCCCGCGCCTCGGCGGATCAGAGGCGGGGCCGGGCCGGACGAGTCGGGCCGGGGGTCTGCTATCGGCTCTGGGACGAGCCGGAGACCAGGGCCCTGGTCCCCTTTGAGCGGCCTGAGATCCTGGAGACCGATCTGTCCCGTCTGGCCCTGGACCTGGCCCGCTGGGGCGCCAAGGACGCGGAGAGCCTGAGCTTCATGGACCGTCCGCCGCCGGGCGCCCTGGCCGAGGCGCGGGCGCTTCTGGTGCGTCTGGGCGCCCTCGACGAGGCTGGAGGGCTGACCGTCCATGGGCGGCGGATGAGCGAACTGCCCCTGCCGCCGCGTCTGGCCCACATGGTTCAGGTCGGCGCCGAGCGGGGGGCGGGCCGACGCGCGGCGCGGATCGCGGCCCTGCTGACCGAGCGGGGTCTGGGTGGACGGCAGACGGACCTGTCCTCGCGGCTTGAGGCCTTTGGCAGGGAGAGGGGGCAGCGCGCTTCAGCGGCTCTCGCCCTCGCGGACCGTTGGGCGCGGATCGCGGGCGGACGAGGCGGAGAGGGCGCGGTGGAGGATGGCCTGTTGCTGGCCGAGGCCTTCCCCGAACGCATCGCCAAGGCCCGGGGAAAGCTGGGAGAGTTTCAGCTTGTCAATGGCCGGGGGGCGATGCTGGACCCCACCGACGCCCTGGCCCGGGAGCCGTGGCTGGCGGTGGCGGAGTTGGGAGGCGGGGAGGCGCGGGACCGCATCCTGCTGGCCGCCCGCCTGGACGAGACCGCCCTCAGGACGGCTTTCAAGGATCGGATGACCCGGGAGGAGAGGCTAGAGCCGGGCCCCGGCGGAAAGCTGGCGGCCAAGGAGATTCTATGGCTGGGGCGGCTGGCGGTGGAAGAGCGTCTGATCCCCAATCCCGATCCCGCCCTGATCCAGGCCGCTTTGCTCGATCAGGTTCGTCGGCGCGGGGTGTCCGCCCTGGGCTGGGGTCCTGCCTCGGCGGCTCTGCGCGCCAGGGTCGGCTTCCTGAGAGCCGGCGACCAGACCTGGGCGGACCTGTCGGACGGGGCCCTGGCCGAGCGGCTGGAGGATTGGCTGGCGCCCGTTCTGGCGGGGAAATCAGCGCTGGAATCTCTGCGAGATGCAGACCTCGAAGGCGCTTTGCGCGCCCTGATCCCCTGGGACGCGCAACGCCGCCTGGACGCCGAAGCGCCCGGCCGATGGACCGCGCCCACGGGCAACACCCACGCGGTGGACTATGCCGCCGAGGGTGGGCCACGGGTGGATGTTCGGGTTCAGGAGTTGTTCGGCCTGGCGGCCCACCCGATGGTGGCCAAGGGTGTCCCATTGACCTTGGCCCTGTTGTCGCCCGCCCATCGACCGATCCAGATGACCAAGGACTTGCCCGGGTTCTGGAAAGGCAGCTGGAGCGACGTGCGCAAGGACATGCGAGGGCGCTATCCCAAGCACCCCTGGCCGGAAGATCCGACCTCGGCTGCCCCGACGACACGGGTAAAGCCACGGGGATAGGCAATATTCTGCCCCCAATCGAAGCGTCGGCGACATGAAGCGCAAGCTTGGCGGGGAGAGATAGCCCGTCATTGCCCGATCCGAAATGGACGGCTAGCTTGCCCGATCCTTGGGGGGCGTCCCCTGAGTCAATTAGATAAGCAGGGACAGCCATATGGCGAATGTCGGGCCCGCCAGCCGGGGCATTGGGCGCATCTTCCTCCGAAAATCGGTGGGACAGATCCAATCGGAGCATGAACATGGGGAACTTAAGCGGACCCTCGGGCCGCTGAACCTGATCCTGCTAGGCATTGGTTGCATCATCGGCACGGGGATCTTCGTCCTGACGGGCCGGGCCGCGGCCCAGTTCGCCGGTCCCGGGATCATGATCTCCTTCGTCATCACCGGCCTGCTCTGCGCCTTCGTCGCCCTCTGCTATGCCGAACTGGCCTCGGCGCTGCCGGTCTCGGGCTCGGCCTATTCCTACACCTACGCCTCCATGGGCGAGATCGTGGCCTGGATCATGGGCCTGCTGCTCCTGCTGGAATACGGGCTGGCCGGCTCCACGGTGGCCGTGGGCTGGTCCGGCTATCTGACCAGTCTGCTGCAGGATCTACATATTCACATACCGCCAATGTTGACGGCGGCGCCCGGGGTGGCGGTCACCGATGCGGCGGGCCATGTCATCGCCCATGGGATTGCCAATCTGCCGGCGATCTTCGCCATCGGCGCCGTGACCGCACTGCTGGTGGTGGGTATTTCGGAATCGGCTCTGGTCAACAATATCGTCGTCGTGATCAAGCTGACCGTGGTCATAGCCTTCATCCTGATCGGCTCGCGCTATGTTCACCCCGCCAACTGGTCGCCCCTGATACCGGCGCAAATTCCCGCGCCGCCGCCGGGAACGCCCATGGATATGGGCCACCAAATCGGTCGGGCCCTTTGGGATGTGCTGACCGGGGCCAGTGGCTCGCGCTATGGCGTAGGGGGCGTCATTCACGCCGCAGCCGTGATCTTCTTCGCCTATCTGGGTTTCGAGGCGGTCTCCACCGCCGGCGCCGAGTCGCGCAATCCGGCCCGTGACATGCCCATCGGCATCCTGGGCGCCCTGGTCATCTGCACCGTGCTCTACATCGCCACGTCGGCGGTGCTGGTCGGCATCGTGCCCTATGCCTCCCTCGACAATCCGGCCCCGATCGCCACCGCGGTCAATCAGATCGGCCTGCCTTGGTTCGGCCTGTTCGTGAAGATCGGCGCCATCGCGGGCCTGTCCAGCGTGATGCTGGTGCTGCTCTACGGCCAGACCCGGATCTTCTACACCATGTCCCGGGACGGGCTTTTGCCATCGTCCCTCGCGACCGTGCACAAGCAGTTCAAGACCCCCTGGATCAATACCCTGATCGTTGGCGCGGTTGCGGCGGGGTTTTCGGGTTTCATGTCCCTGGACGCCCTGTCTGACCTATCCAATGTGGGCTCCCTGGCGGCCTTCGCCATTGTCTGCATTACCGTCATCTATCTGCGCGTCACCCACCCGGACTTGGTGCGCCCCTTCCGCACGCCCCTGTTCCCGATCGTGCCGATCCTGGGCGCCCTGATGTGCCTGGTGTTGCTGATGAGCCTGATGGCGGGGGCTGCGACCCGAAACTTCTTCCTGATCTATCTGGCGGGCGGGATCGTGCTCTATTTCGTCTATGGCCTGCGCAGCTCCAAGCTGGGACGCGGCGAGACCGTGACCGGCCATGAGGCGGGGCCCATGGAACTGCCCCACCTGGAAGACTGATCCGCGCCGGCGTTCAACCTCTCCGTGGCCTTCGCGCCGCGGAGAGGCGAGGCTCCGGCCCGCGGATGACCGAATTCGCCTCATCCTGACGTGAAAATGGCTAATTCGAAGCCATCATTCGATCAGCCGTCCGCGACGAGTTCAGGCATCGCGATTGATTCACCAGTCCCGTGCTCACCTGTCCGCAGGCGAGTCACGGGAGATGAGATCTCGGTGGTGAACAATCCTGTCGAAGCGGGGCCGTCCAGATGAACGGCGGCCGGTGCAATATTGATCGTCGTGGCTAGTCGCGTTCTTCGGATCGTCGCCGTGCTCAGCGTGCTGATGGCCGGTTGCGCCGACGATCCTCAGCGTCAGGTTCTCGATCATGTGAACATGCGCACCCAGCGCGAGGTTACTTTCACCGGCGGGGTGAAATGGTCCCTGGGCCAGAAGGGCGATTGCACCACCTTCGCCCTGCACAATCTACAGGCGCTGAAGGCGCGGGGCATCCCGGCCGCGGCCTGGATCGTCTGGGACAATCTGGGCCAGGCCCACGCGGTGGTGGTCTCCGGCGACATGGTTCTGGACAACCACTACCGCCACATCATGACTCGAAGCGCCCTGGAGAAGATCGGATATCGGTTCCGCTTTCCCCTCAGCGAAGATGTCGTCGCCCTGCTTGTCCGGAACTTGAACCCAGGAGTTTCCGCCGCGAGGACGGGGCAAGGCTGACGGGGCATACCCAGGGGCTCCGATGCGTGGTAGCATTCGGCGTCAGTTCGCCGTTTGGGAGCAATCACAATGGCCGGACATTCAAGCCCGTCCTACGACCCGGTTCAGGACCTGCCCCTCCACGCCGCCGCCTATCACCACTTCATGCTTGGCGTGAAATGGGTGGCGATTGGGCTGGGAGCCTTTCTCACCTTCGCCATCATGGCCTTTGGAACCAGCGCGGGGATTCTGCCCGGCCTGATCTGTGGGGCCCTTGTGCTGGTTATCGGGATCTACGCCATGCGCCATGGCCTGGCCCATTCCACCGAGAGCGACGCTCCGCCGGGTTAGAGCCCCGCGCCTCGCTCAACCCGTGGCGGCGTAGATCATGATGCCGGTAGCCACCGAGAGGTTCAGGCTGTCGGCGCGGCCGCGCCACGGGATCTTGACGTTGACGTCGCAGACCGCCGCCAATTCGGGCGGCAGGCCGGCCTGTTCGTTGCCCATCAGGATCATGGTCGGGCGGCGATACTCGGCCTGATGCTGGTTGACCGTGGCCGTCAGAAGGGTGCCCACCACGGAGCCGGTCCAGCCCGCGCGCCAGGCGATGAAGTCGGGGATCGAGATCTTGTAGAGAGGAACGGCGAAGATTGAGCCCATGGTGGCCCGTACAGCCTCGACCGAATAGGGATCGCAGCAGTCCCCCACCAGGATCACGCCGCCGCAGCCCGCCGCATCGGCGGTGCGCACGATGGTGCCCAGATTGCCCGGGTCGCGGACCGCCTGCAGGGCCACCCAGACCGGCGCCTTGTCGGGTTGCAAGGTCTTCAGGTCGTGGAACACCTGGGGGAAGACCGCGACCACTGTCTGGGGGTTGTCCCGACGGGAGACCTTTTCCAGGATGTCGCGGTTGACCTCAACCACATCGCCCCCGGCGGCCCGGGTCGCGGCGATGGCCCGGCGCAGAATAGGCAGGGATTTGGCCTCGGGCCCGTAAAGCAGGATGCGCGGGGTATGGCCCAGATCGAGGGCCTCGCCGATCAGCTTCAGCCCTTCGGCTAGAAACAGCCCGGTCTCGTCCCGCTCCTTGCGCAGGTGCAGGGCGCGCACGGCCTTGACCGTGGGATTGGTCAGGGACGTGACCAGGCGGGCCAGGTCCGGCGTGGTCATGCGGCGGCGCTCCAGCGGGCGAAGAAGGACAGGCCCACGCCCCGCTCGAACGGGGCGGGGGTCTTGGCGCCGGGAGCGGGGGAGGCGTCCTCCATCAGGGCCAGTTCGCCCCAGTCCACCTGCCCACCGCGACCCGTCATGGCCTCGCCCATCACCGCGGCCATGGACAGGCCGGAGATCCGCTCGGCATAGGCGTTCAGCACCAGGAAGCGGGCCTTGTCGGACAGGAGGGCGACGCAGCCGGCCAGAAGCTCGGGCAGATCCTCGAACAGGCGCCAGACCTCGCCATTGGGGCCGCGACCGTATTTCGGTGGATCGAGAATGATCCCGTCATAGCGTGAACCCCGGCGCACCTCGCGCTGGACATAGCGGCGGGCGTCTTCGCAGATCCAACGGATCGGGTGTTCGGACAGGCCGGACAGGTCCGCGTTTTCCCGCGCCCAGCCGATCGCCTTTTTCGAAGCGTCCACATGGGTGACCGTGGCGCCGGCCTTGGCGCAGACCAGGCTGGCCACGCCGGTATAGCCGAACAGGTTCAGGATCCGAGGCGGCTCGGCCTTGGATGCGGCGCCGATGGTTTCGTCCAGCCAGGCCCAGTTGGCGGCCTGCTCGGGGAAGAAGGCCAGATGGCGAAAGGCGGTGAAGCGACCCTTGAAGCGCACGCCGCGCCAGGAGAGGGGCCAAGTGTCCTTGGGCTGGCCCTTGAAACGCCAGCGGCCGGCCTCGTCCTCGTCGGTGGGGTCGAACACCGCATCGGCGCCCTCCCAGTCCGCCGGCGACAGGCGTGGCGCCCACAGGCACTGGGGCTCTGGCCGCACCACGGTATAGGGGCCGTAACGCTCCAACTTGCGGCCACCGCCGCTGTCCAGCAGGGCGTAGTCCCCCCAGCCTCGGGTTCGCATGACCGACGGGGCGCCGGCGAGGATTGGATCAGGTGAAACGCTCATGAGAAGGCATTACGCGTAAGGGCCCTGAGGCGTCAAAGGGTTGCGGCGAGGGGGAGATTCTCGTTAAGTGAACAACTCGGAATTTCCTTCAGGACTCAGAGGACTGTGACGCTCATCGAAACCAAGCCTGTCAGATCCGCCCGCAAGGCCAAGGGCGACGGACATCTGCGCCGGGCTGAGATTCTGCGCGCCGCCGAGACCATTTTCCTTCGGGACGGCTATCAGGGCGCGACGATCCGCAAGATCGCCGACGAGGTTGGGGTCTCCTCGACGGCGCTCTATATGCATTTCCGCGACAAGGACGAGATCCTGCTCGAAATCGCGGAGAACGCCGTCACCGCGCTCCTGACCAGCAACACCGAGATCGCCAGCCGCCCTCTGGACGCGGTGACCCGGGTTCGGTTGATGCTGACGGCCTATATGCAGTTCGCACTGGATAACCCCAACGCCTATCGCCTGGTCTATTGCTCGGGTCCGGATGAGATTCCCGGCGCCAAGCAGGAGCAACTGACCGAGATTTCCGCGCGCTGCTATGAACGCTTCCACGACACCGTGGCGGAGATCGAAGGCGAGGGACGGCTGCGTCCGGGAACAACCGCCCTGGCGGCCCATCTGCTCTGGAGCGCTTGCCACGGCTTGGTGGCCCTGCGGATCTGCCGCCCCAATGTGGTGGAATGGGAAGATAACGAGGTCTTGATGTCGTCGATGCTCAGCAGCGTCTTCGGCGGCCTTCTGATCCAATAGCCTCGTGCGCCGGCATGCCGGCCCTTGGGCGACGATATCGCTCGCGGCCGGCTTGGCGCTCGCCCTGGCCGACAGTGAGGCGCTCGCGTCGCCGCGCGTGCTGTCCCTGGACCAGTGCGCGGATCAGTATGTGATGGCCCTGTCGCCCCGGGAGGCCATTGTCGGGGTCTCGGCGCGGGCCGGGGCGCCCGATTCCTATCTGCGTGGTGAAAGCGCCGACCTGCCCCGGCGGCGGGCGACGGCCGAGGCGGTGCTGGCGGTGCGGCCGAACCTGGTGGTGCGCTACTGGGGCGGCGACAGCCGGCTGGACCGGGTGCTGACGCGGCGCCAGGTGCGGGTCGTGCGGATCGAGGAAGCGGATCGTTTCGACGGCGTCGAGGCCAATATCCGCCGGGTCGCCACCGCCATGGGGCAGGGCGCCCGGGGCGAGGCCCTGATCGGGCGGCTTGAGGCCCAACTCGCCGCATCCAAAGGCGCCTTCGGCGGGCGCGAGGCCCTCTATCTGACGCCAGGGGGCTTCACGGCTGGGCCGGGAACCCTGGTGGACTCGATCCTGACCGCGGCCGGACTGCGCAATGCGGCTCCGGGGCCCGGCTATCGACCGGTGTCCATCGAGTCCCTGGTGCTTAAGCCGCCGCAGCAGGTGGTGCTGGGCTTTTTCGATGGAGCAGGGGCGGCCAGCGCCCGGTGGGGGCTGGGCCGACATGGGGTCGCCCGGGCGGTGGTCGATCGGCGCGCCATCGGCAGCCTGCCCGCCTCCGTGCTGGGCTGCCCCGCCTGGTTCGCGGGGGACGCCGTCCAGGCCCTGGCTGAGGGCGCCCGCCGATGAGGCCGTCCGTCCAGATCCTTTCCCTCGCTCTTGGCCTGATCCTGCTGATCATCCTTGCGGTCGCTCTCGGCGAGACGCCACTGACCGGCGCCCAATACCATCAGGCCTTGATCCATCCGGGTTCGCCCGAGGGCGATGTGCTGTGGGGGCTGCGCGCGCCCCGGGCGGTGATGGCGGCCCTGGTCGGGGCGGCCCTGGGGCTTTCCGGGGCGGTGCTGCAAGGCTTGCTGCGCAATCCCCTGGCCGACCCGGGCGTTCTCGGCGTCTCCGCTGGCGGTGGGCTCGGAGCGGCCCTGTCGATCGCGCTGGGGCTGGCTGGCGCGCCGGGAGCAGTGGAGGCCTCGGCCCTGGTGGGGGCGTTGGGGGCGGGCGGGATTGTGGTGCTGGCGGCGGCGCGGTTTCGGGAGCCAGAGGCCCTGATCCTGTTTGGAGTGGCCCTTTCGGCCTTCGCCGGCGCCCTGACAGCCCTGGTGTTCAACTTCTCGCCCTCGCCGGTGACGACGGCGGAGGTGCTGTCCTGGCTGATGGGATCGGTGGCCAATCGCGACCTTGGCGACATCCTCGCCGCCTTGCCGCCCATGGCCATCGGCCTTGGCCTGTGCCTCTACGCCCGTCCCGGCCTGTTGATGATGACCCTGGGCGAGGAGACCGCGGCCCTGTCCGGCTTGCCCATGGCGCGGATGCGGGCGGCGGCGGTGGCGGGGGCGGCCCTGCTTACCGGCGCGGCGGTGGCCGCGTCAGGCGTGATCGGCTTTGTGGGCTTGGCGGCGCCCCATCTGGTCCGCAGCGGCGCCCGCAACGATCCGGCCGCGATTCTGGCGCCCTCGGCTCTCGCGGGAGCCATCCTGCTCGTCGCCGCGGACCTAGCGGCGCGGATGGCGCCCACCGATGTCGAACTGAAGCTTGGCGTGGTCACGGCCTTGTTCGGCGCCCCTCTGTTCGCCGTCATCGCCTGGCGAGCCGCGCGGAGTTGGCGCGGATGAGCCCTCTGGCCTCCCTGCGAGATGTTTCGGTGCGTTTGGCGGACGCCAAGGTGCTGGAGAGCATCAACCTGACCCTCCAGGCGGGGGAACTGGTCGGGGTGGTGGGCCCCAACGGCGCCGGCAAGACCACCCTGCTGCGGACAGTGTTGGGCCTCGTGCGCCCGCAAACCGGCGAGGCGACCTTGGGCGGCCTGGCCATGGCCGGCCTCAGCGAGCCTGCTCGATCAAGGCTGGCGGCCTATTTGCCCCAGGATCGCCGGGTCGCCTGGAGCCTGCCAGCCTGGCGCGTCGCGGCCCTCGGCGCCCTTGATCGCGCCCCGGCCGTCGCCCGGCGGGACGCCCTGGCGGCGATGGAGCGTGTGGGGCTGGCTCATCTGGCCGAGCGCGGGGTGCTGGACATGTCCGGCGGCGAGCGGGCCCGGGTGCTGCTGGCCCGGCTGCTCGTCACCCGCGCGCCCCTGCTGGTGGCTGACGAGCCGGCGGCTGGGCTGGACCCGGACGCCCAATTCCTGGCCCTGGAACTCCTGCAATCGGAAAGTCGCCAGGGACGGGGGGCGGTGGTGACCTTGCACGACCTGGGATTGGCGGCCCGGGTCTGCGACCGGCTGGTGGTGCTTGATCAGGGACGGATCGTCGCCCAGGGCCCGCCCCGGGAGGCTCTTCGCTCCGAAATCCTGGCCGAGGTGTTCGGCCTGGAGGGTCAGTTGCAGGACAGTCCCGCGGGATTAGTTCTGGCCGCTCGGCGGCGGGCCATTTCAAACGCCTAAACAACGCCTTGCGCTCAAAACCGCGCCCAGACCATCAGCGGGTGGGCTGGGTTCCCACGGACGCCACCTCGGTTGAGGCTGGCGACGCCGACGCATAGGCATAGCCCCCGCGCTTGAGATCGGCGGACAGGGTGAAGCGGGTCACCCCATTGTTCAGCCGAGCCCGATAAACCTGAGTAGCTTCAAGCACCCGCATCACATAGTTGCGGGTTTCCGAGAACGGAATGCACTCGATGAAGTCCACCGGGTCGACGCTGGACGTGCGCGGATCGCCGCAATAGCCGGACCAGTCCGCCGGGCGGCCGGGGCCAGCATTATAGGCTGCGGCGGCCATGACATAGGAGCCGCCGAAGTTACTGATCATGTGCCCCAGATAGGCGGCTCCGAGCCGCATGTTGTAGTCGGGCTCGTCAAGCATGGAGGGTGAGAACCGCTCGCCGATACGGCGGGCTACGGACTGGGCGGTATAGGGCATGAGTTGCATCATGCCCCGGGCGCCGACGCCGGAATGCACCCGAGGATCGAAGCCACTCTCCTGGCGGGTGATGCCAAAGACCATGGCTGCTTCCGGCGCCTCGGGTGAGACTGGGACCGTGCGCACCGGATAGCCGCGCTCGGGCAGGATGTGGCCGTGCTGGGCGGCGGTGCGGACCACCTTCATGGCCAGATCCTGATCGCCATAGAGGCGCGCCAGATCGACCAGCAGGGCGCTTTCCTGAGTGTTGGGCAGGGTTTCATCCACCTGCAGCACGAAGGTGCGGAAGATGTCCCGCTCGCCCAGATCTCCCAGCATCTTGGTGGCGCGAACCAGATCGCGGCCTTCGAACCGGGCGCGGTCAGCTGGCGTGGGCAGGGGGTCATGACCCAGGACCAGATCGGTCAGGCCGGCCTTTTCCGCCGACAGTTGGCCATAGAAGGTGGTGTAGTAGCGCCCACCGGCCCCATAGAAGGCTTTGGCCACCTCATCCTCACCCATCGCCTCGGCGGCCCGACCGCGCCAATAGAGGGCCCGCGACTGGGTGATCGGCGCCAGGCCCGCCCGCTGGACCTCGGCGAAATGCTGGTCGGCCGCCACGGGATCACGCAGCTTCGAAAAGGCGAGCCAGCCGGCGTAGAATTGAGACTCCGTGTAGTCGACGCCGTTGGCCAGGCCGGTATGGGTGGCCGCGGCATAGGCCGCCCGATAGTCGCCCGCCCGTAGCGCGACGCCGATCAGGCGCCGCCGGGTGGACCAGATGCGGCTGGCCGCGTCGTCATTGGGCGGATCACTGGGAAACTGGCTGACCAGGGCCAGGGCGTCGGCCTCCTGGCCGTGCTTGACCAGATAGGCGGCGCGCTCGGCGGCCAGACCGGGGTCGCTGGCCAAGGCCGGCGGCACGGCCTGCACCAGGGCGGTGGCACGGCTGGATTCCGCGCGCAGGGCCATGCGGGCGTCAGCCAGGGCGCGCTGATCCACCGGCATCAGGGCCAGCATTTCCCGGGCGGCGGGGCCCTGCTGGCCATAGAGCAGGGTGTCCATGCGCTTGACGTGGTCTTCGGGCGTCAGGAGGTCACCGAAACGGCTGAGCATGGCGCGCTGGGCATCGACCTCGAACACCCGGGTGCGCCACCAGCGCCGGATCAGGGCCTGGGCCTCCGGTCGCTTGCCGGCCAGTTGGTAGGCCGAAGCCAGGGCCATGGCCCCCTGCGGGCAGACAGGCTCAGCGCCGCCGAACCAGGCAATCACCTGATCGGGAGGCAGGTTGGAGGCGCCGATGATCTTTTCCGCCGCCTGCTGGCGCCGGGCGGAACGGGGCCAGCCGGCCAGATCGCGGCGGGCCTGATCCAGTTGCATGAAGGACAGTTGCTCGCCGTCTATGTCCACAGTGACCCATAGGGCCAGCTTTCGGGCGGCGGGATCGCTGATCAGGGCCATGGCGGCCTGGGCGCCGGAGCCGTCGCCGCGCTTGGCGGCGGTGATAGCGCTGGCCAGGGCGTTGCGGTCGGTGTCGCTGAGCCCGGCCTGGGGCGCGACGCCTGGATACTGGATCGCCGGGGCCGCGGGGGCGGCCGCGGTAGAGTCGCCATCAGATGCGGCCGCGGCGGGCGCAGCCGTCTGATCCGATGGAGACTGGGCGCGCGCGGTCGGATCGACCAGCGTCACCAGCGCCAAAGCGAGTAGTCCACGGCTCATCGACAGCGACAAAATCAAACTCTCCGTCCGTCACCCGACGAGCGTGGTTGCGGTGACCACACTCGCCGCCATATTGTCCGCCGCGAAATCGCCCGCAAGCGCGGTCGAACCAGATCACGGCATTTTGCGTTTCTCATGACCCTACCCCTCTTCAAGGGCGTCTTTCCGGCGCTGATTACGCCCTTCCGCGACGGCCAACTGGACGAAGCAGCCTTCATAGCCCTCGTCGAGCGGCAAATCGCCGGCGGCGTCCACGGCCTCGTCCCCGTGGGCACCACGGGTGAAACAGCGACTCTCAGTCACGACGAGCATAGGCGAGTCGTAGAATTATGCGTTAACACGGCCAAAGGCCGGGTTCCGGTGATCGCCGGGGCCGGCTCCAACTCCACCGCCGAGGCGATCGAGTTGGTGGGCCACGCCAAGGCCGTGGGCGCCGATGCGGCCCTGGTGGTGACGCCCTACTATAACCGTCCGAGCCAGGAAGGCATCTATCAGCACTACGCCGCGATCAATGACGCGGTGCAGTTGCCGGTGCTGGTCTATAACGTGCCCTCGCGCACCAGCAGCGACGTGACCAACGAAACCCTGGCGCGCCTGTCCAAGCTGCCCAATATCATCGGCATCAAGGACGCCACCGGTGACATGACCCGGGTCAGCCAGCAGCGTCTGGTCTGCGGCGAGGAGTGGGTGATGCTGTCGGGGGATGATCCGACGGCCCTGGGCTATATCGCCCATGGGGGGCATGGCTGCATCTCGGTCACCGCCAATGTGGCGCCGCAAGCCTGCGCGAGCTTCTACAACGCCTGCCTGAGCGCCGATTTCGAGGCGGCTCGCCAAGGGCAGGACAAGCTGTTGCATCTGCACAAGGCCCTGTTCCTCGACGCTTCTCCGTCGCCGACCAAGTTCGCCCTGGCCCATCTGGGGCTGTGCTCGGACGAAGTGCGTCTGCCGATTTCGGCCTGCGCCGAGGCGGTGCGGCCGAAGATCCTGGAGGCCATGCGCGAGGCTGGCGTGCTCACATGAAGCTGATCGCCGAAAACCGGCGGGCGCGGTTCGACTATTTTCTCGACGACACCTTCGAGGCCGGCCTCATCCTGACCGGCACCGAGGTCAAGGCCCTGCGCGAGGGCCGCGCCAATATCGCCGAGTCCTATGCGGCGACGGAGGGGCGGGAGATCGTGCTGGTCAACGCCTATATCCCCGAATACGGCCCGGCCAACCGTTTCAACCACGAGCCGCGGCGGCATCGCAAACTGCTGCTGCATCGCAAGGAGATCGATCGGCTTCTGGGCTCGGTGCAGCGTGAAGGCCGCACCCTGATCCCCACCAAGCTCTATTTCAACGACAAGGGCATGGTGAAGCTGGAACTGGCGGTGGCCAAGGGCAAGAAGCTGCACGACAAGCGCGAGACCGAGGCCAATCGCGACTGGAAGCGCGAACAGGGCCGCCTGATGCGGGACAAGGGATAGCGGCTATTCGCCGAGATAGGCCCGCACCCGCTCGAACACCCCCTCGAACATTGCGGGCGTCAGCCGGCCGGTGTTCGTGTTCAACCGCGAGCAGTGATAGCTGTTGAAGATGCGATAGCCTCCGGCGTCGGTCTCGGTGCCATGCCCCGCCTCCGCCGCCGAGCCCTTCAGGCCCAGGGCCCGCAACACGCCGCGGCGGGAGACGTCCCCCAGGGTGACGATGGCCTTGAGCCGGGGCAGAGCCTCAATCCGCGCCGTCAGGAACGGGCGGCATTGGCTCTCTTCGGCCGGCAGGGGCTTGTTGCCTGGAGGGGCGCAGCGCACCGCATTGGTGATCATGCAGTCGACCAGTTCCAACCCATCGTCCGGCCGCGCCTGATAGACGCCCCGGGCGAAGCCGGTCTTGATCAGGGTCCCATAGAGCAGGATCCCGGCGTGGTCGCCGGTGAAGGGCCGGCCCGTGCGATTGGCCCCGGTGCGTCCGGGCGCCAGGCCCACGACCAGCAGGCGCGCCTGCGGGTCGCCGAAGGAAGGCGCCGGGCCGTTGAACCAGGTCGGGTTCTGGGCCTGGTTTTCCTGACGATAGGCGACGAGACGCGGGCAGAGGGGGCAGTCGCGGGCCGGCTCGGCCGCCGAACTAGGCGTCGGCATCGACGTCCCGGTCGTGGCCGGACGGTGCGTCCTGGATGAAGCGGGGCAGGGGCGCGCGCGCTGGGCGGCCGATGATGTCCGCCAGGTCCACCAGATCGACGAAGGCGTCGGCCTGACGGCGCAGGTCATCCGAGGCCATGGGCGGCTGGGACTTCATGGTCGAGACCACGGTGACTCGCACCCCTTTTTGCTGCACGGCCTGGATCAGACGGCGGAAGTCGCCATCGCCGGAGAACAGCACCACGTGATCCACGTGAGGCGCCATTTCCATCATGTCGACGGCGATCTCGATATCCATGTCACCGCGCCAGCGACGTCGGCCCTGGCTGTCGGTGTATTCCCGGGCGCTCTTGGTCACCAGGGAAAAGCCGTTGTAATCCAGCCAGTCCACCAGGGGCCGGATTGGGGAGTATTCCTGATCCTCCACCAAGGCGGTGTAGTAATAGGCGCGAATCAGCACGCCGCGCTTGCGGAACTCTTCAAGCAGCTTCTTGTAGTCGATGTCGAAGCCCAGGCTCTTGGACGAGGAGTAGAGATTGGCCCCGTCTATGAAGAGCGCAATCCGATCGTTCGGATAAAAAGTCATAAAATCAAAACCTTGATTGAAATGAAGCCCTACGAAAATGACGCTGTTCTAATCGCCTTGGGAAGCAATTTGCAGGGAAGTTACGATTCCTCGCAAGGCTTGCTGGAGGCGGCGCTGGATCAATTCGTGTCGAATGGTCTGAAGATCCTGAAGCGGTCGTCCTGGTGGCGGTCGGCCGCCTGGCCGGACCCGCTTGAGCCTGACTACCTCAACGGTCTGGTGGTTGTCGAGACAACGCTATCGCCGTTGCAAACCTTGACCGCCCTGCACGATATCGAGGCTAGGTTCGGCCGCCAGCGGAGCGTCCCCAACAGCCCAAGGACGCTGGATCTTGACCTGATCGCCCATGGGCGATCCATTATGAATCAAGACAGATTGGTCCTGCCGCATCCCAGGGCCGCCGATAGGCTGTTCGTGATGGGGCCCCTGGCCGAGGTCGCACCGGACTGGCGCCACCCGGTTCTGGGCGAAACCGCGACCGATCTGGCGAAAAAAGCCAAGGTTGGACGGGACGCTAGCCCGATTGGGTGACGCACGGCATTGCCATGGCCCGTTCGATTGACTATTTTGCTTCGTTCTATCCCCCTATTTGAGGATGATATGGCTCGCGTCACCGTCGAAGATTGCGTCGAGAAAGTTCCGAACCGCTTCAGCCTCGTGCTGCTGGCGGCTCACCGCGCCCGGGCGATTTCAGCCGGCTCGCCGCTGCTGGTCGACCGCGACAACGACAAGAACCCCGTCGTGTCCCTGCGGGAAATCGCCGACGACGTGGTCGACGCCGATAGCCTGCGCGAGAGCCTGATCACCAGCCTGCAACGGGTGGACGAACGCGCCGACGCCGAGGAAGAGGCTGAAACCCTCGCCCTGCTGGCCGATCCGCAGCACCAGCATATGAGCGAACAGGAACTGGTTCGAGCCCTGCAAAGCGACCGTGACGGTGGTCAAGAGGAGCGCTACTGAGCGCCCCGGCGCCAGGAGACATCGTCTTTGCGACGGTCCAACCCGCCGCTGCACTAGGCTCGCCGACCGCACCGTCCGTGGATATTGATACCGCGTCGTCAGACTCTACGCATTCAGAACCTGCGCCTGTTGAGGCGGCGTCCGAGGATGCCGCCGCAAAGCCGGTCACCAAGGCGCGTCCAAAGCTTCTGCGTCAGTATGAACTGATCGAGAAGGTCAAGAGCTACGACCCAACGGCCGACGAGGCCCTGCTCAACCGCGCCTATGTCTATGCGATGCGTATGCACGGCTCGCAGACCCGGGCTTCGGGCGATCCCTATTTCGCCCATCCCATCGAGGTGGCCGGGATCCTGACCGACTATCGGCTGGACACCGCCACCATCGTCACTGCCTTGCTGCATGACGTGATCGAGGACACCCCGGTCACCCGCGCCGACATAGACCAGCTGTTCGGCCCGCTGATCGGCGAACTGGTCGAGGGGGTGACCAAGCTGTCTCGCCTGGAGCTGGCCGCCGAGCACACGCGCCAGGCGGAAAACCTGCGTAAGTTCATCCTGGCCATCTCCCGGGACGTGCGGGTGCTGATGGTCAAGCTGGCCGACCGCCTGCACAACATGCGCACCCTGGAATTCATTCCCCGCCAGGAAAAGCGCGAGCGGATCGCCCGGGAAACCCTGGACATCTATGCGCCCCTGGCCCGGTCCATCGGCGTGCAGCGGATCTGCACCGAGTTGGAAGAGCTGGCCTTCACCCACCTGAACAAGGTGGCCCGGGACGCCATCGTGCGGCGCCTGGAGGTGCTGCGGGCCGAGCAGGGCGCGGCCGTGGCCGTGGTCAGCGGGGAAATCTCGTCCAAGCTGGAGGCCGCGGGCCTGCCGTCCCGGGTGTTCGGCCGCGAAAAGAATCCCTACTCGATCTGGCGCAAGCTGCAGCGCAAATCGATCGGCTTTTCCCAGCTGTCCGACATCTACGCCTTCCGGGTGATCGTGGGCTCGGAGGAGGACTGCTACCGCGCCCTGGGCATCATTCACCGAGCCTGGCCCAGCGTGCCCGAGCGGTTCAAGGACTTCATATCCACCCCCAAACGCAACAACTACCGCTCCCTCCACACCACGGTGGTGGGACCCAAGGGCATGCGGATCGAGATGCAAATCCGCACCGAGGCCATGGATCGGGTGGCCGAGGAGGGGGTCGCCGCCCACTGGCGCTACAAGGACAAGTCCTACGGCTTCGACGCCGAGGCCCAGGAGGAGGCCGGCGGCCGCGATCCGCTCGTGAACCTGCGCCACCTGGTCCAGGTGCTGGAGCATGGCGGCGACGCCGAGGATCTGGTGGAACACGCCAAGCTCGAGATGTTCCTCGACCAGGTGTTCGTCTTCACCCCCAAGGGTCGTCTGATCAGCTTGCCCCGAGGCGCCATGCCCCTGGATTTCGCCTATGCGGTCCACTCCGACGTGGGCGACACCGCCGTGGGCATCAAGATCAATGGCGAACTCAAGCCCCTGCGCACCCCCCTGACCAATGGGGACGTGCTGGAGGTGATCCGCGGAGCCAAGGCTATCGCCCATCCCGAATGGCAATCCCTGGCGGTGACGGGGCGGGCGCGCTCGGCCATCCGCCGACACATTCGCCAGACGGAGAAGGACGAGTTCATCCGCCTGGGCAAGGCCTCCATCGAGCAGACCTTCGAGCGAGCCGGCAAGGTGCGGGCGGGTGTCTCGTTACGACCGGCCGTGGATCGCTTTGGCGTCACCACTGAGGACGACCTCTATGAGGCCGTCGGTCGGGGCCGTGTGGCGCCGGCCCAGGTGCTGGAAGTGGCGTTCCCGGGCCTGAAGGAAACCGAAAAGGCCGCCGCCGCGGCCCGCCGCCGGATCGAGGGCGGCCGCGGCGCGCGATTGTTCGTGCGCGGCGGGGGGCTGACCCCCGGTATCACCCTGCATTTCGGAACCTGCTGCAATCCGGTCCCGGGCGATCGGATCGTCGGTATCCTTGAGGCTGAGGGCGGCGGCCTGACGGTCCACGCCATCGACTGTTCCCGCCTGGCCGAATACGAAGACCGCGACGACCTGTGGCGCGATCTGCAATGGACGCCGGAGGCCGAGCGCAACACCCTGTCCCAGGCCAAGCTGATCGCCACCATTCGCGACGCGCCGGGTGTTCTCGGCCAGGCCTGCACCATCATTGGAGATGCCGGGGGCAATATCGTCGGCCTGCGCATGCATCACCGTCAGGGCGAGTTCTTCGATGTGGATTTCGACGTCGAGGTCCGTGACGCCCGTCACCTGACCAACATCTCCGCAGCCCTGCGCGCCTGCCCGCCCATCGAGACCGTCGAGCGCGCGCGAACCTGAGGCGCGGGCCTTAGTCGGTCAACAGCAGCGGACTGGTGGCGCGATATCCGAGAATCTTGGCCTCACCGCCTCGGACCACGACGCTGATCGTGATATCCAAGGTCCCCTTGGCGCAGGCCCGGGTATAGCCTTGGTCGCGGAAATATCCGTTGGTGGTGGCGTTGACCCGCCAATTACCGCCCTTGACCGGCGCCTGGCAGGGCCCGAGCTTGTGGTCGATCCGCTTGAGGAAGCCCTCGAACAGATCCTCGCTCATGGTCGCCTTGAATTCCGGGGACACCTCGGCATAGGCGGTCGGATAGGCCTTGGCGTCCAGCGCATCGATGAAGCGTTGGGTTACGGCGTCCGCCTGCTTTGTCTGTTCACCGCCGCCCACGCAACCTGCCGCGCAGAGCGCCAGACCGAGCCACATCACGCGTTTGAATGGCATGAAAATCCCCCTAAGGCCTGAGGTTGTCTTTGGCCCGTCCGGCAATTCCTGGCAATCGCCTTTGTGCTCTGGTCAGGTGGAGCGCCATCCGAATGAAACCGCCCGCACGATCGGCAGCGCACCCAATCGCTGGGCGATGGAGGCGCTGCGCGGTTCGTCCAGGTTGGCGGCGGTGACCTGCAGGCGCAGGCCGTTGTCCGCCTGAGGCCGCAAGTCCAGACCGGTCAGGCGCGCACCGCCCAGGGCAAAGGCGCCAAGAACCCTGAGCACGGCCTCCGCCTCGTCCTGAATCTCGATCAGGAAGGTGCGCTGAACCTCCGATGTGGGCGTCATTTGAGCCCCCAGAGGTGCTCAACCCGGGCATTGCATACCCCAAGCTGCGCCCCGACGCGGGCGGCCAGTCGGTCCGCGGCGCCGGCGTCGATGCCGCGCAGCTTGACGGTGGCCTCGACGATCTCGCCAACGGGCTTGAGGTTCAGGCGGCACAGTTCGGCGTCGCTGGCGCCCAGGGCGTCCTCGACGGCCAGAAGGGCCGCGCGGCTGGAGCGGGCGGCGATCAGGAGCACGTGAACCTCGTCGCGAACGGGCGCGACGGGGGCGGCGGTTTGTTGAGCGTCAAGCATGGGAAGCGTTCCTGAAGTTGGAGACGGACGAGGCGGAGGTTTTGCCGAGGGTGGGACGAATGGAGCGGATCATTTTCATCGGTGGGGTCCTGAGGGGTGTGGTGGAGGGGCAGGCCAAACAGCAAAAACCCCGCGTCCGGTGAGGAGCGGGGCTAAGAGATCCTTCGATCTGTCCGGCGGCCTATGGCGCGCGCGTGAGCCCCGTTCCTGTCATGGGAATGGTGGTAATCATCATCGCGGTCATGGTTTTCAGGGCGAGCGACGCCAGACGCTGGGCCGTGTGGCCCGCGAGCGGCGTTTTGGCGATGTCGAGCCCAGAGGGCATGTCGACGATCCTCGTCTGCTGATCAGCCGCATATAGCGCGATCGGGTTAAGAATGCATCCCCTCAATCCGACCCGCGAACACATCCTTGAATCAAGGACCGCAAAGGCGCACGCGGGACTTTCGCGGAACGGCCTAAAGCGGTATCCACCGCTCTTATGACCAATGAAGACGTTCTCGAAGAATTCCGTGCGGCCGGGGCCCTGCGGGAAGGCCATTTTGTGCTGTCCTCCGGGCTGCACAGCGGCGTGTTCCTGCAGAAAAACCTGGTTTTCATGCGCGCCGACCGCACCGAGCGGCTGTGCAAGGCCCTGGCCGAGAAGATCACCGCGGCCGTGGGCCTGGTGGACGTGGCCGTCTCTCCCGCCGTCGGCGGGATCATTCCCGGCTATGAGACCGCCCGCCACCTCGGCGTGCCCTCGATCTATGTCGAGCGGGAAGGGGGCGCCTTCAAGCTGCGCCGGGGCTTCCATCTGGAGCCAGGCGCAAGGGTGGTGATGGTCGAGGATATCGTCACCACGGGGCTGTCCTCCCGGGAATGCATCGAGGCGATCCGCGCCACGGGCGCCGATGTGGTCTGCGCCGCCTGCATCGTCGATCGTTCCGGCGGACGGGCCGATGTTGGCGTGCCCCTGATCGCCCTGGCCAGCCTGGATGTGCCGGCCTATCCCGCCGACGCCCTGCCGCCGGAACTGGCCGCGATCCCCACCGAGGATCCTGGCAGTCGGAGGCTTTCGGCGTGAGCGCTCGCCTGCGCCTTGGGATCAATATCGACCACGTCGCCACCATCCGGAACGCCCGGGGCGGCAGCGCCCCGGACCCGAGCCGGGCGGCGGAACTGGCCCTGGCCGCCGGCGCCGACGGCATCACCGCCCACCTGCGGGAGGATCGGCGGCATATTTCCGACGCCGATATCGAGGCCCTGGCGGTCCTGACCCGTCGGCGCGGCCTGCCACTCAACTTCGAAATGGCCGTCACCGAGGAGATGAAGGCCATCGCCCTGCGCCATCGCCCCCACGCCGCCTGCCTGGTGCCGGAGCGGCGGGAAGAGGTGACGACCGAGGGCGGCCTGGACGTGGCCAAGGGGCACAACACAATCGCTCCCGTGGTGGCCAGCCTGCGTGACGCCGGGATTCGGGTGTCCTTATTCGTGGAGGCCAATCCGATCCAGATCCTCGCGGCCCGCGATGTCGGCGCCCAGGTGGTGGAGTTGCACACCGGCGCCTATAGCGATGCGGTGCGCGAGGGCCGGCCGGAAGCGGCGCGCTATCTGCAAGCCCTGCGCGACGCCGCCGCCCAGGCCGCGGGCCTTGGCCTGGAAGTCCATGCCGGCCACGGCCTTGACTATGAAACCGTCGGCCCCATCGCCGCGATCCCCCAGGTGGTGGAACTGAACATCGGCCATTTCCTGATCGGCGAAGCCATTTTCACCGGGCTTGAGGCGGCCATCCGGCGGATGCGCCTTCTGATGGATCACGCCCGGGCGGCCGCGCCGGCGGAGTCGGCGGCTTGATTATCGGGATCGGCTCGGATCTTTGCGATATCCGCAGGATCGACGAAACCCTGAACCGCTTCGGTGAACGCTTCACCCACCGGATCTTCACCGATGTCGAACGCGCCCGTTCGGAACGCAAACAGGATCGGGCATCGAGCTACGCCAAGCGCTTCGCCGCCAAGGAGGCCTGCGCCAAGGCCCTGGGCACGGGAATTCGTGGCGGGGTGTTCTGGCGGGACATGGGGGTGGTCAACCTGCGCAGCGGCCAGCCGACCCTGGCCCTGACCGGCGGCGCGGGCGAGCGTCTGGCCAGGATGACGCCGGCGGGCATGCGGGCGGTAATCCATCTGAGCCTGACGGACGATCATCCCTACGCCCAGGCCTTCGTCATCATCGAGGCTCTGCCAGACCAATAGGCGGGCCATGAATGGCGCCATTCCCCATCCATATGACGGCGAGTTAACGGGCGCGCGGCTTGCCCATGACGTATCGAACGTCTAGCAAGGCCACTTCGCCGTAACGGCCCAAACGAGACGACACTCCATGACCACAGACGCCCAAGGCGCGCCGGACGATAAGAACGGAGCCGTCAATGAGACGGTCGAGATCGTCAAGACCATCGTCTATGCGCTGTTGATCGCGCTGGTTCTTCGGGTGCTGTTGTTTCAGCCCTATACGATTCCGTCGGGATCGATGGAGCCGAACCTCTATGAGGGCGACTACATCATCGTCTCGAAATACAGTTACGGCTATTCCAAGCACTCCATTCCGCTGAGCCCGCCGCTGTTCAACGGTCGTCTGTTCAATCACGCGCCTCGCCGCGGCGACATCATCGTCTTCAAACTGCCCCGTGACCCGAAGGTCGACTACATCAAGCGCCTGATCGGCATGCCCGGCGACAAGTTGCAGGTGAAGTCGGGCGTGGTGTTCATCAACGGCAAGCCCCTGGACCGCAAGCGCGTGGGCGCGGGCTCCGAGGACATGGGCGATGGCCTGATCTTCCCGGTGGACCGCTTCCTGGAGACCAATCCCGAAGGGCGCTCCTATGTCACCAACAGCAACCCGTCGAACCAGGTGTCCGAGAATACAGGGGTCTATGTGGTGCCGCCGCACTGTTACTTCATGATGGGCGACAACCGCGACAACTCCCTGGACAGCCGTTTTGATCCGGGCATGGCCTTCGATGCGGTCAGCACCTCCAACTGCGGCTGGGACCCGTCGGTTGACGCCTTCGTGCCTGACGAAAAGGGCGTGGGCTTCGTGCCGGAAGAAAATCTTGAGGGCCGCGCTCAGCTGATCCTGCTGTCCTGGAGGAAGGGCGCAAGCCTGCTGAAGCCCTGGACCTGGTTCCTGAACGCCCGCCCGAGCCGTTTCGTCCACGTCCTCAAATGAATACGCGCGCGGCCGCCGTCGACGCTCTGGAGCGGAGGCTGGGCCACACCTTCGCCGATCGCGAACTGTTTGAGCGCGCCCTGACCCACGCCAGCGTCACCCCCAGCGCGGGCAAGCGTCGGGATAACGAGGTGCTGGAGTTCATCGGCGATCGGGTGATCGGCCTGTTCGCCGCCGAGCGCCTGGCTGAGCTCAATCCCGCCGCGCCGGAGGGGGATCTGGCGCCCAGGCTGAACGCCCTGGTCAGCCGGGAGGCCTGCGCCAGGGTGGCCCGCCGCGTCGCCCTGGGACCGGCCCTGAGGCTTTCGGGGGCGGAGACCAAGACCGGCGGCCGGGACAAGGACTCGATCCTGGCCGGCGCCTGCGAGGCGGTCATGGCGGCGGTCTATCGCGACGGCGGCCTTGAGGTCGCCCGGCGGGTGTTTCTGGACCTGTGGGCCGACGCCTTTGACAGCCTGGGCGCCCCCAGGCCCCGGGATCCCAAGACCAGCTTGCAGGAGTGGGCCCAGGGCCAAGGCAAGCCCCTGCCGGTCTATGCTGTGATCGGCCGCTCAGGGCCCGACCACGCACCCATTTTTACGGTAGAAGTGAGGGTCGAGGGCCTTGAGCCCGCCCGCTCTGAAGGCCGCTCACGTCAGGAAGCCGAGAAGTCCGCCGCCGCGCGGCTGCTCGAAAGGGAAGGACAGTCATGACCGAAGGGGCACACCGCGCCGGATTCGCCGCCATCATCGGCGCGCCGAACGCCGGCAAGTCGACCTTGGTCAACCGCCTGGTGGGCGCCAAGGTCACCATCGTCACCCAGAAGGTCCAGACCACTCGCTTTCCGGTCAAGGGCGTGGCCATGGCCGGTGAGGCTCAGATCGTGCTGGTGGACACCCCCGGCATCTTCAAGCCCCGCCGCCGGCTGGATCGGGCCATGGTCCGCTCGGCCTGGACCGGCGCCCAGGACGCCGACGCCATCGTCCATGTGGTGGACGCCCACGCCGAGATCGCCGCCGCAGAGGGCGGGGGCAAGGCCGCCGACCGCCGCTCCGCCGAGGACGTGGAATCGATCATCGCGGGCCTCAAGGCCTCGGGCCAGACCGCGATCCTGGCCCTCAACAAGATCGACCTGATCCGCCGCGACCAGCTTCTGGGCCTGTCCCAGCGCCTGTTCGGCGAGGGGGTCTATAGCGAGGTCTTCATGATCTCCGCCATCAATGGCTCAGGCGTCGATGACCTGAAGGCCAGGCTGGCCGAGCTGATGCCCGAGGGGCACTGGCTCTATCCCGAGGACCAGACCGCGGACCTGCCGGCCCGGCTGCTGGCGGCCGAGATCACCCGGGAAAAACTCTATCTGCGGGTCCATGACGAGCTGCCCTATTCGGCGGCGGTGGAGACCACGGCCTTCACCGAGACCAAGGATGGCGGCGCCCGGATCGAACAAACCGTCTATGTCGAGCGTGACAGCCAAAGGCCGATCGTGCTGGGCAAGGGCGGCCAGACCCTGAAATGGATCGGCGAGAACGCCCGCAAGGACTTGGCCGAGATCCTGGACCGCCCGGTGCACCTGTTCATCACGGTCAAGGTGCGGGAGAACTGGTCCGAGGAGCGGGAATTCTATTCCGGCCTGGGGCTGGAGTTCGATGTCTGAATTCGGACGGCGCCATGGACTTTGAGGACGAGGCCTTCGTGCTGGCGGCCCGGGCCCATGGCGAATCCGGCGCCATTGTCGATCTCCTGACCGCCAATCACGGCCGCTTCGTCGCCCATGTGGCCGGCGGCGGCTCGCGCAAGATGCGGCCCTTTCTACAACCGGGCGCGAGGGCGATCGTCAACTACCGCTCCCGGGTTTCCGAGCAGCTGGGCTCGGCGAGCCTGGAGCCGGTCGGGGAGGGGCCCGCGGCCCTGTTCGATGACCCCCTGGCCCTGGCGGGCTTGGCCGCAGCCGCCGCGGTGACCGCTGGCGCCCTGCCGGAGCGCGAGCCCCATCCGGGCGCCTTCTTCGCCTTCGAGGCCCTGGCCGAGGCCCTGGCCCTGCTGGAGGCCTGGCCAGCGGTCTATGTGCGGTTCGAGGCGGGGCTGTTGCAGGAGTTGGGCTTTGGCCTGGACCTGTCCAAGTGCGCCGCCACGGGCTCGACCGACGATCTCGTCTATGTAAGTCCCCGGACCGGCCGCGCGGTCAGCCGCGAGGCCGGAGCACCCTATGCCGACCGTCTGCTGGCCCTGCCGCCGTTCCTGCTGTCGTCCCAAGGCGGGTTGATGGAGGGGGATGTCGGGGCGGGCCTCGATCTGACCGGACATTTCCTGGAGACCTTCGTCTTCGCGGTGATGAACCGTCCCTTGCCGCCAGCCCGGGTATGGCTTTTGGACAGACTGCGCGATGCGGGGCGCCTCTAGCGGGGAACCTGCGCGCCTGCGGCGATATCGGTCTATAAGGCCCGCCAAGCTCCGCCCGCCATCCGCTAAGATGACCCTCCCATGACCGATTCGTTCAGCGCATGACCAAGCCCTTCACTCCGTCCGATGGCGGCGACGGCGACCGGATCGTCGACGAGCCCCTGACCGAGGCCCTGTCCCGGCGCTATCTGGCCTATGCGCTTTCGACCATCACCTCCCGCGCCCTGCCGGATGTCCGCGACGGCCTGAAGCCAGTCCACCGGCGCCTGCTGTTCGCCATGCGCCAACTGCGCCTGGACCCGGCGACCACGGCCAAGAAGTGCGCCCGGGTGGTCGGCGACGTGATCGGTAAGTATCACCCCCATGGCGACACCGCCGTCTATGACGCCCTGGTGCGCCTGGCTCAGGATTTCGCCCAGCGCTACACCCTGATCGACGGCCAGGGGAACTTCGGCAATATCGACGGCGATAACGCCGCCGCCATGCGGTACACGGAATGCCGCATGACCGAGGCGGCGGCCCTGCTGCTGGACGGCATTGACGAGGATGCGGTCGATTTCCGCGCCACCTATGACGGCGAGGAAGAAGAGCCGGTCGTTCTTCCGGCGGGCTTTCCCAATCTTCTGGCCAACGGCTCCTCCGGTATCGCCGTGGGCATGGCCACCTCGATCCCCCCGCACAATGTGGGCGAGCTGATCGCGGCCTGCATGATCCTGCTGGAAAAGCCCGAGGCGACCACGGCCGACCTGATGAAGGTGGTCGGCGGTCCCGATTTCCCCACGGGCGGGGTGATCGTCGAGCCCGCGGCCTCCCTGCTGGAGACCTATGAGACCGGCCGGGGCGGGGTGCGGGTGCGGGCCACCTGGACCCAGGAGGATCTGGGCAGAGGAACCTATCGGATCATCGTCACCGAGATCCCCTATCAGGTGAAGAAGGCCGATTTGATCGAGCAGCTGGCCGACCTGATCGAAAACAAGAAGGCGCCCCTGCTGGGGGACGTTCGTGACGAATCCGCCGAGGACGTGCGGGTGATCATCGAGCCCAAGACCCGCACCATTCCGGCCGAGGTCCTGATGGAGAGCCTGTTCAAGCTCTCCGCCCTGGAAAACCGCTTCCCGGTCAATATGAACGTGCTGGACGCCCGGGGCGCCCCGGGGGTGATGGGCCTGAAGGGCGCGCTGCTGGCCTTCCTGGCTCACCGACGCGACGTCCTGATCCGCCGCTCGCGCTTCCGTCTGGCCAAGATCGAACAGCGCCTGCACATCCTGGATGGGATGCTGATCGCCTTCCTCAATCTGGACGAGGTGATCCGCATCGTCCGTTACGAGGACGAGCCGAAGGCCAAGCTGATCTCGGCCTTCGCCCTCAGCGACGTCCAGGCCGACGCCATCCTCAACACCCGCCTGCGCCAATTGGCCAAGCTGGAAGAGATGGAGCTGCGCCGGGAGCACGCCGAACTGTCCGAGGAGCGGGACGGTCTGAACGCCCTGCTGAACTCGGAAAGCCGGCAATGGAAGCGGGTCGGAGAAGATCTGCTGAAGGTGCGCAAGATCCTGGGCCCGGACACCAAGGTCGGCAAGCGCCGCTCGACCTTCGCCGACGCCCCGCAGATCGACGCGGCCAGCGCCATCGAGGCGATGATCCCCCGGGAGCCGATCACCGTGATCTTGTCGGAGCGCGGTTGGATCCGCGCCGCCAAGGGGCGGGTGGACGATCCTTCCGAGCTGAAGTTCAAGGAAGGCGACAAGCTGGGCTTCCTGGTTCCGGCGGAAACCACGGACAAGCTGCTGATTTTCGCCTCGGACGGCCGCTTCTTCACCCTGACCTGCGACAAGCTTCCCTCGGCCCGGGGCCATGGCGAACCCCTGCGGCTGATGCTGGACCTGGACGACAAGGTCGCCATCAACGACGTCTTCGCCCACAAGCCCGGCCGCAAGCGGGTGATCGCCTCCAAGGCCGGGCTATGGCTTCATCCTGCCCGAGGACGACGCCATAGCCTACCGCCGTGCGGGCAAGCAGGTGCTCAATGGCGAGGCTGCGATTTCCCTTGAGGCCAGCGGTGACCACCTGGCGGTGATCGGCGACAACGGCAAGATCCTGGTC
>JARLIP010000140.1 GCA_031291685.1 Caulobacteraceae bacterium | reverse complement strand
CTGATGGAGCGCTTTGGCCGCACCCAGGACGCCGTGGCGCAGAATGTGGGAAAGAGCCGCAGCCACGTGGCCAACACCCTGCGCCTGCTGGGCTTGCCTGAGGCCGTGCAGCTGGAACTGCGCGCCGGACGGCTCACCGCCGGCCACGCCCGCGCCCTGGCCACGGCCCCTGATCCCGCCGCCCTGGCCCGCCAGGTGGTGGAGCGGGGCCTGAATGTGCGCGAGACCGAGGCCTTGGCCCGCCGCGCCATGGGTGGGGACGACAAACCCCGCGCCGCCGCCCGTCCCGTCGCCGCCAAGGACGCGGACACCCGCGCCCTGGAGGAGGACTTGGCCGATGTCCTGGGCCTGACCGTGGAGATCCTCGATCGCGGCGGCGCCGGCGAGCTGAAGATCACCTATGCCAACCTTGAGCAGTTGGACGACCTGTGCCAGAGGCTGACGAGGCCAGTGGGGTCGGGCGAGGGGCTGTAAGGCGGTTATGGTCCGACCTGCTCCCCTGTTTGGCGAAGCCACACGGGGGAGCTGTCGGGACGCAGTCCTGACTGAGGGGGCGTTCGGACGGTCGGTTCGCCCCCTCCGTTACGGGGCTCCGCCCCGCGCCACCTCCCCCGCGCCGCTTACGCTATGCAGGGGAGGAGAAGCTGACGGGCTGCTTTAACCCCTTGTTCTACAACCCCAATCTTCTGGCCCGTCCGGCGATGCTGAGGGCCAGGCGTTCGGCGATCAGGCCGTCTGGAGAGCCGGTCTGCTTGCACATCCGGTCGGCCTCCAGCACCTCGGGCTGCAGCCGGTCCAGGTGATCCAGGCTCCAGGCCCTGGCCTGGCGCAGGAATTCCCGTTCGTTCTTCCAGAACACGCCGGAGGCCTTGGCCGCCTCGGCCAGACCCGCCCCGCTCTTGGCCAGGGTCAGGGTGCGCCGCAGCCGCCCCAGGTGCATGCCAATGGCCCGCACGGCGGCGGGGCCGGCCTCACCCTCCGCCGCGGCCCGCCTCAGCCCGGCATAGGCGGCGGCCAGCTTGCCGCCAAAGGCGTCCTGGGCCGCATCGGCCAGGGAGGCGTCGGGCTCCACCCCCAGATAGGCCTTCAGGTCGTCGGCGGTGGCGGTGATCCCGCTGCCCGGACCGAGAAACAAGACCAGACGCTCGATTTCCTGCCGCGCCACCCCCCGCTCGTGCGGCAGGCGGCTGACGAATAGCTCCAGGGCCTCGGCGTTGAGGCCCACCTTGTCCTTGGTCAGGCTTTCCCGCACCAGACGGGCCACATCGCCGGGCTCATCGTCATAGCAAGCGATCGCCGCCGCCCCATCGGCTTTTTCGGCCGCCTTGCGCAGGGCTGAATCCCGCCCAAGCGCCCCAGCCTCGATCAGGAAAAAGGCGTCGGGGTTGAAGCCGCCGTCCATATGAACCTTCAGGGCCTCGGCCAGGGCCTTGTCGATGGAGGCCTTTTCCCCGGTCAGCTTGACCCGCACCAGGCGCCGCCCGCCGGTCATGGACTGGGCGGAAAGTTCGTCCGCCAGGCGGGCGCCATCATTGTCGATGTCGGATTCGGTGAGCAGGGCTACGTCGAAGGGATCGTCCGGCCGGGCCGCGATCTTGCCGGCCAGGATGTCGGCCCGCTCGCGCACGCCGCCCCGGTCCTTGCCGTGGATCACCGCCGCGCGCACGTTACCTGGCGGCCCGGACAGGAACCGCTCCACATCGGGCCGGCGGCTGATGATCACGACGTCGCCCTAACGCGCGGAATGGGCTGCGAAATAGGTCGCCAGGTCCAGTCGGATCCGATCGGCCGCGACCGAGGCGGCCCGCTCCTGGGCGTTCTGTTGCGCCGTGATCCCGGCATAGGGCTGGTCGGAATTGGCGTAGCTGACCTCGACCGGCTCGACCCCGGTCTTCACCACCTTGTGGCTGGAAAGCGCCACCAGGCTGTAGCTGACCGTGAGGTGAGATTCGAAGCGGGTGGCCACGCCGTTGGACTGCAGGCCACGGCTATAGCGGGATTCATTGACCTGGATGTCCAGGCGATAGGCCGGCGGCGAGCTTTTGTCCCGGGCCAGGGCGTCTTCCAGATCCTGAGCCAGCAGGAAGGCCGCGCGACCGTGAGGCGCGTGCACTTCCACGGACGACATCCCCCCCGTCACGCCGGGCTGGCCATAGAGCGGGGTGAAGCCGCAACCGGACAGGGCGCCGGCCAGGATCAGGGCCGCGGCGGGGGCGATCCAGCGAAGACGGGGGCCAGTCATTCGCTCTATCCCACCACGATGTTGACGATACGATCCTTCACCACGATCACCTTGCGCACCGTAAGGCCCTCAAGGTGACGCTGAACGTCCGGGTCCGCCAGAGCGATCTTGCGAATCTCGTCCTCGCCGCCGCCCACGGGCACGCGGATTTCGCCCCGGCGCTTGCCGTTGACCTGGATCGGCAGGATCAATTCGTCCTGGGCGGCCAGGGTCTCATCGAAGCTGGGCCAGGGCGCCGTGGCTACAAACCCTGTTTCGCCCAACTGGGCCCAGCAGGCTTCCGCCAGGTGTGGGGTGAAGGGCGCCACCAGCCGGGCCAGGGCCGACAGGGCCTCACGCCGAGCGGTGAGCACCGCGGGGCTGGCGCTCTCGGCGGGATTCGCCTTGAGAACATTGAGAAATTCGTAGAGCCGGGCGATCCCGCTGTTGAACCGGAAGCCCTCGATCGCGTCGGTCAGGCCGGCGACCAGACGATGGCTGGCGCGGATCAGTTCCACGGCCTTGGGGTCGCTGGTGATGTCCGCCGGCGCGATGTCCATGGGCTGGCTGTCGAATTCGTTCCAGACCCGGTTGATGAACCGCCAGGCGCCCTCGATGCCCCCGGTGGTCCACTGTACGTCCCGTTCCGGGGGCGAATCGGACATTACGAACAGTCGGGCGGCGTCGACGCCGTAGTCGTCGAAGATATCGCTGGGGGCGACGGTGTTCTTCTTGGACTTGGACATCTTTTCGATGTCGCCGATCACCACCGGCTCGCCGCCCTCGATCAGGCGGGCGATGCGGCTCGCTCCATCCACGGTCACGTCGACCGCGTTCGGCTCCAGCCACTCGCCGGTCTGCCGCCGATAGGTCTCGTGGGTGACCATGCCTTGGGTGAACAGCCCGGCGAAGGGCTCGCGCACCGACAGCAGGTCTTCGTCGGCCAGGGCGCGGGTGATGAAGCGGGCGTAGAGCAGGTGCAGCACCGCATGCTCGATACCGCCCACATACTGGTCCACCGGCATCCAATAGTCCGCCGCGGCCTTGTCGATCGGCTTGGAGGCGGTCGGATCGGTGAAGCGGGCGAAATACCAGGAGCTGTCGACGAAGGTGTCGAGGGTGTCGGTTTCCCGCTGGGCCATCCCGCCGCAGGTGGGACAGGTCACATGCTTCCAGGTGGGATGCCGGTCCAGCGCGTTGCCCGGACGGCTGAAATCCAGATCGTCCGGCAGTTTCACCGGCAAATCGGCTTTGGGAACCGCCACCGGGCCGCAGGCCGGGCAATGGATGATCGGCACCGGACAGCCCCAGCCGCGCTGGCGGGCGATGCCCCAGTCGCGCAGTCGATAGACCGTGGCGCCGGTTCCCCGCCCCTGGGCCTCGATCCTCTCGATCGCCGCCTTCTTCGCGGCCTCGATCTCCAGGTCGTTCAGGAACCGCGAATTGAAGATCCTGCCGGGACCGACATAGGCCTCGCGGTCCACGGTGAAGGTGTCGGCCTGCGCCCCCGGGGGCAGGACCACCGGCGTGACTGTCAGGCCGTACTTGCGGGCGAAATCCAGGTCGCGCTGGTCATGGGCGGGGCAGCCGAAGATGGCCCCTGTGCCATAGTCCATCAGCACGAAGTTGCCGATCCAGACCGGCAGGGTCCAGGTCTCGTCGAAGGGGTGAACGACTCGCAGGCCGGTGTCCCAACCCTTTTTCTCGGCCGCCTCGATATCGGCCTCGGAGGTTCCGCCCCGGCGGCACTCGGCCAGGAACTCGGCGACCTTGGGATCGGCGGCGGCCAGGGACTCGGCCAGGGGATGGTCCGGCGAAATGGCCAGGAAGCTGGCGCCGAACAGGGTGTCGGGCCGGGTGGTGTAAACCTCCAGCCCGCCCTCGAGACCGGCGGGCGCCTTATCCGCGAAGGCGAAGGTCAGGCGCAGACCACTGGACCTGCCGATCCAGTTCTCCTGCATCAGCCGCACCTTGGCGGGCCACCGATCCAGGGTCTTCAGGCCCTCGATCAGGTCGTCCGCATAGTCGGTGATGCGCAGAAACCATTGATTTAGTTTGCGTTTTTCGACCAGGGCGCCCGAGCGCCAGCCGCGGCCGTCCACCACCTGCTCATTGGCCAGGACGGTCATGTCGACCGGGTCCCAGTTGACCATGCCTTCCCGGCGATAGACCAGGCCCCGGCGCCAGAGGTCCACGAACCAGGACTGCTGCTGGCCGTAATATTCCGGATCGCAGGTGGCGAATTCCCGGGACCAGTCGATGGACAGGCCCAGGCGCTTCAGCTCTTCGCGCATGGCCGCGATGTTCTGATAGGTCCAGTCCTTGGGGCTGACCCCCCGCTCCATGGCCGCGTTCTCGGCAGGCAGGCCAAAGGCGTCCCAGCCCATCGGATGCAGGACGTGGAAGCCCCGCGCCCGCTTGAAGCGCGCGATCACATCGCCGAGGGCGTAGTTGCGCACATGGCCCATGTGCAGACGCCCCGACGGATAGGGGAACATCTCCAGCACATAGTATTTGGGTCGTGGGTCAGCCTTGTCCGGCGGACCGGCGCGGAAAACATCCGCTTCGGCCCATGCGGCGCGCCACTTGGGTTCAGTGTCCTGAGGATTGTATCGGGCCATGGCCGTGGTGCGGCCTCGTCAGCCGTTGACGTTCGACAGTTTCAGCTGGCGCGCGCGGGTCAGGATCGCATTCTCGATGTCCGTCGCCGTCTGGTCCGAGGCGTTGGTGTCGATCCAACCGCCGCTGGCGTCACGCACCTGCTTGTTGACCGTCACGTTCAGCCCGTCCGCGCGCAGGCGGGTGTCGAGGATATAGACCGTGCACTTGAAACGCTCGTCCGGCTTTTCCGGATTGGCGTACCAGTCGGTGATGATCACGCCGCCGTAGGGGTCGGCCGAGGCCAGGGGCATGAAGGCCAGGGTGTCCAGGGAGGCGCGCCACAGATAGGCGTTCACCCCCAGGGCCGCCTGGGAGGTCGGCGCGGAACGCGCGCGACCGCCGCCGAACGGATGGAATCCCCCGCGCGATCCATAGGCCTGCGGACCACCGTCATGGTGCGCACATCCCACCAGGGTAAACGCCCCAAGGGACGCAATGATCAACGACGCTCGACGCACCAACACCATCGTGTCCAGCTCCACTCCGAATTACATCAGGCCAGGATCAGGTCCCGCCGACGCACCGCCCTACCCCACCAGCAGTCGCGCTCTATATCACGCGGATCGTCCGGCCCAATAGGAATCGCGTGGCTCCTGCGCAACAGGCGCGGCCGGAAGGGGTCCGCATGGGGCGCGGAGGCCTTTGCCACATTGACCTTCAGGGCTCCGGGGCGTTAATCGCCCATTAGATGGGGGCGGGATATCTGAGTCCTCATCGGGCGTTATCGAGTGTTGGAACCAGTTTGATGTCGGCGAAAGCGCGCATATCCGCGGCAGCGGTGGCCGCGATGGTCCTTGGGGGCGCATCGCTGGCTCATGCTGACTCGCGTTCGACGCTTTCCGTGACCACGAACACGGCGCCCCTGGCCACCACTCAAAACCAGCCTCCGGGCCTTCAGCCGACCCACAAGACCCTGCAATGGGACGACAAGGGCCACTGGAGCCTGAAGCTGGACATGAACGAGCCGGCGGACCGTGGCATGCAGCTGCGCGACGTCCAGGCCGGCGCCTATTATCACGTGACTCCCTCGCTCAAGGTCGGCGGCGCGGTGTCCCTGGGCGATGGTCCGGCCCAGCCGGACCGCAACAATCTGCCGCAGAACCAGGCCCCCCGGGTCCGGCTGGAAACCAGCTTCAAGTTCTAGGCCGGGTCTCTACCCCCACAATTTTTCGAGATCACGGCGCGTTGAATCCATCGACGCACGCTATCCCCGCGGCTCGGGACGATCCTAGCCGAGCAGCGGTGCGCCGGTTGATTCCCCCCAGGGCGATCGCCGGCAAGACGCTTTGGCCCGCCAGAACCTCGAAGCGCAGGGTTCCCAGGGCGGCGCCCGCCGAGGGGCTGCGGCTGGGAAACACCGCCGAGACCAGCACCGCCTGAGCCCCATATCGCGCCGCCCGATGGATCGCCGCCCCGCCATGGGCCGCCGCCGTCACCCGCCAGCGGGGGTGGGCCTTTCGGATGCGCCGCGCCCGATGAGCCAGGCGCTGGGGCAGATGCACTCCATCGGCCCCCACCCGCCGGGCCAGGGCCTCGTCCGCCCCGATCAGCAGCACCAGACCCCGCCGGCGACTGATCCTTTTCAGGGCGCGGGCCGTGGTCTGCGCGTCCGGCGCGCCGAAACCGCGATAGATCACCCCGCAGCCCTTCGGCAGCCGCGCGGCGATCGCCGCCGGATCGGGGGTGCGCGCCGGATCGGTGATGAACCATAGGCTGGGAAGCCCGCGGGGGATGGCCCCGACGCCATGGGCGGGGTATCGCCAGCGGGCGCGTCGGCCTAGCCTGACCGCCACCCTTTCCAGTGCCGCTATCGCCGAGTCCGCCGCCAAGATGACCGATCCTTCCCCTTCGACCTCACCCCTCGCCGACGTTCTGGGCCGGATCGCCGCCGCCGCCAAGGCCGCGGGGCGCGATCCCAAGGCGGTGACCCTGGTGGCGGTGAGCAAACAGCAACCCTGGGAGGCCATAGAGCCGATCCTCAAGGCCGGCCAGACCACCTTTGGCGAGAACCGCGTGCAGGAGGCGCAAGGCCGCTGGGCCGAGCGCCGGGAGGGCCTGACCCTGCACCTGATCGGCCCCCTGCAGACCAACAAGACCCGCGAGGCCCTCGCCCTGTTCGACGTGATCGAAACCCTGGACCGGCCCAAGCTGGCCAAGGTTTTGGCCGAGGAGATCCAGCACGCCGGCCGCGCGCCCCGTCTCTATGTCCAGGTCAATACCGGCGAGGAGCCGCAGAAGGCCGGGGTCATACCCGGTGAGGTCGACGCCTTCATCGCCGCCTGCCGGGGCGAATTCGGTCTGACCGTGGAGGGCCTGATGTGCATCCCGCCTCACGACGAGGAACCGTCCATGCACTTCGCCCTGCTGGCCAAGATCGCCGCCCGCAATGGTCTGACCAAGCTGTCCATGGGCATGAGCGGCGATTTCGAGACCGCCGTGCGCTTCGGCGCCACCTCGGTGCGGGTGGGCTCGGCCCTGTTCGGTGAACGGATTCCGAGGCCCGGCGAGGGCTGATCCCGCGCCTTAGGTCCGCCGGATCGCGATGGCTGAACCGGGCTGCACCAGCCGCAGCAAGTCCTCCAGGTCCGCCCGGTTCAGGGCCACGCAGCCCTCCGTCGGCGCATAGCCGTCCCGGGCCAGGTGCAGGAAGATCGCCGAACCTAGGCCGGGGATCGGCGGATCGTCATTGTGGGCCAGGATCGCGATCAGGTCATAGACCCCGTCGTCCCGCCAAAGGGCCTCGCTTGAGGCCGGATAGGGCCGCTTGACCGGCTGGTTATAGGCCGGATCTTCGGGCGCGTCGCACCAGCCGTCGTCGGGGGCGATCGCCAGGGTCGGCAGGGCGGTGACCGGCGCCGCGCCGCGATCGGGGCGAAACAACAGCCGGCGAATCGGCCAGACCCCCAGGGGACTGGCGCCGTCGCCCTCACGCTTGTCCGTGGCCTCGATCACCCCCGAGCGGCCCAGGGCGCAGTGGGTCTGGCGTCCGGCCAGGTCGAAGCGGCCGTCGGACCATGCGGTGAAGATCATGGGTCCGCCTCCCGAAGGGTCCCGCAAAGGCCTGTCCGCGCTTTACGCCATCGGCCGGAACGGTGCATGTTCGCTCCCATGGCGCAACGTAAAACCATTCTGATTGTCGATGACGACGACGAGGTTCGCGAAAGCCTCGCCGAGCAGTTGTCCATAGGCGACGAGTTCGCCACCCATACCGCCGCCACGGGTCTGGCGGGGGTCGATGCGGCCCAGGCCTGCCGGGCGGATCTGGTGCTGCTGGACGTGGACCTGCCGGACATCGACGGGCGGGAGGTCTGCCAGCGGATGCGCGCGGCGGGGGTCACTGCTCCGGTGATCATGCTGACGGCGGCCAGCGGCGACAGCGACACCATTCAGGGCCTGGACGCTGGGGCCAACGACTATGTCACCAAGCCCTTCAAGTTCGCGGTGCTGCTGGCCCGGATCCGCGCCCAACTGCGCAGCCACGAGCAGTCCGAGGACGCGGTGTTCCGCATCGGCCCCTACGAGTTTCGGCCCGCCACCAAGCTTCTGGTGGACGAAAAGCAGCGCAAGATCCGTCTCACCGAGAAAGAGACCAGCATCCTGAAATACCTCTATCGCGCCGGCGAAACCCCGGTCTCGCGGGAGGAACTGCTCACCGAGGTCTGGGGCTATAACGCGGGCGTCACCACCCACACCCTGGAAACCCACGTCTATCGCCTGCGTCAGAAGATCGAGCCCGACGCTGGCGGCGCCAAGCTCTTGCTGACCGAGGCCGGCGGCTACCGGCTGGCGCCTTAAACCACCAGTTCGGCGGTGACCGGGGCGTGGTCGCTGGGGCGGTCCCATTCGCGCACGTCGTCATGCACCCGCGATATGGCGGCGCCTGTGGCGAAGGCGGCGTCCTTCAGGCCGGGGGTGACCCAGATATGGTCCAGCCTCAGGCCGCGATTTGAGGCGCGGAAGTCGGCGGCTCGGTAGCTCCACCAGGAAAACAGCTTTTCCGGCTCCGGGGTCGCGGCCCGGACCAGGTCGATGAACTCGGCCGAGGCCTTCAAGCGGCCCATGGCTTCCACCTCGATCGGGGTGTGGCTGACCACCTTGAGCATCTGGCGATGGCTCCAGACGTCGAACTCCCCCGGCGCCACGTTCAGGTCGCCGACGATCATCAGGGGCGCCTTGGGGCCCATGGCGGCGGCGCGCTGCGTCATCCGCTCCAGGAAATCCAGCTTGTGGTCGAACTTGGGGTTTTCCGCCCGGTCGGGGATGTCGCCCCCGGCGGGGACATAGAAGTTCTGGATCTCGACCCCCTCGACCTTGACCGAGACGGCCCGGGCGTGGCCCTCGCGACAGGGAACCCAGTCCTCGCCGGGTTCGAAGGGCAGGCGTGAGGCGGTGGCTACCCCGTGCCAGCCCTTCTGGCCACGAATGGCCAGGTGGGGCAGGCCCATGGCCTCGAAGGCCTCCCGGGGGAATTCGCCCTCCTGGCATTTGATTTCCTGCATGCACAGGACGTCCGGCGCCTGTTCGGCGACGAAGCGGGCGATGTGCTCCACCCGCAGGCGGACGGAGTTGACGTTCCAGGTGGCGATCTTGAGGCGCATGAGGCCTCTTGGCATGCGCCGCGGCGCTCTGCAAACGCGCAAAAAAACGCCCGAGGCGGAGGGCCGCGCTCGGGCGTCTAAGTGGTCTCTCTTGCCGCTACCGGGAGGGGATTGGGATCCGGAGCGGAAACTCAGCGCTGGAGGTCAGTCCGACGCCTCATGCGTGCTAAAATTGCCACGTCCGCTACAAAAGTCAAGACAAAATCGCTTTCAATCTTGAATGTGACGAAAATATCGCAATTCAGGGAGCCTGGTCTGGTCCAGTGACTTTCCCGGCTCCCACAAACAGGGCTGGATCCAGGCCGGAGGCTGGTTTCAGGTTCACCAGCCTTATCCGTGTCGTGCGGCCCTGGCCGTCGGTGAGGGTCCATTCCCTCAGGCGCATGGGATCGGAGGCGAAGGTCAGCATGATCTGACCCTGGACCTGATGGCGTCCGTCGCGGGCGGTCAGGGCGAAACCGTCGCTGAACCGGTCCACCCGGGTCACCCGCACCCCGTGGTCCAGCCGCACATGCTCGGACAGGAACAGGGACAGGGGGGTGGATTTCAGAGGGTAGTGGTTGACGGTCTTCAGCCGGGGATCGGAAACCCATACGGTGCGGCCGTCGGAGATCATCAACAGGCCATAGGGCGGATCATAGGCGAATCGCGCCCGGCCCGGGCGGCTGAGATAAAGATCCCCCCGGGTGACGCCGCCCCGGCTGTCGGTCTGCTCGAAGCGGCCCTTCAGCTCTCCCAGGCCCTCCAGATAGGCGGCGGCCTTGTCGATCAGCGCCTTGTCGTCGGCGGTCAGGTCGTCCGGGGAGCCCTGGGCCAGGGCCGCCGCTGGGATCAGGGCGGCGGCGAGGCCGGTCAGCAGCAGGGCGCGACGTGAAAGGGACAAGCCAGGGACTCCTTACCTTTGATCAGGGTATGACGAGACGATAGGTCGATCAGCCGTTGGTCTAGCCGCGCGGCACCATCAATCAAAGGCGCCATGGCGGCCCTATTGAGGCGCGGCCTCTACGGCGGCGGGCCGGCCAGGATGTCGCGCTTGCCGGCGTGGTTGGCGGGGCCGACCACCCCTTCCTGCTCCATCTTCTCCATCAGGGAGGCGGCGCGGTTGTAGCCGATCTGCAGGCGTCGCTGGATATAGCTGGTGGAGGCCTTGCGGTCGCGGGTGACCACGGCCACGGCGCGGTCATAGAGGTCATCCCCCGAGCCGCCCTCGCCGGACATGTCCCCATCGCCGCCATCATCGTCGTCGGCCCCGGCGGTGACTTCCTCCAGATATTGCGGCTCGCCCTGGTCGCGCAGGTACTTGGCCACGGCCTCGACCTCGCCGTCGGAGACGAAGGGCCCGTGCAGGCGGGTCACGCGGCCGCCGCCGGCCATGTAGAGCATGTCCCCCTGGCCCAGCAGCTGCTCGGCGCCCTGTTCGCCCAGGATGGTCCGCGCATCGATCTTCGAGGTGACCTG
>JARLIP010000139.1 GCA_031291685.1 Caulobacteraceae bacterium | reverse complement strand
GATCCTGTTCCTCAACGGCCACGGCGGCAACGTCGCGTCGATCGAGGCCGCCTTCTCCGAGCTCTACGCCGAAGCCAGCTTCGCGCGCCGCCAGGCCGGATTTGCGCTGAAGCTGCGCAACTGGTGGGACATCAAGGGGGTGATGAACCTGACGCGCAGCCAGTTCCCCACCGGCCACGGCAGTCACGCCACGCCATCCGAGATCGCGATCACCCAGTGGGCCTATCCGGGCGCGATCAAGGCCGCCAACTACGCGCCCCAGATCGCGCCCACGGGTCCGATCCGCGAGGCCCTGGATTTCCGCGCCCGCTATCCCGACGGGCGCATGGGCTCCGATCCGGCCCTGGCCACCCCGGAAAAGGGCGGGGAGCTGGTGGCCCTGGCCGCGGAATCCCTGATCGCGGACGTGGCGGCCTTCGCGGCGGAGGCGGCTCTGTGAATTAAGGCGAGGGCGCCGCCAGTATTTCTCTTTTCCCTCGGGGGATCGGCGCCGATAGGGTCCGCGGCTCGATCAGCCGAGGCGGGAATGACGCATTTGACCGACAGCGCCGACGCCGCCCCCGTGGTCCGGCCCGCCCTGCGCGAGGCGGTGGATTCCCATGCCCGCGCCCTGGTCAAGGGCATATCCTGGCGGGCGATCGGCACCCTGGACACTTTTGTCTGGAGTCTGTTGATCACCCATCACGCCGCCTCGGCCGGCGCCATCGCCTCCCTGGAGGTCTTCACCAAGATCTTCCTCTATTACCTGCACGAGCGGGCCTGGCGCCTGCTGAAATGGGCGCCCCATTCCCACCTGCGCTCCCTGGTCAAGGCGGTCTGCTGGCGGCTGGTCGGTGGGATCGACACCTTCGTGCTGAGCTATCTGGTCACCGGCAGCGGCAAATACGCCATCTCCATCGCCTCGGTGGAGGCCCTGACCAAGATCGGCCTCTACTACCTGCACGAACGGGCCTGGCGCCTGGTGCGGTGGGGCCGGCTGGAGGCCCCGGCGGCGGGGTGAGGGACGGGCTCGACCCGTCGGCCGTCAGCGGCGCGTATGTTGTCATTGTCATTCAAGTGAATTACATATGTCGCCTGACGGCGATCGCCGCGGGAGTCCTTCCATGAGCGCCACGGCATTGGTTCAGGCCCGTATCGATCCCGAGCTCAAGGCGCGGGCGGCGGAAGTGTTGGACCGCATGGGGCTGACCGTCTCGGACGCGGTGCGCATTCTTTTGACCCGCGTCGCCAATGAAGGCGCCCTGCCCATGGATTTCGCCCTCGATCCCGTCGTTCATGACGCGTGGTTCCGGGCCAAGGTGAGGGAGGCGCTGGATGATCCGCGCCCCGCGATCCCCCATGAGGCCGTGGAAGACCACTTCGAGAAACGCCGCGCGGCGGCGCTGCGGAAGGCCGGTGAGGGCGCTGAATGAAGCTGGAGTGGTCGCCCCACGCCGTGGACGATCGCGACCAGATCTTCGACTATATCGAGGCCGATAGTCCACGGGCCGCCGTGGCGGTGGATGGGCGGATCGCGGCCCAGGTCGCCGCCCTGATTCACTTTCCGGAGCAGGGCCGCGTGGGCCGGGTCGAAGGCACGCGCGAACTGGTGATCAATCAGACGCCCTATATCGCGGCCTACCGGATCCTTGGTGATCGGGTTCGCGTCCTGCGTATTCTGCATGGCGCGCAGGCATGGGCGGAAGACTTTACGAGCTGACCGGCCCTCGCCCCTAACCCTCCCCCACTACCACCGCGCCGTCCGCCACCGTCACCGGCCAGGGGGTGAGGGCCTTGCCGACGCAGGGGCCGGCCAGGCACTGGCCGTCGGCGATGCGGAACAGGGCGCCGTGGGCCGAGCACAGGATCAGGTCGCCTTCCCTGGTCAGGAAGCGGTCGGGGACCATGGCCAGCGGCAGGCCCGCATGGGGGCAGCGGTCGATATAGCCCAGGACCCGGCCGGCGCTGCGCACCACGAAGCCGGCGAACAGGCGGTCGCCCTGGCGGAAACTGAACCCCCTGGCCCCCGGATCGGCGACCTCGTCCAGGGCGCACAGGCGGGTTCCGGGCGCCGGCCGGGCTAGGTTCATGCGAAGGCGCCGACCGTGATCCTCCAGGGGCGGATCTCGGCCGAGGCGAACAGGCCGGCCACGGCGTAGGGGTCGGTGGCGGCGAAGGTCTCGACCTCGATCAGGCTCTCGGCCTCCAGGATCAGCAGGGAGCCGACCGGGCCGCCGGACTCGTTCAGGAACGGGCCGGCGATCTTCACCATGGCCCGGTTGTTGGCGATGAAGGCCAGGTGGGCCTCGCGGGTGGCGGCGCGCAGGTCGGCGCTATCCGGCTTGTCGAGGCAGGTCAGGACGTAGAGGGCCATTGGGGGGATCTCCTATTGTCTAGTTAGTGTTCACGTTCGGATCGCAGGGGACGGGCCAGCAGGCCGCCTATGGCCTCGTCGAGGTCGCGCTCCCCGGCCAGGACGGCGGCCACGGCCTCGCAGATCGGGGTCTCGACCCCAAGCTTTCGCGCCAGGGCGCGGACGGCGGGGGCGGAAGCCACGCCCTCGGCCACGGACAGCTTGCCGGCCAGGGCCGCCTGCAGGCTCTCCCCCCGGCCCAGGGCCAGGCCCACGGTCATGTTTCGCGACTGCGGGCTGGAGCAGGTCAGCACCAGGTCCCCCAGGCCGCAGAGCCCGGCCACGGTCTGGGCCTCGCCCCCCAGGGCCACGGCCAGGCGGGTCATTTCGGCGAAGCCCCGGGTGACCAGGGCGGCGTGGGCGCTGCGCCCCAGGCCCCGGCCCTCGACGATACCGCAGGCGATGGCCAGGACGTTCTTCACCGCCCCGCCGGCCTCGGCGCCGATCAGGTCGTGGGTCCAGTAGGGGCGGAAGGTCGGGGTGGCCAGGGCCTGGGCCAATTCCCGCCCAAGCTCCGGATCGGCGCAGGCCAGGGTCACGGCGGTGGGCAGGCCCCGGGCCACTTCGCCAGCGAAGCTGGGTCCGGACAGGACCACGGGTATGGTCTGGGGCGCGGTGTCGGCCAGGACCTCGGTCATCAGCTTCAGCGAGCCCTGCTCCACCCCCTTGGCGCAGAGCACCACCGGCAGGCCCGGGCGCAGGGCGGGGCCGAGGGCGATGAGCGTCGCGCGCAGGTGCTGGGCCGGGGCCACGGCCAAAAGGACGTCGCGGCCGGCGAGGTCGGCCAGATCGGTGGTGGCGGCCAGGCGCGGGTCGAGATCGACCCCAGGCAGGAACAGGGGGTTGTTGTGTTCAGTGTTGATGGCGGCGGCGGCCTCGGGCTCCCGGGCCCAGAGCAGGGTGTCGAGGCCCGCTCTCAGGCAGACCTGGGCCAGGGCCGTGCCCCAGGCGCCGGCGCCGATCACGCCCGCGCGGGAAAAGCCGTTCATGCCTTGGCTCCCTTGCGGCCGGGGGCGTGGGTGGGGTGGGCCAGCGCCGCGGCCTCGTCCAGGGGCCAGCGCGGGCGGGCCACGGCGTCCAGGCCGTCGATCAGACCCAGGGCCAGGCGCTCGGCGCCGGCCAGGGCGATCATGGCGGCGTTGTCGGTGCAGTAGGCGAGCGGCGGGGCGTGGAAGGTAAAGCCCTCCGATGTGGCCAGGGCGGTGAGGGCGCGGCGCACCTCGCCATTGGCGGCCACCCCGCCGGCCACAACCAGGCGCCGGTCGCCGCCGCCGTGTTCGCGCAGATAGACGGCGATGGCCCTGTGGGTGCGCTCGGTCAGCTGGCGGGCGATGGCGCCCTGGACGGCGGCGGCCAGGTCACGGCGGTCGGTGGGATCGGTGACCCCCTCGGCCAGGCGGGCGGCGGCGGTCTTCAGGCCGGAAAAGGAAAAGTCGCAGCCCTCGCGGCCCAGCAGGGCCCGGGGCAGGGTGAAGCGGGTGGGATCGCCCCCCTCGGCCAGACGCTCCAGGGGGGGACCGCCGGGATAGGGCAGGCCCATGGCCTTGGCGATCTTGTCGAAGGCCTCGCCGGCCGCGTCGTCGATGGTCGAGCCCAGGCGCGTGCAGCGGCCCACCCCCGCCACGTCCAAAAGTTGGCAGTGCCCGCCGGAGACCAGCAGCAACAGGAACGGATAGTCGATCCGCGCCCCCAGCCGGGCGGAGACGGCGTGACCCTCCAGATGGTTGACCGCCACCAGGGGCAGGCCCCTCGCCAGGGCGATGGCCTTGCCCGCCGACAGCCCCACCATCACCCCGCCCACCAGGCCTGGCCCCGCGGTGGCCGCCACGCCGCCAAGGTCAGAAAAGCCGAGGTTGGCGGCCCGCATGGCCTCGCCGATCACGGCGTCGATCACCTCTACATGGGCTCTGGCGGCGATTTCCGGCACCACCCCGCCGAAGGGGGCGTGGGCGGCGATCTGGCTGGCGACGATCGAGGACAGGACCTCGACCGTCCCGTCCGACGCACGGCGCACCACGCTGGCGGCGGTCTCGTCGCAGCTGGTCTCGATGCCGAGGACGGTCAGGGTCGGTTGCGGGCTCATCGCGGCTCCTGTAGCAGGCCGGATGCGTCGGCGCGATGGCCGCCCGGCGGGCAAAGCCGCGAAGGATGACAGCCGTGCCCCAACCCCTGGTCCGCATCGGCACCCGCGCCTCCAAACTGGCCCTGACGCAGGCGGGCCATATGCAAATGCGCATCGCCGCCGCCCTGGGCTATGGACCGCGGGACGCCGAGGCCGTGGCGCCCCTGATCCACATCACCACCACGGGCGACCGCATCCAGGACCGGCGCCTGTTGGAGATCGGCGGCAAGGCCCTGTTCACCAAGGAGATCGAGGAGGCCATGTTGGAGGGCCGCATCGATTGCGCCGTCCATTCCATGAAGGACGTGCCGGTGGAGCGCCAGCCGGGCCTGGTCCTGGCCGCCATCCCCGAGCGGGAGGACCCCCGGGACGCCTTCATCAGCCCCAACTACGCCAGCCTGGCCGACCTGCCCCAGGGCGCGCGCCTGGGCACCGCCAGCCTGCGCCGCCAGGCCCAGGCCAAGCACGCCCGCCCGGATCTTGAGCTGGTGCTGGTGCGGGGCAATGTGGACACCCGCCTGGCCAAGCTTCAGGCCGGGGAGGCGGACGCCATGCTGCTGGCCCTGTCCGGGCTCAATCGCCTGGGCCTGTCGGCTGTGGTGCGATCGACCCTGGACCCCATCGCCGCCCCGCCGGCCCCGGGCCAGGGCGCCCTGGCCATCGAGACCCATGAACGCAACGCCGAAGCCGAGTGGGTGCGAGCCTTGCGCCATGCGCCCACCACCATCGCCGTGGCCGCCGAGCGCGGCGCCCTGGAGGCTCTGGAGGGCTCCTGCCGCACCGCTGTGGGGGCGCACGCCCGGATCGAGGGCGGGGACCTGGTTCTGACCGTGGAGGCCCTGACCCCCGACGGCGCCGAGCGCTTCCGCCGGG
>JARLIP010000138.1 GCA_031291685.1 Caulobacteraceae bacterium | reverse complement strand
TCGCACTGAAGGTGGGGGACCGGCGGCGCGGGTCAAGCGCGATTATCGCTACCGCTTCTTTAATCGTTTTCGGCGCAGGGTGACTGAACACGACAAGAACAATCGGTGTGGATGTCTTATGAACTCGCCGCTTTCCAAGCTGGGCTTTGGAGCCGCGCAATTTCCGCTGGACGCCGGCATGCCGGTCCGCGGACGCACGCCCGAGGCTGAGGTCGCCGAAATCATGGGCCTGGCCGCGCGCTCAGGCCTCAGTGTTTTCGACACCACCCATGGCGCGCCGCACGCTGAAACCGTGATCGGCGAACGCCTGCCGCGCCCGTGCCCCTATCGGATCATGGTCAAGACCGGCCGCGGCGATCGCGGCGGCGACTATATCGAGGACGCCGCCCGCGCCAGCCTGCGCCGCATGGGCCTGCGCTCCGCCGATGGCGTCATCGTGCAGGTGGCCGGCGACCTGCTCTCGCCCCATGGGGCCGAGGCCTGGGACCGCTTGCGCCAACTGCGCGACGAGGGTCTGTTCAACAGTATCGGCATCTCGGTCTTCGCCTCGGACGATCCGGTGGGTCTGGCCAAGCGCTTCAAGCCCGACATCATCCAGGCGCCCGCCAGCCTGCTGGACCAGCGCCTGCTGGTGAACGGCGCCCTGGCCCAGATCGCCCAGATGGGGATCGAGGTTCAGCTGCGCTCGATCTTCCTGCAGGGCCTGCTGTTCCTGCCGCCCGATCGGGTTCCCGGCCCCATGAAAGGCGCCGCCTCGTGCCTGTCTCGGGTGCGGCGGATGATCGCCGAAGGCCGCTCCGATCCGCTCCAGGCGGCCCTGGGTTTCGCCCTGTCGCGGCCCGAGGCCTCCACGGTCCTGGTAGGGGTCACCTCCGCCGCCGAGCTTCAGGCCATCGTCGCCGCCGCCAGCCGTCCGCCCCCGGAACTGGACTGGGATGACATGGCGTTGAACGATCCCTCGGCCCTGGACCCCAAGGGTTGGGCGGCGGCCTGAGCGCTGGCGCCGTCACCGGCGCGCAACACTCAAAGCCAATATAAGACTGTCATTTAGGCCCGATTGACCGCGCGCCCAGGTTAAGCTTCCATCCAGTTCCCCTCCGGCGATGGTCCGGGGCGGGCAGGGAGCCTTTTCCATGGATCGTAGGGTGTTGATCGCCGCCGCGGTGGCGATCGGTGTGCTCGGCTTCGGCGGCGGGGCGCTGACCATGCGACTGGCCGACGCCCACCACCTGCTCGCGCCCAAGACCGCCGCCGACGGGGCCGTGGCCCAGGCCGACCAGGGCCTGACCTGGCCCTTCTTCGGCAAGCCCCGCCCCGCCTCCGCCAGCCGCGCCGACCCGCCCAAGCCCGATGGCTTCGCCGTCTGGACCCAGAGGATCGACACCAGCCGCCCGGACCCCGTGGCCTGCGTGCGCATGACCCGCGCCCTGGATTCTTCCAAGATCTATGCCGATTTCGTCATGGTCTCCCCCGACCTTGGCCATCCCCCCGCCGTCACCGCCCAGGGGGACGAGCTGTGCGTCGGCGGTCTGAACCTGGCCGACCACCGGGTGACCCTGCTCAAGGGCCTTCCGGCCAAGTCCGGCGAGACCCTGGCCGCCAACGCCGACGTGGACTTCGTGTTCGGCGACAAGCCCCCCTATGTGGGCTTCGCCGGGACCGGGGTGATCCTGCCCCGGGACGAGTCCGACGGGGTCGGCATCGAAACCCTGAATGTGCGGAAACTGGCCGTCGAGGTCTGGCGCGTGCCCGACCGCAACCTGGTGCGCAAGCAGATCAGCGCCCCCGACCCCACCGCCGAGGGCGAGTATGCCGAGGACTATGGGGAGGACAGCCCCGACGACGAGGGTAGGATCGTCTGGAAGGGCGATGTGGAGGTCAAGGGCCCGGCCGGCTCGCGGGCGACCACGGTCTTTCCCCTGGGCGCCGTGCTCAAGGAGATGAAGCCTGGCGGCTATGTGATCAAGGCGCGGGACGCCTCCGGCGGGCGCGACCTCAAGGGCGAGAACGGCCGCAGCGTCGATAACAATCCTCCCGCCCAGGCCCGGCGCTGGGTGATGTTCACCGACATGGCCCTGTCGGCCTATGACGGCTCCGAGGCCCTGGACGTGGTGGTGCGCGCCCTCAAGAGCGCCAGGATCATGCCCGGGGTGCGGGTGGCCCTGGTGGCCAAGAATGGCGAGGACCTGGCCTCGGCCGTGAGCGATTCCGGCGGGCGGGTGCGCTTTCCCCGACCCCTGCTGAAGGGCGAAGGCGCCTCGGCGGCCCGGATGGTGATGGCCTATGGCCCCCTAGGCGATCTGGCGGTGCTGGACCTGGACCGCTCGCCGGTGGACCTGTCCAACCAGGGCATGGGCGGGCGGCAGGGGCCCGATGCGTCGGTCGCCACCGCCGGGCGGACCGCCAAGAGCGACATCGACGCCTATCTCTATGCCGACCGGGGCATCTATCGCCCAGGCGAGACCGTGCGCCTGGTGGCCATGGTCCGCGACCGTCAGGCCCACGCGGTGACCAATCGCAAGGGCTTCGTGGTGATCAAGCGGCCCTCGGGGGTCGAGTTCAAGAAGATCGCCTTCGACCGCACCGCCCTGGGCGCGGTGACCCAGGACATCGCCCTGCCCGCCGGCGCCCCCCGCGGCCGCTGGAGCGCGGCTCTGCAGGTGGAGGGGATCGAGGAGCCGGTGGGGTCCTTGAGCTTCTCGGTCGAGGATTTCGTGCCGCAACGCCTGGCCGTGACCCTGGCCGCCCAGGCCCAGACCGCCGTCACCAATGGCGAGACCCGCAAGGTGCCGGTCTCGGCGCGCTTCCTCTATGGCGCTCCCGGCGCCGGCCTGCAGACCCAAGGGGAGATGCGTCTGCGCGCCGATCCCAATCCCTTCCCTCAGTACAAGGGCTACCAATGGGGCGACCAGCAGGCCAGCTTCGATGAAAAACTAATCGACCTGGGCAATACGGTGACCGACGGCGCCGGGGGCGCGACCCTGGCCGTGGCCGCATCGGCGGCGGGCGACACCAAGGTTCCCCTGACCGCGACCCTGACCGCCTCGGTGTTCGAGCCAGGCGGGCGGCCCGTGCGGGAAAGCGCCACCCTCAAGATCCGCACCCTGCCCCTCTATTTCGGGGTCAAGGTCGACCAGACCGACAGCGAGCATGGGGGCGCGGCCCCGGTCAGCCTCGATGTCATCGCCGTGGACGCCCAGGGTCAGCGGACCGCCGCCCCGGGGGTGAGCTGGACCCTGGTCTCGGAGAACTGGAACTATGACTGGTTCCAGCAGAACGGCCGCTGGCAGTGGCGGCGCACCAGCCGCGACGCGGTGATCGCCAAGGGCGTGGCCGACCTGACCCCCGGCGGCTCGCTGCATCTGAACCGCCGTCTGGGTTGGGGAGACTACCGACTGGAGGTTGAGCAACCCGGCGGCGGCAAGACCGTGACCCGGTTCTCCGCCGGCTGGGGCTCCCCGGCCAAGGCCGCCGACGCCCCGGACATCGCCCGGGTCAGCGCCGGAACCCGGGCCTGGGCCCAAGGGGACACCGTGGAGGTGGCCATCAAGGCGCCCTATGGCGGCGAGGCCCAGGTGGCGGTGGCCACCGACCGTCTGATCGACTTCAAGACCCTGACCGTGGGCGAGGGCGGCGCAACCGTGCGCCTGAAGACCTCCGCCGCCTGGGGCGGCGGGGCCTATGTGATGGTCAGCGTGATCCAGCCCCGGGACCCGGCCAAGACCCCGCGCCCCCGCCGCGCCCTGGGCCTGGTCTATGTGCCCCTGGACCCCAAGGGCCAGAAGCTGACCGTCGCCCTGGACGCGCCGGCCAAGCTGGACTCCAAGGCCCCGGTGACCGTGCCGGTGACCGTGCGAGGACTGAAGTTCGGCCAGCGCGCCCATGTGACCCTGGCGGCGGTGGACGAGGGCATCCTGCGCCTGACCAAGCAGGAATCCCCCGATCCGCTGAAATGGTATTTCGGCAAGCGGGCCCTGACCCTGAACTATCGGGACGACTATGGCCGCCTGCTGGACCCCAATCTGGGGGCGCCGGCCTCGGTCAATTTCGGCGGCGACGAGCTGGGCGGCGAGGGTCTGACCGTCACCCCGATCAAGACCGTGGCCCTGTGGTCGGGGGTGGTGGACACCGGCGCCGACGGCAAGGCCGTGATCCGCCTGCCCGCCGCCGACTTCAACGGCGAGTTGCGCCTGATGGCCGTGGCCTGGAGCGACGACGCCGTGGGCTCGACCTCCCAGGCCATGACCGTGCGCCAGCCGGTGGTGGCGGACCTGAACCTGCCCCGGTTCCTGGCCCCCGGCGACACCGCCTGGGCGACCCTGGAATTGCATAATCTGGAGGGCAAGGTCGGCGCCTATGTGGCCAAGCTGTTCGCCCAGGGCGGGGTGCTGGCGCCGTTCCAGAAGCTCTATCAACTGGCGCGGGGCCAGAGGATCGCCGACCACGCCCCCCTGACCGCGCCGGGCGTCACCGGGATCAGCGCGGTCAGTTTCCGTGTCGATGGCCCCGGCTTCACCACCACCAAGACCTATCCCCTGCAAACCCGTCTGGGCTGGGGGCCGGTCACCCGCGCCACCACCGAACCGCAAAGGCCCGGAGAGACCTACACCCCCTCGCCGGAGCTGATGCGCGGCCTAGCCGCTGGCGGCGTGACGATGCAGGTGAGCTATTCGCCGTTCCAGGGCTTTGATCCCTCGGCTATCGCCCTGGCCCTCAACCGCTATCCCTATGGCTGCACGGAGCAATTGGTCTCCACCGCCTATCCCCTGCTCTATGCGGCCGAGGTCAGCAGTGATCCCAAGCTGCGCCGCTCCACCGCCGCCCTGGACGATGCGGTGGGCAAACTCCTGGACCGGGAGACCCTCGACGGCGCCTTTGGCCTGTGGCGGGTGGGGGATGGGGAGGCCGACGCCTGGCTGGGCGCCTTCGCCACCGACTTCCTGGTGGAGGCCAAGGCCCAGGGCGCCGCCGTGCCCGACAGCGCCTATGACCGGGCGCTCGGCGCCATGCGCCAGATCTCCCGGCCGGAAGGCTTCGCCTCGGTGGCCTATCGCCTGGAATATCCCAAGTTCTGGGCCGGTTCGGATGAGGCCTCCAAGGCCGCCACCATCCGCATGCGCAGCCGCGCCTCGGCCTACGCCCTCTATGTCCTGGCCAAGGCCGGGCGGGGGGATCTGGGCCGGCTGCGCTGGTGGCACGATGTGCAGATGAAGACCGAGACCTCCCCCCTGGCCAAGGCCCAGGTGGGGGCGGGTTTGGCCCAGATGGGGGACCGCGCCCGGGCCCATGACAGCCTGGTCCAGGCCGTCCGCGCCCTCGACTTCAAGGACCCCAGCGACTGGTACCAAAGCCCCCTGCGGGACCTGGCCGGGGTGATCGCCTATGCCTATGAGGCCGGAGAGGTCGAGATCGCCCACAGCCTTCAGGGTCGCCTGAGCGGGGTCGTCAAGGACCCCGACCGCCTCAACACCCAGGAACAGGCGCGCCTGCTGCAGGCGGCCCACGCCATGCTGCGGGCCTCCGGTCCGCCGCGGATCACGGCCGTTGGCGTGGCGCAGATGGCGCCCGCCGCCGCCGGAGCCCCGCGCTGGAGCGTGGGTCGCCTGGCGGACGCCCACTTCACCAATGGCGGGACGGGCCCGATCTGGCGCACCGTCACCGTGCGCGGGACACCCACCACGTCCCCCAGCGCCGACAGCCAGGGCCTGACGGTCCAGGCCAGCTACTTCACCCTCGGCGGCGCCCCAGCGGACCTGTCCAGGCTGGTCCAGGGCCAAAGGGTGATCGTGCGCCTGTCCGGGGTCTCCCGCCAGGGCCGCGCCACCGCCCTGGTGCTGGACGATCCCCTGCCCGCCGGCTTCGAGATCGAGACCAAGCTTGGCCCCGACGACGCGGAGGGCACGGGCGAAAAGGGCTCCACCAACGGCCCCTATCGCTTCCTCGGCCGCCTGAACGCCCCCAGCGCCCAGGAAGCCCGGGACGACCGCTATATCGCGGCCATGACCCTGGAGGGGGGCAAGAACTTCGCCGTGGCCTATGTGGCCCGGGCGGTCACGCCGGGCGCCTTCTACGCCCCCGGCGTCGAGGCCCGGGACATGTATCACCCAGAGGTTCACGCCCGCTCCGCCGGGGGACGGGCCGTGATCCAGACCGCCGGGTCGTGAGCCTGGGCAAGCCTAGCCCGTCAATCCGCCGCCTCGTCCTCGGCCTGATCGCCCTGGTCGGGGCGGAGACGGCGCTGACCGGCCTCGACCTGGCCCTGCCGCCGGACCTGACCCGTGCGCGGCGGTCCTCGCCGGTGGTGCTGGACCACAATGGCGACTGGCTGCGGGCGCTGCCGGTGGAGCGGGGCCGCTGGCGAATCCGCGCCGACCTTGCCCGCACCGATCCCACGTTCCTGCGGCGCGTGGTGGCGGTGGAGGACGCCCGGTTCTACGCCCATCTGGGGGTCGATCCGATCTCCGTCCTTCGCGCCGGCGCGGCGGCCCTGGTCACCCGCCACATCCGCTCGGGCGCCTCGACCCTGACCATGCAGACCGCCCGGCTCTTGGAGCCCCGGCGGCGCGGCTTCGGCGCCAAGCTGATCGAGATGGTCCGCGCCGCCCAGCTGGAGGCGCGGTTCGACAAGCGCCGGATCCTGGCCCTCTACCTGACGCTTGCCCCCTATGGCGGCAATCTGGAAGGGGTGCGGGCCGCCTCCCTGGCCTATTTCGGCCACGGCCCCGAGACCCTGACCGATGGCGAGCAGGCCCTGCTGATCGCCCTGCCCCAGGCGCCCGAGGCTCGCCGCCCCGACCGCCATCCCGAGGCCGCCCGAACCGCCCGGGCCCGGGTCCTGGCCAAGCTGGTGCGCGGCGGCCGGCTGACCGAGGCCCAGGCCCAGGAGGCGAAAGCCGAGACCCTGCCCGCCCGCGCGCCTTTCCCGGCCCTGGCCTG
>JARLIP010000137.1 GCA_031291685.1 Caulobacteraceae bacterium | reverse complement strand
TTCTGGGCCTCGCGCTGGCGCTGGAACAGGATGCGGTTGCCGACGAAGCCGGGGCAGACCCCAACCAGGACGGCGATCTTGCCGATCTTCTTGGCCAGCTTCATCGAGGTGGCGATGACATCCTTGCCGGTATGGTCGGCGCGGACGATCTCAAGGAGCTTCATGACATTGGCCGGCGAGAAGAAGTGCAGGCCGATCACGGATTCGGGCCGCTTGGTCACCGAGGCGATCTCGTTGATGTCCAGGGCCGAGGTGTTGGTGGCCAGGATCGCGCCGGTTTTGCAGATGGCGTCCAGCTTGGTGAAGATGTCCTTCTTGATGTCCATGCGCTCGAACACCGCCTCGATCACAAGATCGACCCGGGCGAAGGCGTCCATGTCCAGGGAGCCGGTGATCAGGGCGCAGCGCTGCTCCACCTGCTCGGCGGTCAGGCCGCCACGCTGGGCGGTGCGCTCATAGTTCTTGCGGATGGTGGCCAGGCCCCGGTCCAGGGCCTCCTGCTTGACCTCGACAATGGTCACCGGAACGCCGGCGTTGGCGAAGTTCATGGCGATGCCGCCGCCCATGGTGCCCGCGCCTAGGATGCCCACGGTCTCGATCGGGATCAGAGCGGTGTCCTCGGGAACGTCGGGGATCTTGTTGGCCTGGCGCTCGGCGAAGAAGGAATAGCGCTGGGCGGCGCTTTGCGGGCCGGTGATCAGTTCGCCGAACAGCTTGCGCTCCACGGCCAGGCCCTCGTCGAAGGGCAGGTTCACCGCCGCCTCGATGCAGCGGATGTTATATTCGGGGGCCAGGAAGCCGCGGAACTTTCGGGCGTTGGCCTTGCGGAACTCGGCGAAGATCTCCGGATGGGCGCGGTCGGCCTCGACCTTGTCGTTCAGGTCGCGAACCCGCTTCAGTGGACGGCCGTCGGCGATGACTTTCTTGGCGAAGTCCAGGGCCCCGGCCCGCAGGTGGCCCTCCTCGACGATCTCATCCACCAGGCCCATGGATAGGCAGGCCTTGGCCGGGACGTGCTGGCCGGAGGTCATCATCTCCAGAGCCTTCTGGGCGCCGACGATACGGGGCAGGCGCTGCGTGCCGCCGGCGCCGGGCAAGAGGCCCAGGTTCACCTCGGGCAGGCCGCACTTGGCGGAAGGAACGGCGACGCGATAGTGGCAGGTCAGGGCCACTTCCAGGCCGCCGCCCAGGGCGGTGCCGTGGATGGCGGCGATCACGGGCTTGGTGGCGCCTTCGATGGCGGTCTGCACGTCGAACAGGCTGGCGCCCTTCTGCGCGCCGCCGAATTCGGTGATGTCGGCGCCGGCGATGAAGGTGCGGCCGTCGCAGATCAGGACGATGGCCTTGACCGCCGGATCGGCGATGGCCTGGGTCACGCCCAGGGCCAACCCGTCGCGCACGCCGGCGGACAGGGCGTTCACGGGAGGGGAATTGAGGGTCAGGACGGCGATGTCGCCCTCAACGGCGAGATCGGTCACGGAATTTATGGCGGTCATTTGTTTCCTCTGAAAATACGCGTCGGGTCTGAGATTCTGGCGACCTCATCCCTTGTTTAAACCGGGGTTATAGGCCTCAGGCGGTGGGGCGGCGTCAATGGCCCAGAGGGTCCGCGAGGGCAGGGCGGGGTATGAAAATCGAACGGCGGCGTGAGGCGGCCGAGGTCGCGGGCCTTGCCGTCGGATCGCCGCCAGCGCGTTTTTGACTAGGAGGATCTCTCTTTGCCGCGGGATCGTTCTGCGCCAGGGGCGGATAAACGAACCCTCTGAGCCAACATCATATTTTACGCCGTCCAGAAAACAGGGCGGCGGCTCAAATTTGCATTCCGGTTGGTCGATTTTCACTGGAATTTCGGTGGGGCGGCGGGGGCTCCGGCCCCCGAGGCGAGGGGTTGGGGGCAGGGGGATGGGCCATGTGGCCAGGGGGTGGCGCGGCTCACCGGCCGCGCGCCGATTTTGGCCGCATCGTTCACAATCCCTTAGCATTGACGGATTTATCACACCGATAAATTCGTGAACTCTGGTTACATATCCGGGATTGACGAGACGGCTCGAAGCCCTCAGAGAGACCATAACCTCGCTGAGAGACTCATAACCGGCTCCCTCCGGATCCCAGCGAAGTTCAACGAACCAGTTATTCAAAGTTAGCCGCACCAATCGCGGCAGGGGAGAGGAACATGACGAAACGCTTGCTGCTATTGGGCTGCGCCATTGGCGCAATTTCGGGTATCGCGGGTATCTCGCGCGCCCAGACCGCCGCGCCGGCCCCCTCCGCAGCTGACAACAACGCCGTGGGCGAAATCGTCGTCACCGCGCAAAAGCGCAGCGAGACGCTGCAAAGCGTGCCGGTGGCCGTGACCGCCTATACTTCCAAGACCCGCGACGTGGTCGGCATCTCCGGCATTCAGGACTATGCCAACTTCACCCCGGGGATGAACTACACCAACCTGGACCGGGTCAGCATTCGCGGTTCGGGTCGCCAGACCTACTACATCGGTAACGACCCGGGCGTGGCCCAGTATCTGGACGGGTTCTACTCCGCCAGCTCCGCCCCCCTGTTCGAGACCCCGCTGTTCGTCCAGCAGACCGAAGTTCTGCGCGGCCCCCAGGGCACGCTGTTCGGCCGTAACTCCATGGGCGGCGCGATCAACATCACCTCGCGCGGTCCGACGGACGTGTTCCAGGGTGAGGTCCGCGCCTCGGTCGGCAATTACGACGAGACCCGCTTCGAAGGCTACGTCTCCGGCCCGATCACCGACGGTCTGCGCTTCATGCTGGGTGAATCCCATCTGGACGAGCGCGACGGTTACCTGAAGAACACCGGCTCCGGCAGCAACGGCGCCATCAAGGGGCAGACCTATTATTACGGCGCCTTGGGCATGGACCTGGGCCCCAACATCACCGCCAACATCCGCTATCAGAAGGCGGTCTGGAACGACACCTTCGCCGTGGGCGACCGCCTGGCCAACCAGACCTCGCCCTATGATACGACCAGCTTCTTCAACAACGTCTCGCAACTGGTGCCCAACCCCACCTATGGCTACGGCGTCGCCAATCCGGGCGTGAAGGATAACTACAAGTTCAACACCGACAGTCGCGGTCACGGTTCGCTGCACGGCAACAACCTGATCAGCGCCACGGTGAAGTGGGACCTGGGTTTCGCCGACCTGAAATATATCGTCGGCTTCCAGAACTACACCTTCGATACCGGCGGCGACAACGACTATAGCAGCCGGACTGCGGCTTACCTGTCTCCTGTTAGCGGAACTGCGATCTTTCCAAGAACTACAACTGATTTCCTGGAAAATAAGACGTACTACAGTAACGAGTTGAATCTTTCCTCTCCGTCTGGTGGGAAATTGCAGTGGATTGTTGGTCTTTATCAATATCATGAGAACTACAGTCAGGAAGTTCAGCAGGCGATGCCCGATCAGCCGCAGTTGTCGGTCTTGGCTCCTCTCTCCTTCATTACTCCATCGACCAAGGAGATTCCCAATGCATGCTACTTTAACCCGGCTTGTCTGATCGCTAATCCTAGTCATGATTACATCCACTATCTGGCTCACCTGAAAAGCGATGCCTATGCGGGCTTCGCGCAGGCGGATTATAAGATTTCGCCAGACTTCAAGGTCACGGCCGGCATCCGCTACAGCTATGATGAAAAATCCGGTGACGAGACGGTTCGCTACGCGCTGTTCAACCCGGATGCGACCTATGGATATGATACCCCTGACGGTACACCGTATCTGCCCCTTGTGCGTAACCTCGCCTACGCGATCACCAACGAAACCCAGGCCCATAAGGCCAATTGGAGCGCGGTGACCGGCCAGTTCAAGGCCGAGTGGACGCCTACCAGCAAGGATCTCGTCTATGCCAGCTATGCGCGGGGCTATAAGTCCGGCGGGTTCTTGTTCGGCACAAATGCCGGCAAGATCGAAGCTAACCCCGAATATGTCGATGCGTTCGAAGTCGGCTACAAGACGACCATCGCCAACCAGCTTACAGTCGACGCCTCACTGTTCTACAATCTATACAATGGTCTGCAGATCAATTTTAACGAACTGCAGCCCACCGGCCTTACGGCGAACGACTTCCTGAATCTGGACGCCCGCGCCTACGGTTTGGAACTTGAGACCGTCTGGCACCCGACCCATGCGCTGCAGGTGATCCTGAGCTACAGCTACATGAACTCGGAAATCACCCAAGGCTGTAACGTCTCGACCAAGACGAGCTGTTTCGTCGATCCGGCGGATCCGGGGGCGACCGACAAATACGCCAAGGCCGTGAAGGCTCTGGCTCCCTATTCCGGCGCCTTGGAGAAACTTGGAACGGACAAGGGCTTCTCCTCGGCCATGCAGCAGTATCAAACCCTGAAGGGTGACCAGCTGCCACAGTCGCCGAAGAACAAGATCGCCCTGAACGTCAACTATACCTGGGACTTCTCCCCGGGTTCGCTGACCGCTTCGGCCTCCACGGTCTGGCAGGACGAGGAAACTTCGTCGGTGCTCAACGGCAGCGAATATCGGATCCCGTCCTATGACGTGACCGACTTCCGCCTGCTGTGGAACGACGCCAACAAGAAGTACACCGTGATCGCCTATGTGAAGAACGCCTTCGACACCGTGGCCTATGGCAGCTCCGGCTCCAACGGTCCGACCGCCGTCTATGCGGCCACCACCGGTCCGACCGACAATCTGCAACGGGTCGGCTACAACATGTATCACGGGCTGATCTTCCCGCGGACCTACGGCCTGGAGCTGCAGTACCGCTTCTAGATTTTCGTTCTATTCCACGCGGCTCCGCCTCCCCGGACCCGATGGACCTTGAAGGGCGCGACGGCCTAGGCTGTCGCGCCCTCTTTCTTTTCGCGCCTGTCCCCCGCTGGGCGGTGGCCGGAAATTCCCGCCGAAGTGTTGGACCCGCCGGCGGATCGGCCTATCTAGGCGCAGGTCATCATGCTCCAGCCTTCGCCCTCTTCCCCGCCCGCGCCAAAGCCGCCCGCCCAGCGCCACAACCTGGTGGAAGGGCCGATCGGCAAGACCCTGTTCCTGTTCGCCCTGCCGGTGCTGGGGGGCAACGCCCTGCAGAACCTCAACGGCACGGTCAACGCCTTCTGGGTCAGCCATTCCCTGGGGGTGGAGGCGGTCACGGCCATCTCCAACGCCAACATCATCATGCAGCTGCTGCTGGGCACGGTGTTCGGCATCAGCATGGCCGCCAACATCATGATCGGCCAGGCCTACGGCGCCCGAGACATGCACACGGTCAAGCGCGTCGTCGGCACCGCCACCAGCTTCTTCGTGGTGTTGCCGGTGCTGGTGGCGATCTTCGGCATGATCGCCACGCCCCACATCCTGGACGCCATGCGCACGCCCCTGGACGCCCGGGCCGACGCCATCGCCTATCTGCGGGTGATCTTCGCGGCCATGCCGTTCATGTATTTTTTCGCCTATATGCAGATGGCGCAGCGCGGCGGAGGGGATTCCACCACCCCGTTCTATTTCATGATCGTGGCGGTGCTGCTGGACAGCACCCTTAACCCCATGCTGATCCGAGGGCTGGGACCCTTTCCACGGATGGGCATCGCCGGGGCGGCGACCGCCACCCTGATCGGTCAGGGGGTTAGCCTGCTGTTGCTGATCGTCTTCCTCTATCGCCGCCAGAGCCACCTGATGCTGCGCCGCCATGAGCTGCGCCTGCTCTGGCCCCAGGGGGACATCCTCAAGGCCCTGGTGCTCAAGGGCCTGCCCATGGGGGTTCAGATGATCGTGCTGTCGGTGGCGGCGATGATGATGATCAGCCTGGTCAACCACTATGGCTCCATGACCACCGCCGCCTATGGCGCGGCTTCCCAGGTCTGGACCTATGTGCAGATGCCCGCCATGGCCGTCAGCGCGGCGGTCTCGTCCATGGCGGCGCAGAATGTCGGCGCCCAGCGCTGGGATCGGATCGGCCAGATCGCCGGCAAGGGGGTGGGTATCTGCCTGGCCGTCACCGGCCTGGTGGTGCTGGTGATCTACGGCCTGGGTGACACTGTGCTGGGGTTGTTCCTGCCGCCCCATTCGGCGGCCCTGCCGATCGCCCGGCACATCGATTTCGTCGTGCTGTGGGCCTTTGTCCTGTTCAGCGTGACCTTCACCCTGTTCGGCATCGTGCGCTCCACCGGCGCGGTGTGGGCGCCCCTGGGGGTGCTGGTGGTGTCCATGTGGCTGATCCGCGTGCCCTTCGCCATGCTCCTGAGACCCCATTTCGGGGCCGAGGCCATCTGGTGGAGCTTTCCCCTGGGCACCATCACCTCGGCGGCCCTGGCGGCCCTCTATTATCTTTATGGCGGCTGGCGGGCGCTACGCTTTTCCGGCCCGGTCCGCGTCGTGGCGGCCGAGCAGACAGAGTCCGCCGGCGCCTGACGAATGGCGCCCGGCCAGGCGCAAGGCGGTCTGGCCACCCGGCCATTCGCATTCGGCTTTGAACCCGGCTTCGCCTCGCATAAGCTGAACCGAGGTGAGGGGGGCGCCCGATCCGACTTTTACAGGCGGACGGCTGACCCAAGGGTTCAGACGCGACGATATGGTTCGATCAGGCGCGTATCCTTCGGCCGCCGTCGGCACGCCGCGCTTTGCGCTGAAGCGTGACGCGATTATCGCCGCCGCCGCCGAGATCATCAATCGTCGCGGCGTGCGGGGCATGACCCTGGCGGATGTCGCCGCCAGCGTCGGCCTGATCACCACCAGCGTGACCTATTATTTCAAGCGCAAGGATGATCTGGCGGCGGCCTGCTTCATGTGCGCCATCCAGCGCATGGAGGCCCTGGTGGTCGAGGCCATGGCTGAAGCGGCCCCGTCCGATCGGCTGCGCCGGCTGGTGGAGCTGCATCTGGATCTGGACCGGCGTATTCGCTTGGGGGAGGAGCCGCCGCTCGCCGCCCTGGGTGACATCCGCGGCCTGAACGAACCCAACCGATCGGCTACGGTGGCGGCCTATGTCACCCTGTTCCGCAAGGCCCGGGAACTGTTCCTCACCGACAGCTTCCCCTGGATGACCAAGCGGATGGCCACGGCGCGGACCTATCTGTTGATAGAGCAGATGCTGTGGTTCGCATCTTGGTTGCATCGCTACGACCTGGATGACTATTCCCGGGTCGGGGTGCGGATGCTGGATATCCTCAACAATGGCCTGATGGTTCCGGGCGGGATGTGGGCGCCGGAGGGGCTTGAGGGCTGGCCGCCCCAGCCCTTGGATGTCGCCGCGAGGTCCCGGGACACCTTCCTGCTGGCGGCGACGCGGCTGGTGAACCGTCACGGCTATCGTGGCGCCTCGGTGGAGAAGATCTCGGCGGCGCTGAACGTGACCAAGGGTTCATTCTATCACCACAACGACGCCAAGGATGATCTGGTGGTGGCCTGCTTTCAGCGCAGCTTCGACCTGGTCCGCGGCGCCCAGACCGTGGCCATGCACATGCCGGGCGATCCGTGGCGTCAGCTCAGCGCCCTGACCCGGGCCTTGGTGGAGCACCAGCTGTCGGACCGCGGGCCGCTCTTGCGGATCTCGGCCCTTAGCGCTCTGCCGCAAACTCTGCGCGCCCAGGTGATCGAGGCCTCGAACCGGCTGTCGGATCGGTTCGCCGGCCTGATCTCCGACGGCGTCGCCCAGGGTGTGATCCGACCGGTGGACCCGATGATCGCCGCCCAGATGCTCAACGCCACCTTCAACGCCGCCGCCGATCTGCGTGACCACGCCTCGGGGGTCACTCGCGATCAGGTGGCCGAACTCTACGCCAAGCCGCTGTTGACCGGAGTATTTTCGCCCTAGGTTCGGCGCTGACCTTTTCTAATTCCTCCCCCGTTGGGGGAGGGGGACCATGCGAAGCATGGTGGAGGGGCCCCGCTCCAGCGACTTACGCCCCTATCGGCTGGCGGCCTTCATGCGGGCGAAATCGACCACCTGGTCGGCGAGCATCTCGATCATGCGGGCGTCGCGCTCTTCGCGAAAGGCGCCGTTCTCGTCGAACAGGGGGTTGGCCGAGGGGTTGAAGCTGACGCCCAGGGGGGTGGGCCAGCCGCGCAGGGCGTGGATGATGGTGCGCAGGGCCGACAGGGCGGTGCCTCCAGCCTGCCAGCCGTCGGCGGTGATGATGCAGCCCACGGCCCGGCCGTCGAAATAGGGGCGCGTGTCCGCCCGCAAGCCTTCCAGGGCGTCCAGGGCGTTCTTGACCACGCCGGAGACTGAGCCGTGATAGCCGGGGCTGGCGATGATCACGCCGTCCGCCTCGCGCACGCCATCCAGCAGGGACTGAAGCTCGGGGGAGCTGTCGGCGGTGGCCGGGTCGTAGATCGGAATCTGGGACAGCAGCGGCCCGCCGAACAGCCGGGTGCGGCAGCCCTTGGCGGCGGCCGCCTCAAGGGCCTTGGCCAGGGTCCGCTCGCTGGTGGAGTTGGGGCGGGTGGTGCCGCCGATACCGACAATCAGGGGGGCGTCAGCTGTATTCGAGTTCACCCGCAGACCTCTTCAATGACTCACAAACGCCGGGTCCTCGGGGGGAGCATCGACCCGCGCCGCGCCTCGGGGCGGCGGGTTGTCATAGAGGACGTCCGCGAGCAAGACGCAATAGTTCTTCTAACAAGCTCCCCCCGCAATCCCGCAAACCCGAACGCCATAAGGAAAGGGCGCCGGGACCTTGGATGAGTCGCCCAATAGCTTGCCGCATCGACGCCCAAAATATGTGCAGGTAATCGCTTTCGGCGAGCATTGAGGCGTCAATGATGACTTGAGATCGGCGCGCCTTCCCGATCGGCTAACCAAGCCGGACCCCAGCCGTATAGCCTCATGGGCGAATGGGGTGGCGGGTGTGCAACATGTTGCATCTAAGGCACACTTAAAATTCCATTCCGATGAACGGCTCAGGGACGCTCACCGGTTAATCCGGAGTAAAGATTTCGGGCGGAAAGCGTGCTCTTGAAGGGGTCCATTGCGACTTCTTTATGAGCTGGGGCAGGGAGGATGATCGCGCCTTTATGCCCGGTTCATCGATAAGGCCACGGGCGCCGTCAGTTGACGGTCGCGGCTGAATTCGTCCGCGGGCCGCGGGGGATGTGGGGTCAAGGACGACTCTTCACGCTCTCGCGAGTTCGCCAACAACCAAGGGGATAAAGTCTATGCATTTCCGAATTAAAGCGCTTCTCGCCGCCAGCGCGTCCGCCATTATCCTGGCTGGCGCCGCCGGTGTGGCCCGCGCGGCCGACGCCGATGCGCCCGCCGCCGCGCCCGCCAGCTGGGCCAGCGGCATCAAGCTGTCCGGTCACGTGGAAGCCGGCGCCACCATCAATCCCGACGATCCCAAGGATGGCCTGAACTTCGGGCATCTGTTCACGGATAAGGCCAACCAGCTGGTCCTGAACTCCTTCGCCCTGACCGCCGAACGCGACGTCGACACCAGCTCCAAGACCCTCGACCTGGGCTTCAAGGTCCAGGGCGCCTATGGCACGGACTCGCGCTACACTCAGCTGATCGGCACGTTCAATCGTTCGACCGACAGCCGCACGCAATTCGACATCGTCGAAGCGCACGTCGATGCTCACCTGCCCTACCTGACCGCTGGCGGCATCGAGGCCCACATCGGCATCCTGCCCACCCTGGAAGGGGTGGAAGTCATGGATCCGACCGGCAACTTCTTCTATTCCAAGTCCTATCTGTTCAACTTCGGCATTCCGCTGAAATATACCGGGATCATGACCGAGACCCACCTCAGCCCGCTGGTGGACGTCTATCTGGGCGTTGATTCTGGCTTGAACACCTTCCTCGGCAGCAGCGGCGGCGCC
>JARLIP010000136.1 GCA_031291685.1 Caulobacteraceae bacterium | reverse complement strand
GGGTGTTCATTTCGAGGAAGTAGAAGCTCTTGTCCTGCCCCGCGACGAACTCCACCGTGCCTGCGGAATTATAATCGACCGCCTTTGCGAGAGCCACCGCCTGCGCACCCATCGCGGCGCGGGTCGCGGGATCGAGCAGCGGAGACGGCGCCTCCTCGATGACCTTCTGATTGCGGCGCTGGATCGAGCATTCGCGCTCGAACAGGGAGACCACGTGACCGTGCTTGTCCCCCATCACCTGGATTTCGATGTGGCGGGGGCTTTCGATGAACTTCTCGATGAAGATCCGGTCGTCGCCGAAGGCGCCCTTGGCCTCGGCGCGAACGGCGGGAAAGCCCTCCTCCACGTCCTTCTGGTTCCAGGCCACCCGGATGCCCTTGCCGCCGCCGCCAGCGGAGGCCTTGATCATCACCGGAAAGCCGATCTCCTCGGAGATCTTGATGGCGTGGGCGGTGTCGTCGATCTCGCCGATATGGCCGGGCACGCAGGAGACCCCGGCCGCCGCCGCGAACTTCTTGGATTCGATCTTGTCGCCCATGGCCTGGATGGCGTGGGGATTGGGACCGATGAAGACGATGCCCTCGTCCGCGCAGCGCTGGGCGAACTCGGCCTTTTCAGACAGGAAGCCAAAGCCGGGGTGAACCGCCTCGGCGCCGGTCTTCTTGCAGGCGTCGATGATCTTGTCCGCCACCAGATAGGATTGGTTGGCGGGCGCCGGACCGATGAACACGGTCTCGTCGGCCATCTCCACCGCCAGGCTGTCGGCGTCGGCCTCGGAATAGACCACCACCGTCTTCACCCCCAGGCGGCGGGCGGTCTTGATGATACGGACCGCGATCTCGCCCCGGTTCGCGATCAAAATCTTGGAGAACATCAGGTCCTTGGCTCCTAGTCGCCGGCGCGCGCCCGTCATCGCGGCGCGCCCTGTTCAGCGAAGCGCTCCCTCTAGAGGCGCCGCCGCTACGTCAGTCAAACCGGGGTGACGCTACGGTCAAGCGCCTTGATCAAGGCTGGGCGCTTTAGATCGGGGCGCGGCGCCGTTCCGGGGGCGCGGCCGGCGTCGCGGGCAGGCCGTAGAATTGGATGGTGAAGGGTCCGCCCCAGAAGATCTTGCCCAGGCCCCGCATGGCCCGGTCCATCATGAAGGCCCGGTCCGGGCGGCGCAGGAGCATTTGAATCAGGGCCGCGACGCCATAGACCACGACCTGAGCCGCGCCGATCAGGGTCCAGCGCGCCACGCCGGGCCAGTTCGGCGGGGTCTGGGCGGCGCACTGGGCTACAGGGCCTTGGCCATAGGCGAAGGCGCGCCTCAGGGTATAGTCGAGGTTAAGGCGTTCGGGCGCCGGGTCTTCCCAGACCCAGGCCTGAGGCGCCCAGGCGAATCGGGCGCCCAGCGCCGAGAGCTGGCCAAACAGCATGTCGTCCTCGCCCCCCCGATGATTTCGGGCCATGGAGAAGGGGTGCTGGGGATCAGGCAGGATCGCCTTGCGGATCAGGCTGTCGCCGCAGCCATAGTAGAGATTGATGGGTCCCGCGACCTCGGGGCCACCCCGGGAAAAGAACCGCTCGATATAGGCGCGATGCTCGACGACATGCCCCGGCGCGCGAGCCCGAACGGGGCCGAAGACGACGTCGGCGTCGAACCGGACATGAACCTCGAGCAGGGCCTCCAGCCAACCCGGCGACGCTTCCTCGTCGTCATCGAGAAAGGCGATCAGTTCTCCCCTCGCCCGCGCCATGGCCGCGTTACGGGCGCTGGCGACCCCGGCCTGGGGCTCATGCACATAGACCACCGGAAACGGGGCCTCGACGGCCAGTCGCTCGACAAGGATTTTCGCCGATGGGACGGCGTCATTGTCCACCACCACCAGTTCGATATCCGACCACGCCACGCCCGCCTGGACAAAGGTCGAGCGCGCGGCTCGGGCCAGGGGCTCGGGCCGGCGCTGAGTCGGGATGATGAGGCTGATCCGGGGCGCCATGCCTATGGTTTACAGGACCCGGGTTAGCGAATGCTTTGCCGCAACGCCTTTTGCGTCAAGGACGGGACTAGGCCGCAGGCGCCGTGGCGTGTATCCGAGCGCCGACCGCCACCCCTGGGCGGCGCACGAGAGCGAGAACGCGAAATGAGCGGCAAGGCGGCGCAAATCACCATTTTCCACAACCCCAGTTGCGGCACCTCACGTAATACCCTGGGCGCGATCAGGGAGGCCGGTATTGAACCACAGGTAGTAGAATATCTCAAGGCCGGCTGGACCAAGCCGCAATTGCAACAGATCCTGGCGACCATGAAGACCACGCCCCGGGATATCCTGCGGGTGCGCGGCACGCAGGCCGAGGAACTGGGTCTGACCGCCCCTGACGTGAGCGACGAGGCCATCCTGGACGCCATGGTCGCCCACCCGATCCTGGTGGAGCGGCCGATCGTGGTGTCGCCCAAGGGCGCGGCCCTTTGCCGGCCGATGGACAAGGTTCGCGATCTGCTCTGAGCGATCTCAGCTCGCCTGCGCCATGGGTGCGGCGGGGGGCGCGGCGGGCTCACGCTTGCGGGTCAATTGCCGCACCAAGCGGGCCAGATCGATCTCGTTGGCGGCGATGGCGTTGCGGAACGGCTCCGAATTGATGAACAGGCCCGGAGCGATTCGGACCCCTCTTCGCGCATCTTCGATCAGATGGCCGGTTTCGATCAGCCCCGCGACCTTGCGCCGGACCGTTTCCCGCGGCAGTCCCGTGGACCGCGTGATGGACAAACGGGACATCGGAGTCTGATATTCTTCTGGCACAAGCAGTGCAATATCATCATAACGCTCGACGAGTTCAGGCGAATTCATCACCGGTTGAATGTTACCTAGCGCGACCGATAGAACGATAAGCATCGATTCAAGATCGTATTTGAATATTGGTGCGAGATTACTCATGAAGCGCAGCATGTATTCGGCGCCATGATAGACGGTTGACCGCGAATAGGTCTTTTGGGCGCCCTTTTTCGACAACATATTTCGCCCTCGCTTTCTTGCGCACCGCGCCAGACATTTTTTCCCGCGCTGGATAGCGCCAGATGATCATCCGGCCCAGAACTCATAATCTGGCGAACATTGTGATGCGACACATCGTCCCGGGCGCTCAAAGAACGTCGGGCGCGCCCTCTTCGCCGAGGCGATGCGAAGCCCGCCTCAGCCGAAAACGCTCCGGGACGCCTCGCGCGCGGCGATGGCGGCCAGGCCGCCCAGGCTGAAGGCGGTCAGGTGATCGAGCATGGCCTGGGCGTCGGGTTCATCCAGGGATATCTCCGGATAGCCCCGCTGGAACAGGAGCGGGCTGGCGAGCAGCATCATCTGGCATGGCGCGAACACACTCAGACAGCCCCTGGCCACGGCGGGGTGGCCGACCGGCAGGCCGGTCAGGCCGGCAATGATCGACTTCAGCACCGCGATCTTGGGCAGCAGTTCCGGCTCCAGCAACAGGCGCTGGAAGATCGGGGACGGGGCGATCGCCTCCCGACCCAGAAGGCGCAGGACCCAGGTCTTGGAGGTCGGTCCGGTCACCGTCGCGATCACCAGGGCCAGCAACGCCCGCAGGCGAACCTCAGGCTCGGCGCTTTCCGGCGCCGCGGCGAGCAGGGCCTCGGCGGAGGGCATTCGACCGCGAGCCTCGCGCAGGACCGCCTCGTAGAGCCGTTCCATCCCGCCGAAGTGATAGTTGATGGCCGCGCCGTTAACCCCAGCCCGCAGGCAGATCTCCTGGCCCTTGACCGCGTCATAGCCCCGCTCGGCGAAGATCTCGCCGGCGGTGTCCAAGAGATGCTGGCGCGTGTCCGCCCGCCCACCGTGGCGTCGCGGCGGTTGCTGGTCCGTGATGGCCGATCCCGAATTCATGTCCGCACCCTAGTCGGGCGCCGCCCTTTGATCAAAATCAATTTTCAAATTTGAATTTGACATCATATGAGGGGGCGGGGCCTAGTCAAGGCGTCCGGGTTCGACACAGGCCGCCTATGAAACGCCCTCCCCTCGTGATCCTGCTGGTCATCGCCGCCGTCGTTCTGGCCGGGGCGGGCTGGTGGTGGACCCATCGCCGGGCGCCATCCAACGAGCTGGAGCTGTTCGGCAATGTCGATCTGCGCCAGGTGGAGCTGGCCTTCAACGGCGCCGAGCGCGTATCCGAGGTCCTGGCCAATGAGGGCGACCGGGTCGCCAAGGGGCAGGTCCTGGCCCGCCTGGACACCAGCCGCCTCGATCCGGAGCTGGCCCAGGCCCAGGCCCAGGCGGACGCCCAGGAACAGGCCCTGACGCGCCTGCGCAACGGCAGCCGCCCGGAGGAAATCAGCCAGGCCCAGGCCAATGTCGCCTCCGCCGCGGCCGACGCCGAAACCGCCCGCCTGCATCTGCAGCGCCTGACCGCCCTGGCCCAGGATTCCGCTGGACGGGCCCTGAGCAAGCAGGACCTGGACGACGCCAGGGCCGCCGCCGCGGCTTCCGCGGCCAAGCTTGACGTCAACCGCCAGGCCCTGCGTCTGGCCCAGATCGGCCCGCGCAAGGAAGACATCGCCCAGGCCGCCGCCCAGCTGGCCGCCGTCCGGGCGCAACTGGCCCTGCTGCGCCAGGAGCGCGCCGACGCCACGCTCAAGGCGCCGCTGAACGCCGTGGTCCGCTCGCGCCTGGCCGAGGTGGGCGAAATGTCCTCACCGCAGAAGCCGGCCTTCACCCTGGCCATCACCGACCCCAAGTGGGTGCGGGCCTATGTCAGCGAAACCGACCTGGGCGCGGTGCGGGCCGGCATGGGCGCGGGGGTGTTCGTGGACGCCTTCAAGGACCGCCGGTTCGAGGGCTGGGTCGGCTTCATCTCCCCCGTGGCCGAGTTCACGCCCAAGTCGGTGCAGACCCCCGAACTGCGCACCAGCCTGGTCTATGAGATCCGGGTGTTCGTGAAGGACCCCAGGGACGAGCTGAAGCTGGGCATGCCAGCCACGGTGCGGCTGCCCCTGGCCGCCACCGCATCGGGCCACGGGCGGTGAACGCCGCCGCGGCGCCAGGCTCAGCGGACGGCCCGCCGGTCCTGGCGGCCGAGGGCCTCGTCAAGCACTTCAAGCTGGACAAGACGCGCGCCGTCACCGCCCTGGACCAGGTCTCCATGACCATGCGGCGCGGAACCCTGACCGCCCTGGTCGGCCCCGACGGCGCGGGCAAGACCACCCTGATCCGCCTGGCCGCCGGACTGATGAAGGCCGACGCCGGAACGCTCAAGGTGCTCGGCTTCGATGTGGCCGCCGATCCGCAATCGGTGCAGGACCGCATCGGCTACATGCCCCAGAAGTTCGGCCTCTACGAGGATCTGAGCGTTCAGGAGAACCTGGACCTCTATGCCGACCTGCATGGGGTCAGCCGAGCCGACCGCAAACAGCAATACCCCCTGCTGCTGGAGATGACGGCGCTCGCGCCCTTCACCCGGCGACTGGCCGGACAGCTGTCGGGGGGCATGAAGCAGAAGCTGGGCCTGGCCTGCACCCTGGTGCGCACCCCGGAGCTGTTGCTGCTGGACGAGCCGACCGTGGGGGTCGATCCCCTGTCCCGTCGGGAACTGTGGGAGATCATCGACACCCTGGTGCGCGGCCAGGGCCTGCCGGTGCTGGTGTCCACCGCCTATCTGGACGAGGCCGAGCGCTGCGACCACGCCGTGGTGCTACACGAGGGCAAGGTTCTGGCCCAGGGCCCGCCCGCCGAGATCGCCGCCCTGGCCGAGGGCAAGGGCGCCTTGGTCACCCCTCGGCCGGGGGAGGCCGCCCGCGCCTTGCAGGCTCGCCTGCTGGGCCAGCCGGGGGTGATCGACGCATCGCCCGAGTCCGGCAAGGTGCGGCTGGTGCGCGAGCCGGGCGCCGCCGACGCCATCATCGAGGGCCTGACCGTGGAGCCGGTCGGTTCCAGCTTCGAGGACGGCTTCATGCTGCTGCTGCGCCGCAAGGTCGGGGACGGTGATGAGGCGTCCCAGGCCCTGGCCGCCCAGATGCGGCTGGAGCATCCGGTGACCGGGTCCCACGAGGTGATGATCGAGGTCAGCGACCTGGTGCGGCGGTTCGGCGACTTCGTCGCCGTGGACCATGTCAGCTTCCAGGTGGGCCGGGGGCAGATCTTCGGCCTTTTGGGCCCCAACG
>JARLIP010000135.1 GCA_031291685.1 Caulobacteraceae bacterium | reverse complement strand
GATTGGCTGATCAGAATTCTTCCCAGTCGTTGGTCGCCACGGCCACCGCCGCGCGACCGCCGCCGGATGCGACCATGCGCCGGGCGGGCGGGGCCTGACGGGGCGCTGGAGCCGGGGCGGAGGCGCGGGTTGGCGCGGCTTGCGGGCGGCTCATGCCCCCGCGCCCCTCGGCGCCGATGCGGAACCGGCTCACCAGATGGGCCAGATCGCCGGCCTCGCTCTTCAGGTTGGAGGCCGCCGCCGTGGTCTCTTCCACCATGGCCGCGTTCTGTTGGGTCACCTGATCCATCTGGTTCACGGCCAGATTGACCTCGTTCAGGCCCGTGGCCTGTTCGCGGGACGACATGGCGATCTCGGAGATCTGGGCGGTGATCTCGGTCACCTTGGTGACGATGGCGGTCAGGGCCTGGCCCGTGTCGCCCACCAGGCGCACGCCCCGTTCGACCTGGGCGCTGCTGCTGGCGATCAGGGCCTTGATCTCCTTGGCGGCCTCGGCGGAGCGCTGGGCCAGGGCGCGGACTTCCTGGGCGACCACGGCGAAGCCGCGGCCCGCTTCTCCGGCCCGGGCGGCCTCGACACCGGCGTTCAGGGCCAGAAGGTTGGTCTGGAAGGCGATTTCGTCGATCACCCCGATGATCTGAGTGATCTGGCCGGAGCTGCGCTCGATCTCGCCCATGGCCGAGACCGCTTCCTGCACGATGGCGCCCGACCGTTCGGCGTCGACCTTGGCCGAGGTGGCGGCGTCGGAGGCCTGGGCCGCGCCCTCGGCGCTGCGCTTCACCGTGGCCGTGATCTGGTCCAGGGCGGCGGCGGTTTCTTCCAGGCTCGCGGCCTGCTGTTCGGTGCGACGGGACAGATCGTCCGCGGCGCTGGAGATTTCGTCCGAGCCTCCGGCGATGCCGTTGGCCGTGGCGGTGACCGCCTGCATGGCTTCCTGAAGACGGGTGGAGGCGTTGTTGAAGTCGTCCTTCAGGCCCTGGGCCTTGGCCGAGAAGGCGACGGTGATCTTGTGGGTCAGGTCGCCCTCCGCCAGGGCCTTCATGCCCTGGGCCAGGGCCCCGATGGCGATCGCGTCGTCCGCGCGCTCCGCCTGGGCGGCCAGCTCCATCATCTTCTGTTCGTGGATGTCGGTCAGCGAACCGCAGGCGCGGATCGTGGAGCCATCGGCGGCGTGGCGGCAACCGCCCGTCGCCCGGAACCAGCGGTATTCGCCGCTGCGGACCTTCAGGCGATAGCTGACGTCATAGCGGGCCGAGCCCGTTCGGTCGGTCAGGTGCGCGCCGAACGCGGCGAAGGTCGGCTCGACATCGTCTGGGTGCAGCTTGTCGGACCAGGACTGGCAGACATTGGGAAAATCGCTCTCGCTGGAATAGCCCACCAGACGGCGGAACTCCGGCGACCAGGTCCAGACGCTCTTGGGATGCAGAGCGTCGGCGTTGTGCAGAACCGCTTCCCACAACCCGATCCCGCAGGTGGTGTCGAGCAGCTCGGAACGCTCCTTGATCTTGGCCAGTTCGGCCTTGACGCGCGTCAGTTCCGGCGGGTCCTTGCGACCTGAGAAAAACATTCCTGCCCGTCCTCCTGGCTCAGCTTCTTGGGGGCGGCGCAGCCAATTCCCCCGTGGCATCAGTGCCGAAAACTGGTTGAAACGTCCTTAATCCGCCGCCGCCGTGTTGCATTCCGCGACATATTGTCGTTCGGCCATTCGACATCGGCGCCCTTCACGTCTTAGGGTGGGGCAAGCCGCCGTGGAACTTCAACCCAGACGGCGGAACAAGCTCAGGGATTGGGGAGGCGACCATGCGACTGGAAGGCGGATGCTATTGCAAGGGGCTGCGCTATGTGGCCGAGGGCGAGCCGATGATGAAGGCTCAGTGCCACTGCCGCGAATGCCAATATCTGACCGGCGGCGGCCCCAACATCTTCATCGCCATGCCCATCGCCGGCTTCAGCTACACCAAGGGCGAGCCGAAGAGCTTCACCCGCACGGACCTGGAGCATCCGGTCACCCGGGAGTTCTGCCCCACCTGCGGGACCCACATCACCACCCGCCCGCAGGGCTTCCCCGCCGTGATCATCAAGGTCGGCACCCTGGATGATCCGACTCAGTTCGAGGGGCCGGACTTCGCCATCTACACGATCGACAAGCAGGCCTATCACGAGATCCCCGCCGGCCTGCGGACCTTCGAGCGATTGCCAGGGTAAGCCGCCGCCGCCCCGCATCTGGCGGGGCGCGCTGTCGCGGCGGATGCGTCGGCCTATGCGCCCGAGGCTTCCTGGGTGCGGCCCGTTCCCATACCCAGGATCGCGCCACCCACGGATTGTTCACCGATCCAGGTGCTGCTCAGCGACTGCTCAGCGACCACCAGTTCAGGGCGATGCGATCGCCAAGCGCGAATTGGCGAGCCTTTCGGGCAAGAACTGACGCGCGACGTCTTGGTCGCATCGCGCGTCAGGCCCTTCAACTCGACCCTATCGCCCGAGGGCGGCGTAGGTCAGGCCCTGGAACATGGGTAGGGCCGCGGCGGCGGCCAGGCGCTGGCCGGTGGCCAGCTGGCCCGCCGAGCCTGGCTCCAGCGGGATCGAGTTCTGCACCAGATAGATCATCACCAGGTTCTCGGCCGGATCGGCCCGCCACCAGGTGCCGAAGGCGCCGGGCCAGCCGAAGGCGCCATTGGTGCCCACCCCCATCCAGGCCTGCTTTTCCGCGTCGGTGATCACCGAGACCCCCAGGCCAAAGCCCTGGCCGCCCCAGAAGGGAATGCCCATGAACGGGATGGCCCGTTGTTCGTCGGTCAGGCGGTTGGCGGTCATCAGGTCGATGGTCTCGGGCTTGACCAGCCGCACCCCGTCAACCTCGCCCCGGTTCAGCATCATGCGGGCGAACTTCAGATAGTCGTCCGCCGTGGAGATCAGCCCCCCGCCGCCGCCGCAGAAGGCCGGCGGCTCGGTCAGGTCGGCGAAGCGCAGCGGGGTCATCGCGCCGGCGGCCTCGTCGAAGCGATAGACGGTCGCGGCGCGGTCCGCCTTTTGCGGCGGGATCCAGAAATCGGTGTCGACCATGCCCAGGGGCTCGAAGATCCGCTCGAACAGCACCTCGCGGAACGGCTTGCCCTCGATCCGGCCCAGGATGAAGCCCAGCACATCGGTGGCGTGGCTGTAGTGGAACCGCTCCCCCGGCGCGTAGGACAGCGGCAGGCTGGCCAGGGCCTTCAGCCACACGTCCGGGGCGTGGTTGCTGTTGAGCACGTCCCCCAGGGCCTCCTGGTGGGCGTGGGCGATGGGACCCATCGAGGTGAAGCCATAGGCCAGGCCCGAGCGATGGGTCAGAAGGTCGTCGATGGTGATGTCGCGGGGGGCGGGGTAGGTCTGGTCGAGGGGGCCTTGCGCGTCCTTCAGCACCACCATGTCGGCGAATTCCGGCGCCCACTTGGTGATGGGATCGTCCAGGGTCATCTTGCCTTCCTCGATCAGCATCATGGTGGCGATGGAGGTGACCGGCTTGGTCATGGAGGCGATGCGGAACAGGGTGTCCCGGGTCATGGGCGCGCCGCTGGCCAGGTCGCGCTTGCCCACGGTGGTGACGTCGGCGATCTCGCCATTGCGCCACAGCAGCGTCACAGCGCCGGACAGCACCCCCTGGTCGATGACCCCCTGCAGGGTCGGGCCGATCTTGGCCAGGCCCTCGCGGGAAAAGCCGCTCACATTCACGCTGTCGCCGTCCATGGCATCCTCCTGTCGTTTAGGCGCAGGATAGCCAGGATTGGCCGGTCGGCCTATGGCGCCCTAGGGGAAATCATTTCCAGGCGTAGTTGAAGCTGACGCTGATCCGCGCGGTCTTGGCCCGGTTGGCGGGCACCTCGTGACGCAGCCAGCTTTCCCACATCAGGATCGTGCCGGCCTGGGGTTGCAGATAGACGAAGGTGCGCGCGGTCTCAGGCGCGTCCGCCGTCCGGGGCGGGGCGGCCATCATCAGGGGCAGGCGAGGGTCCTCCAGCTTCAGGGCGCTGGCCCCTGGCGGGATGGTCACATAGATCGTGCCGGACAGGACGCTGTGCGGGTGGATGTGGCCGGTATGGGCGCCGCCGGGCTTCAGTACATTGACCCACAGGCTGTCGAGCTTCAGCCGCCCGGCGCCCAGCTCCAGGTTCAGCCCCTTGGCGAAGGCGCCCGCGTGCCTGTCGAGCCTGGTCTTCAGGGCCGCGAACACGCTGGCCCGGGTCGGCAGGTCGTCCAGGGAGGCATAGGAGGTATAGCCCGGATAGGCGTTGGCCTTGCACCAGGCCCGCCCCGCCGCGTCCTCCTCGGCCAGCATCAGGCAGGCCTCCTCCAGCTCGGCGTTGAACTCGGCGAACCCCCGCTCGGCGGCGAGGCTGGCCTCATAGACCTGGGTGACGAAAAGGGATCGAAGCTGGCTCATGGCCGCGAGTAGGCCCGCGCCCCAGCCCTGTCAAACGCCCAGGTTAAGGGGGGCCTTGCCCCTGACCGCCGGCGATGTCATCCGATCTGGACCGCCCGGCGTAGGCCAAGGCGAAACAGGGAGCACGGCGGGCATGGCGGGCAGTGAGCGCAAGGCGGGGGCGATCGAGGCTGGGGTCGCGGCCATCTCGGCCAATGTCTCGCCGCTGGCCGCCTTCAACGCCCTGGCCCCCCGCGATCCGGCGACGCGCGCGGCCCAGGGCCTGTCCTACGGCCCCGATCCCCTCCAGACCCTTGATGTCTATGCGCCCAAGGTCCTGAGCGCCCCGGCGCCGGTGCTGATCTTTTTCCACGGCGGCGGCTGGGACAGCGGTCGGCGCCAGGACTATGGTTTCGCTGGCCGGGCCCTGGCCTCCCGGGGGTTTGTGACCCTGGTGGCCGACTATCGCCTCGTGCCCCAGGTGCGGTTTCCCGACTTCATGCATGACGCGGCCCTGGCCGCGCGCTGGGCGGTGGACCATGTGGCCGAATATGGCGGCGATCCGAACCGCATCACCTTCGCCGGCCATTCCGCCGGGGCCTATATCGCCGTCCTCCTGGGGCTTGATGTGCGCTTTTTGCAAGGCGCCGGGGTCGATCCGGCCCGGGTCAGGGCCATGGCGGGCCTGGCCGGCCCCTACAGCTTCCTGCCCCTGCGATCCTCCGCCACCCAGGCGGCCTTCGGCCATCTGGAGGCGCTGGAGCACACCCAGCCGATCAACCACGTCCGCCCGGGCGCCCCGCCCACCTTCCTTGGCCACGGGGGCAAGGACACCACGGTCACCGCCGGCAACACCGTGCGCATGGGCCGGGCCCTGACGGCGGCGGGGTCCCTGGCGCGGGTGGAGATCTACCAGCCCCTGAACCATGCCGACACGGTCCTGGCCCTGTCCCGTCCCTTCCGCAAAAAAGGCGCGGTGCTGGAGGACATGACCGCCTTCCTGGCTGCTCACGCCGGCGCCTGAAGGCTCGCGCGGCGGCCGCGCCTGTGCGAAAATCGCTCCATGACCCGCGGATCGCATCGCCTCCGTCACGGCCTCCTGGCCCTGAGCCTCGTGCTCGCGGCCTGTGGGCCCGTGGGCGGCAAGGCCGGCAAGGCCGCCGCCCCCGCGATCAATGCGGATCGCCTCAACGCCGACATCGACCAGAGGCTGGGCGGGCTGGGCACCTGCATTATTCTGAACGACACCCGTAGCGGCCATGAGCTTTATCGCTATGGCCAGCCCCAGGCCTGCCTGGCCAAGCTGCCCCCTTGCGCCACCTTCGACATCGCCAACAGCCTGATCGGCCTGGATCTCGGGGTCGTCAGCCCCTCCACGGTGGTCAAGTGGGACGGCTCGCCCCAGCCGGTGACCGCCTGGCAGACCGACGCGGATCTGCCCAAGGCCTTCAAGGGCGCCATCGGCTGGTGGTTCCAGAAACTGGCCGCTGGCGTCGGGCGGGATCGCTACCAGGCCCAGCTGCGCGCTCTGGGCTATGGCGACCGCAATCCCGGCGGGCCGCTGATGGGCTTTTGGCAGGGGCCCCAGGCCGGGGGCGCCCTGACCGTGACCGTGGAACAGCAGGCCCGCTTCATCCGCCGCTTCTACAGCGGCGACCTGCCCCTCAAGCCCGCGACCCTGGCCGTGGTCCAGTCCCTGACCCTGGACGAGACCCGTCCTGATCCAAAGGGCGCCCCCAAGGCAGGCCAGGCGGTGATCAGCGGCCGCGCGGCCAGTTGCCCCTCGGTCTCGGACGGCTCGCGCAATGTCGGCTGGTGGGTGGGGCGGGTGAAGACCGCGTCCGGCGGGGATCTGACCTTCGCCGCCTCGGTGGAGGGAACCGACGCGCCCCCCGGCCTGGAGATCGAGCGTCGGCTGAAGGACATCTTTGTGGGCGCCGGCCTGCTGCCGGCGGGGGGCTGATCCCTCTCACGCTTTCTTTGCCGCCGCCACAGCCCGCTTGATCCTGGTCAACGCCCCGCGCCCGGACCGCTCCTAGCGTCAATCCATCGGCAACAGGATTGAAGTCATGGCCCAGACAATGAAGGCGGCGGTGGTGCGCGCGTTCGGCAAGGCGTTGGTGATCGAGGACATCCCGATCCCCACCCCCGGCCCCGGCGAGGTGCTGGTCAAGGTCAAGGCCTGCGGGGTCTGTCACACCGACCTGCACGCCGCCGACGGCGACTGGCCCCTGAAACCCAGCCCGCCCTTCGTTCCGGGCCACGAGGCCGCAGGCGTGGTCGCCGCCGTCGGGGCGGGGGTCACCAATGTGAAGGAGGGCGATACAGTGGGCGTGGCCTGGCTGCACGACGCCTGCGGCCAGTGCGAATATTGCCAGACCGGCTGGGAGACCCTGTGCGAGCGCCAGCACAACACCGGCTACAGCTGCGACGGCGGGTTCGCCGAATATGTGATCGCCGCCGCCCCCTTCGTCGCCCGCCTGCCGTCCAATGTGGACTTCGCCGCCATCGCCCCGATCCTGTGCGCCGGGGTCACCACCTATAAGGGGCTGAAGGAAACCGAGGCCCGGCCTGGCGAGTGGGTCGCCATCTCCGGCGTCGGCGGCCTGGGCCACATCGCCATCCAGTACGCCAAGGCCATGGGCCTGCACGTGGCCGCGCTCGACATCGCCCCGGACAAGCTGGCCCTGGCCCTGGCCAGCGGCGCCGACATCGCCGTCAACGCCCTGGATCCCGACGCCGCGGCCCAGGTGATCAAGGCCACCAGCGGCGGCGCCCACGGGGTGCTGGTGACGGCGGTCTCGCCCCCGGCCTTCTCCCAGGCGATCAGTCTGGTTCGCCGCCGGGGCACGGTGGCCATGGTCGGCCTGCCCCCGGGAAACTTCCCGACCCCGATCTTCGACGTGGTGCTCAAGCGCATCACCATCCGCGGCTCCATCGTCGGCACCCGCCGCGACCTTGACTAGGCCGTGGCCTTCGCCCTCGAAGGTAAGGTCAAGGCCGACATCAAGACCGCCCCCCTGGACGACATCAACACCATCTTCACCGACCTGAAGGCCGGCAAGATCGAGGGCCGCATGGTGCTGGATTTCGCGGGGTAGAACACCTTCTCCTCCCCCGCATAGCGCAGCGACGCGGGGGAGGTGTCGCGGGCGAAGCCCGTGACGGAGATCCTATGGGGGTGGATGGCGGTCAGCTCTGTGCCAGGCTGGAGTTCCAACCACCAATCTGGGAGCTACCGATGTTAAACACCGATCGCCAAGCGCCATCCGCCATCCGCGTCGATCTTGGCGCGATCTTCATTTCATTGGAACTGAGCCGGAAGACGTGGCTGGTCACGTCATTGTCACCGGGCGCTGGGGAGAAGATGTCGCGCCGCCAGGTGGATGGCGGCGATCTGGCGGCGTTGTCGGCGCTGCTGGAAGAGCTGAAGCGCCAGGCCCGAGCGCGGACCGGACAGGACTACCGGATCATCTGCATTCAGGAGGCTGGGTATGACGGCTTCTGGCTGCACCGGCAGCTTCAGGCCTGGGGGGTCGAGAGCTATGTAGTGGACCCGGCCTCGGTGGCGGTCGATCGTCGCAAGCGTCGGGCCAAGACCGACAGCATCGACGGCGCGGCCTTGCTGCGGACGCTGATGGCGTTCCAGCGCGGCGAGCCTCGGGTGTGCTCGATGGCCCGCCCGCCCTCGCCCGACCAGGAGGACCGCCGCCGGCCGTGCCGCGAGCGGCAGGTGCTGCTGCGCGAGCGCATCGAGCACACCAACCGCATCCGGGGCCTGCTCTTCTCCCAAGGCGTGCGCGACTATAACCCGATGCTGAAGAGCCGCCGCAAACAGCTGGAGACGCTGACCACGGGCGATGGCCGTCCGCTGCCGGCGCACATGAAGCGCCAGATCCTGCGCGAGTTGGAGCGGCTGGAGTTGGTCATCGAGCAGTTGGCCCAAGTCGAGGCCGATCGCGACGCGCTGTTGGCGCCAAGCCCCGAGACCAAGCCCATCGGCGTGGCGGGCCCCGAGCCTGGACCTGAGACCAAGCCAAGACCGGCCCCGGGCGCCAGCTTGACCCGGCTCAAGGGCATTGCCGAGGAGCGCGCCGCGGTGCTGGGCGCCGAGTGCCTGTATCGCTCGTTCGACAACCAACGCCAAGTGGGCGCCTACAGCGGCCTGACCGCAAGCCCCTTCAAGAGCGGCCAGATCGACCAGGAGCAGGGCCTCTCCAAGTCCGGCAACAGACGCCTGCGCCACACCATGATCGAGCTGGCCTGGAGTTGGCTTCAGCACCAGCCGCACTCCAAGCTGAGCGTCTGGTTCCACCACCGTCTCGGTCCCACCCCGGACCGGCGGCGCAAGAAGATCCTGATCGCCGCCCTGGCCCGCAAGTTGCTGATCGCCCTGTGGCGCTTCGACACTCAGGGCGTCGTCCCGCAAGGCGCCGTCTTCAAGCCCGCCTGACCGGCCCGTCCTTCCTCTTCGCCCTCTTCCTCTTCCTCGGGGCCTGATCAGCCCCGTCGATCCAGGCGGACGAACCGAAAACCCCCTTGGCCTAACAGCCGTGACGGAGATGGGTCTCGTCCTCCTGAGCCTGCCCGACGAATGCGAGATCCTGGTGCTGCCGCCCCGAGCGGCGACCGTATGTGAGGTTGTTCGGACCCGTCCAGCCGAACGCTCCAACTAGGCTCAGCCTGCGATCAATCCGCCATAACAGGTGATGTCCATGCACACCCCACACTAAACCCATCAACAACTTGACGCGAAAATCCCCATGTGAGGGGGCGAACCGACCGTCCGTGCGCCCCCTCAGCCGGGACTACGTCCCGACAGCTCCCCCGTTGGCACGGGGGAGCAGGACGTCATTTCCTCCCCTGCATAGCGTAAGCGGCGCGGGGGAGGTGTCGCGGGGCGAAGCCCCGTGACGGAGGGGGCGCACGAACGGCCGGAACGCCCCCTCAGCCGGGGTTTCACCCCGACAGCTCCCCCGTCGAGACGGGGGAGCAAAAGTAGGCGCGGCTCCCCCTAGGCGATCCGGCGGCCGTTGACGGCGGCCAGGCGCAGGCGGGGCAGTTCCTCGGCCTCGCCGACGCCGCCGCCGGTCAGGATCTGACGGATCGACAGGGTCTTGGCCGCCTGGCCCATCAGCACGGTGCTGGGCACGGTGGGCTGATAGAGGCCCAGCATCCGGTCCACATCGCCGCTCATGCCGGTCAGCGGCGCCAGCATCATCTCCAGGCGCATGGCAAGGCCGAACTCCGGCCAGGCGTCGCAGCTGATCACCAGGGGCTCCGCCCGCCGGCGAATGGTCTCCAGGGCCATTTGCAGGGGCGCGCGGTCCTCCGGCTCCCAAAGGTTGAGAATATTTTCATCACGAAGATCGCGGCCGTGAAGGTCGGCGACATAGCCTCCAACCAGCCGAAACCCGTAATCTCCGAAGCCCCGACGCCCCAAAATGAAGATTTGGGGCAAAAAACGCGTGAAATCCGCCGGGTCAATCGAGGCGCGCGCGGGCGCCATCGGCCCGATCCGCCGTCTTTGCCAATAGTCTATCAACTGTTCCGTATTTGAATGGAACATCGAAGCCTGCCTTTCGGGGTCGTTTCTGACCGCACGAGGCTTGCAGAACGATTTGTACCAACGCGGAACCGTCCCATCGCGGGACGGCCGGCGCCGGGGTCCGGACCCCCACCCACGGAACCCCCCCGGTGAACGGAGAGAGCGCCATGAAGGCGATGATCAGATCTGCTCTTGGCGCGGTCGCGGCCGCCCTGGGCTTCGCCGTGATCGTAGGCGCCGCCGGAGCGGCCCTGGCCGGTGGCTGCGGCTGCACCACCCCGCCGACCTGCTGCGCGCCGCCCACGCCGCCGACGCCCCCCGGTTATCCCTGCTGTTCCCCCCCGGGCCACACGGTCAATGTGCCGGGGGTCAATGTGAACGTCTCGGCCTCCGTGGTGGTCAACGCCCAGGTCTCGGCCAGCGCCAGCGCGGGCGCCTCGGGCTCCAGCACGGTGTTCTACAGTGGCGGCGGCGGTTACGGCGGCGGCTATATCGGCCCGGCCTCCACCGGCCTCGTCCAGGGGCTCAATGTCGAGGGCGGCCAGGTTCGCCGCACCGCCTATGAAGCCACCCGCACCCGGATCAAGAAGGTGATCATCGAG
>JARLIP010000134.1 GCA_031291685.1 Caulobacteraceae bacterium | reverse complement strand
GCACATCTCGTTCTCGTTCAGCTTCGTGGCCATCGTCATCCGCGCGCGGCTGGCCTCGTTCAACCGCGAACTGGAAGAGGCGGCCAAGGACCTGGGCGCCAGCGAATGGCGGATCTTCCGCGACATCCTGATCCCGCACATGCGGCCGGGCCTGCTGGCGGGGGGGCTGCTCGCCTTCACCCTCAGCCTGGACGACTTCGTCATCACCTTCTTCACCTCGGGACCGGACACCACCACCTTCCCGATCAAGGTCTATTCCATGGTCCGTTTCTCGGTGACCCCCGAGGTGAACGCGGCCTCGACCCTTCTCATTGTCATCACCGTCGCCCTGACCGCCCTCGCCCTGCGCCTGCAGGGCAGCGAGTTGGCGCGCGACGCGGCCGGCGGCTGATCCTCCCATGACCTCACCACGCAAGACCATCATCCGCTTCGAGAACGTCACCAAACGCTTCGGCAAGATGGTGGCCGTCGATAATGTCAGTCTGTCCATCGAGGAAGGCGAGTTCTTCGCTCTCCTGGGTCCGTCCGGCTGCGGCAAGACCACCCTCTTGCGCATGCTGGCCGGGTTCGAGACCCCCACCGAGGGGCGCATCCTGATCGACGGCGAGGACATCAGCCGCACCCCGCCCAACAAGCGGCCGGTGAACATGGTGTTCCAGTCCTACGCCGTGTTCCCGCACATGACCGTGGCGGACAATGTCGGCTATGGCCTGATGGTCGATGGCGTGCCCGCCGCCGAGCGGGCCAAGCGGGTGGAAGAGGCCCTGGCCCTGGTCAAGCTGGAGGGCTTTGGCCCGCGCAAGCCCGACCAGATGTCCGGCGGCCAGCGCCAGCGGGTCGCCCTGGCCCGGGCCCTGGTCAAGCGCCCGCGGGTGCTGCTGCTGGACGAGCCCCTGTCGGCCCTGGACGCCAAGCTGCGCGACGCCATGCGTTCGGAGCTGACCCAGTTGCAGGAAAAGGTCGGGATCACCTTCCTGATGGTCACCCACGACCAGGACGAGGCCCTGGCCATGGCCAGCCGCTGCGCGGTGATGAACCGCGGCCTGCTGCAGCAGGTGGCCACCCCCAGCGACCTCTATGAATATCCCAATTCCCGCTTCGTGGCCGACTTCATCGGTTCGGTGAACATGTTCGAGGGCCGCCTGGCCGTGGACGAGCAGGACCATGCGGTGATCGAGTCCGATGAACTGCCGGCCCCGATCTTTCTGGATCACGGGGTCACCGGCGCCCCCGACACCACCCTGTGGGTGGCCCTGAGGCCGGAGAAGATCGAACTGCACAAGCGCGCCGAGGGCCAACCTCCGCCGGTGCTGGAGGACGCCCGCGAGGGGTGCAATATCGCCGCCGGAACCATCCGCCAGATCGCCTATCTGGGCAGCGAGTCCGTCTATGAGGTCGAGCTGGAGAATGGTCGCCGCGTCAAGGCCCTGCGCACCAACCTGACCCGGCAGGATCAGGAAGACTTCACCTGGGACGAGCCGGTCTGGCTGGCCTGGCACGCCTGTTCCCCCGCGGTTCTGCTGGCATGACCCACATCTCCAAATCCTCTTCCCCCCGCCCCGTCCTCGGCGTGGTCTGCTGCACCCGCATGATCGGGATCGAGCACGCCCAGGCGGTGATCAACCGCTATGTCACCGCGGCCATGACCTATGCCGACGCCGCGGCCCTGCTGGTTCCCGCCCTGCCCGGCCTGATGAGCGCCCGGGAAGTCGCGCCCCGGCTGGATGGCATTTTGCTCACCGGCAGCCCGTCGAACCTCAATCCCGAGCGGTATGGCCAGGTCGAGCCCGACGCCCCGGGGCCGTTCGACCATGACCGGGACACCATGACCGCCGACCTGATCGAGGCCATGCTGGAGCTGGGCCGGCCGGTGTTCGGCATCTGCCGCGGCTTGCAGGAGCTGAACGTGGCCTTTGGCGGCACCCTGCGCCGGGACATGGCCGAGCACCCCGACCTGCTCGCCCACCACGCCCCTGAGGATGTGGGCTTCAACGAGATGTTCGACAACGAACACGACGTGATCCTGTCCCCCGGCGGCCTGCTGCAAAAGGGCCTGGGACGCGACCGCTTGAAGGTCAATTCTGTCCACTATCAGGGCATCGACAGGCTGGGCTCCGGCCTCAACGCCGAGGCCCGCGCCCCTGACGGGGTGGTCGAGGCGGTTTCCGCGCGGGTCAATGGCGCGCCGGTCCTGGCCGTACAGTGGCACCCCGAATGGCGCCCCGCCGCCAACCCCGATTCTCAAGCCTTTTTCCGCCTTCTCGGCCAGGCCCTTCGGGGCGAACTGGCCGTTTCAGAACTGAGGACACCCGCGTGACCCTGAAAAACTACGACATCGCCGAACTGCGCCGCCTGGACGTGGCGCACCACCTGCCCGCGCAGCAGGACCACAAGCTGATGAAGGAGCTGGGGGGCAGCCGGATCATCACCCGGGGCGCCGGCTGCACCATCTATGACGGCGACGGCCACGCCCTGCTGGACGGCATGGCCGGCCTGTGGTGCGTACAGGTGGGCTATGGCCGCGAGGAGCTGGCCCAGGCCGCCCATGACCAGATGCTGGAGCTGGCCTACTACAACACCTTCTTCAAGACCGCCGCGCCGCCGACGGTGATGCTGGCCGCCAAGATCTCCCAACTCCTCGGCGGTAATCTGAGCCACGTCTTCTTCAACAATTCCGGCTCGGAAGCCATCGACACGGTCATGCGCCTGGCCCGCTATTACTGGCAGGCCAAGGGTCAGCCGGAGCGCAACATCCTGATCGCCCGCACCAACGGCTATCACGGCTCCACCATCGCCGGCGCAAGCCTGGGCGGCATGAAGTCCATGCACAAGCAGGGCGGCCCTTGGGTGCCGGGGATCGAGCACGTCATCCAGCCCTATCTGTTCGGCGAGGCCTTCGGCGAGGACCCGCTGGCCTTCGGCGAACGCGCCGCCAACGCCATCGAGCAGCGCATCCTGGAGGTCGGACCGGAAAAGGTCGCCGCCGTGGTCGCCGAGCCGGTCCAGGGCGCCGGCGGGGTGATCATTCCGCCAGAAAACTACTGGCCCCGCGTGGAGGCCATCTGCCGCAAGTACGGCGTGCTGCTGGCCGTCGATGAGGTCATCTGCGGCTTCGGTCGGCTGGGCAGCTGGTTCGGCTTCCAGCACTATGGGGTCAAGCCGGATCTGGTCTCCATGGCCAAGGGCATCTCCTCAGGCTACCTGCCGATCTCCGCAGTGGGCGTGGCCGATCACATCGTGGATGTGCTGCGCGAGGTCGGCGGCGACTTCACGCACGGCTACACCTATTCCGGCCATCCGACCTCGGCGGCCGTGGCCTTGAAGAACATCGAGATCCTGGAGCGCGAGGGCCTGGTCGAACGCACCGCCAAGGACACCGGCCCCTATCTGGCGGCGGCCCTGGCCAAGCTGGCCTAGCATCCCCTGGTGGGCGAGGCGCGCTCCCTGGGTCTGATCGGCGCGGTGGAGATCGTCGCCGAAAAAGGAACCAACACGCGCTTCGGTCCCTCCGAAGGGACCGCCGGCGTGATGGTCCGCGATCTTTGCATCAAGCACGGACTGATGGTCCGCGCCGTGCGCGACACCATCGTCATGAGCCCGCCCCTGATCATCAGCCACGCGGAAATCGACCTCTTGGTAGGCACCATCAAGCGGGCCCTGGACGAGGCCGAGCCCGCGTTGCGGGCGCTCTAGAACGCTCGCGCGAGGCCCCCTCCACCATGCTTCGCATGGTCCCCCTCCCCCAGAGGGGGAGGAATTTGAAAAGATCAGCGCTGAATCCATTCCTCCCCCTTTGGGGGAGGGGGACCGCGACGCGGTGGAGGGGGCCAGCCGCCGCTGGCCTGTATCGAGGATCACCCATGACTGAATGGCTCATCACGCCCTGCCAGGCCCCGGAGCTTGAGGCCGTGGTCGCCCTGGTCAATTCGGCCTATCGCGGCGACAGCTCCCGGGCGGGCTGGACCACCGAGGCCGACTATCTGGACGGCCAGAGAACCAGCCTGGCTGACCTGCGACAGGATCTGGCCGCCGAAACGGCGCCGGTGATCCTGGTGCTGCGGGAGACGGCGGACGGGCCGATCCTGGCCTGCGTGCTGGCGGAGCGGACCACCGGCTCCGACGGTCGGACTGTGGCCTATATCGGCATGGTCACCGTCAATCCGGCCATCCAGGCCAAAGGGCTTGGCCGGGTGATGCTGGAGGCGGCCGAGGCCCTGGCCAAGGACTGGGGCGCGGTTCGCGCTCGCATGACCGTGGTCTCGATCCGCGACACCCTGATCGCCTGGTATGAGCGGCGGGGTTATCGGCTGACCGGCGAGCGTCTGCCCTTTCCCTATGACGACGCCCGCTTCGGCGAGCCCCGCCGCCCGGATCTGGAGTTCCTGGTTCTGGAAAAACCCCTCGCCGGCCCGGAGGCCTGATCGCCCATGGCCCTCTATCCTCCTACGACTTACGCCCCCAATGAGGTCGACAGCCTGTGGCGCGAGACCGCCCGGCCCGGCCAAACCTTCCCCGCGCTTCAGAGCGATATCGAGGCCGAGGTGGTGGTCATCGGCGGCGGCTTCACCGGCCTTTCGGCGGCGCTGCACCTTGCCCGCGATCATGGGGTCAGCCCCGTGGTGCTGGAGGCCGGCCCCATCGGCTGGGGCGCGTCCGGACGCAATGGCGGCTTCTGCGTTCCGGGTGGCGACAAGCTGGGCCTTCGGACCATGGCCAAGCGCTATGGCCTGGACGAGGCCCGCGCTTTCTTCGACCTGACCCTGGCGGCGGTGGAGCGGGTGGCGGGGCTGTTGCGGGACGAGGGGATCGAGGCCGATCCCCAGCCGGGCGGCGAACTGTACGTGGCCCACAGCCCAAAGGCCTTCACGCGCCTCGCCCATGAGCGCGAGGAGGTGATCGCCCTGCACGGCCATCGTCAGGAGTTGCTCTCGCCCCAGGATCTGACCGAACAGGGCCTGCGCTCAGAGGCCTTTCACGGAGGTCTGCGCGAGCCGGTGGGTTTTGGCCTGCACCCCCTGAACTATGTCCGGGGTCTGGCCGCCGCCGCCGAGCGGCGGGGCGCGGCCCTGTACGGAGAGAGCCGAGTGATCGGCTGGTCCCGGGACGGCGCCCGCCATCGCCTGCGCACAGCCGGGGGATCGGTCCTGGCCGGCAAGGTGATCGTGGCCACCGGCGGCTATCTGCCCGAGGCCATCCATCCGGGTCTGGCCGGGCGGGTGCTGCCGATCCTGTCCAACATCATCACCACACGGCCCATGAGCGCGGATGAAATCGCGGCCCAGGGCTGGAGCTCGACCCAGGCCACCTGCGACAGCCGCGCCCTGCTGCACTATTTCCGCCTGCTGCCGGACGGGCGGTTCCTGTTCGGCGGCCGAGGCGGGCTCGGGGACGATCCCGCCTCGGCGGCGGCCTTCCGCCAGCGCCTGGAGAAGGATTTCCGCGCTGCGTTCCCGGCCTGGAGCGGGGTCGAGGTCACCCATTTCTGGCGGGGCCTGGTGGATCTGGCCTTCGACCTGATTCCCCATTGCGGCCCCCTGGACGAGGAGCCCAGCATACTGGTCGGTTGCGCCTATCACGGCTCGGGCGTGTCCATGGGGACCGAGACCGGGGCCCAGCTGGCGGCCCTGGCCGCGGGCAAGACGACGCCCGCCCTGCCGGGCTTCATGCGCAGGCCCCCGCCGCGCTTTCCGTTCCCGGCCTTGCGTAAATTCTACCTGGGAAGCGCACTGGCGGGCTATGCGGCGCAGGACCTCCTGGGCTAGCAACCCCCTCAGGCGCCGCTCAGCCAAACGACTGGAGTTTGATCATGACCACCCTTGCCGCCAATCCCCTGGGGCTTCAGCGCCTGGACCTGATCAAGACCCAGGCCTTCATCGGCGGCCAATGGCTGGACGATCCGAGTGGCCAGAAACTCGACGTGGTCAATCCGGCGGACGGCGCCGTGATCACCCAGGTGACGGACGGCGGGGCGGAACTGGCCAAGGCCGCCGTCGATGCGGCCTCCGCCGCCTTCCAGAACTGGCGCGCCACCACCGCCAAGACCCGCGCGGGTTTGCTGCGCGCCTGGTTCGACCTGATCACCAAGCATCAAGACGACCTGGCCAAGCTGATCGCCTGGGAGATGGGCAAGCCGCTGGCCGAGGCCAAGGGCGAGATCGCCTATGGCGCCGGCTATATCGAATGGTTCGCCGAGGCCATCAAACACACCAATGGCGACGTCATTCCCGCGCCCATCGGCGGGCGGCAGATGCTGGCGGTGCGCGAGCCGGTGGGGGTTGCGGCGGTGATCACCCCCTGGAACTTCCCCATGGCCATGATCGCCCGCAAGTTCGGCCCGGCCCTGGCCGCCGGCTGCACCGTGATCGCCAAACCGGCCGAGGACACCCCCCTGTCGGCCCTGGCCCTGGTGGCCCTGGCCGAGGAGGCCGGCATCCCCGCCGGGGTGATCAACATCATTCCCGCCAGCCGCGAGCGCACGCCCCAGATCTCTCAGGTGTGGCTGGACGACGGGCGGGTGCGCAAGATCTCCTTCACCGGCTCGACCCCGGTGGGCAAGCTGCTGGCCCGGGGCTCGGCCGACACCCTCAAGCGCCTGTCCATGGAGTTGGGCGGGGACGCGCCCTTCATCGTGTTCGACGACGCGGATCTCGACATCGCCGTGGACGCCCTGATGAAGGCCAAGTTCCGGAACGCCGGCCAGGCCTGCATCGCCGCCAACCGGGTTCTGGTGCAGGAGGGGATCTATGACGCCCTGGCCGAACGTCTGGCGGCGACGGTCGGCAAGCTGACCGTGGGCGCGGCCACCGACGGCGCCTTCGACATCGGGCCCCTGATCAATGAGCGCGCTCTCGAAAAGGTCGAGCGCCTGGTGGCCGCCGCCGTGGCCAAGGGCGCCAAGGTGGTGGTGGGCGGATCGCGCGCGGCGCCGGGTTCGGCCTTCTTCCAGCCCACGGTGCTGTCGGACATGCCCGCCGAGCTGCGCTCATCCTGCGAGGAGATCTTTGGCCCGGTCCTGCCCCTGGCTCGCTTCTCCACTGAGGAAGAGGCCATCGCCCTGGCCAACGACACGCCGTTCGGCCTGGCCTCCTATTTCTGCACCCAGGACCAGAAGCGGGTCTGGCGGGTGGCCAGCCGCCTTGAAAGCGGCCTGGTCGGGGTCAATGAAGGCGCCATCTCCAGCGAATACGCCCCCTTCGGCGGGGTCAAGGAAAGCGGCTACGGCCGCGAAGGCTCCGTCCACGGCCTGGCCGACTACCAATCGCTGAAATACATCTGCCTGGGCGGGCTGGGGTAGGTACAACCGGCCTCATATCCATCATCGCCGCGTCTTCCGTCATCGCCGCTTGCGGCGATCCATTCCGTGAACGAACGCGCGTCCGCTTACGTGGGCTTCATCAGCCCTTTGAACAGCGCCAAGGGTCCCACGCCCATTGAGGATCGGCACTTCACGGAATGGATCGCCGCGAAGACGCGGCGATGACGGAGGTGTTGGGGGCGACCTTTGATACTACCGGTTCAGGGAGAGGTAGAGGTCGTACCATTGTGGATTCATCGCCTCGATCAGGGCGATCTTCTCGTCCCGGCGCAGCTTTTTCAGGCGCTTTTCTTCAGCGATGGCTTCAACGATCAGGTCGTGCGGCCGGTACCAGACAAGGCGCTTGACCCCATATCGGGAAGTGAAGCCTTTCACCGCACTGCTCTTGTGTTCGAACACGCGCCGCGACAGATCGTTGGTCACGCCGATATAGAGGGTCCCGTTGGCTTGGCTCGCCATCATATAGACGGCGATCAGGCCCAGCTGGCGCGGCCGATCAGGCCCATGCCGTCGGCGATGTCGCCCGCTATGGCCCGGCGCAGGGCGTCGGCGTCGCCAGCCTCGATGGCGTCCAAGGCCACGCGGTGCTGGTCGACCAGGTTGGCGGTGCCGTAGCGGCCATAGACCACCCGCATGAAGGGGCCGAACTGTAGCCACAGGGTCTCGATCAGCCGGTTCAGGATCGGCCGGTTGTTGGCCCGG
>JARLIP010000133.1 GCA_031291685.1 Caulobacteraceae bacterium | reverse complement strand
GCGCCAGAAGGGCCCGGGCGGCCCTGTGGCGGCGCTCCAGGCTCCAGCTCGCCCAGACAGGCGGGGGCGGCGAGACATAGTTGGCGACCCCGGGAGGCACGAAGCCGTAGGCGGACTGCTGGCCGCCCCGCAGCAGCTTTTGGGTGATGAAGTCCCGGTCGATGGCCATGTCCAGGGCGATGCGCACCCGCCGGTCCTTGAAGGCCGGCACGTCATGGGTGTTGAAGGCCAGGTAGTTGACCCCGAGATAGGTGTGGACCCGCACATAGTCCGGAATCTGGTCAGGCTGGCGCAGGAAGGCGATGCGATTGGACTGGATCTCGGCGTTGAGGTCCAGCTCCCCCCGGCGCACCCGCCGCTCGGCGGAGACCGCGTCGGCGGTGGGATAGAAGGTGACCTGGTCGAAACAGACCTTGCCCGCGTCATAGAACAGCGGATTGCGCCCCAGGCGCACATGGTCGCCGAAGCGCCATTCCTCGAGCCTGTAGGGGCCGTTGGAGACGAAATGGGCGGGTTTGCTCCAATCGTCCCCCCACTTTTCCACCACGTGCCTGGGCACCGGGATCATGGTCTGGTGCTTGGCCAGCTCCGGCAGATAGGGCGCCGGATGCTCCAGGGTGATCTCCAAGGTGCGCGGGTCGATCGCCCGAACGCCCAGGGCCGTCAGGGGCAGCTTGCCCTCATTGACCGGCTGGGCGTTCTTGATGACGTACATCAGGGACGCATATTCCGACGCCAGGGCCGGGCTGAGCAGGCGACGCAGGGAAAAGACGAAATCGTCGGCGGTGACCGGCTCCCCGTCCGACCACTTGGCGTCCCGCAGATGGAAGGTCCAGACCAGGCCGTCGGGGCTGGTCCGCCAGGAGGTGGCCATGCCCGGAACCGGCCGGCCCTCCGGGTCTTCCTGGGTCAGGCCCATGAGCAGTTCGCCCACCACCCGGCTTTCCCAGGTGCCGGTGATCTTATGCGGGTCCAGGGACACCGGCTCGGAGCCGTTGCCATATTCCAGGCAAAGCTTGCCCGCCGGGCAGGGCGCCCGCAGGGGCTTGGACTCGCCACAGCCGCTCAGGGCCAGCAGGGATGCGATGGCCGCCGCCGCGAGGCCGGCGCCGCCCGCCGCCTTGCCCAGTCCGTTGCTCCCCACCCTAACGATCCTTCGGGTCGATGGCGTCGCGCAGTCCGTCGCCGATGAAGTTGAAGCTCATCAGGGTCACCACCATCACCACCGAGGGAAAGATCAGCAGCCAGGGCGCCAGATCCCGATCCTGGGCGCCGACGGAGATCAGGGTGCCCAGGGAGGTCAGGGGCTCCTGCACCCCCATGCCGAGGAAGCTGAGGAAGCTCTCGGCCATGATCACGGCGGGGATGGTCAGGGTGACATAGACCACCACGGGTCCCAGCAGGTTGGGCACGATGTGGCGGGCGATGATCGCGGTCTGGGACAGACCGGCGGCCCGGGCGGCCTCGATGAATTCCTTGTGCTTGAGCGAGACGGTCTGGCCACGGACGATCCGCGACATGGTCAGCCATTCCACCGCCCCGATGGCCAGGAACATCAGGATGAAATTGCGCCCGAAGGTGACCATCAGCAGGATCACGAAGAAGATGAAGGGCAGGGAATAGAGCACATCGACGATGCGCATCATCAGCTCGTCCGCCGTTCCGCCCAGATAGCCGGCGGTGGCCCCCCAGGCGACCCCGATCACCAGGGACACCGCCGTGGCCACCACCCCGATGGCCAGGGAGACCCGCAGACCGATCAACAGCCGGGCCAGAAGGTCCCGGCCCAGGGAGTCGGCGCCGAACAGGTGGCCATTGACCAGGGGATGGGCCCAGACGTCGTTCTTGTTGATCTGATCATAGGTGTAGGGGGTCAGGTAGGGCCCGACGATGGCCGCCAGCAGCAGGAGCGCCAGGACCACCATGCTGGTCACGGCGGCGCGGTTGCGCATCAGGCGGCGGCGGGCGTCGTCCCACAGGCTGCGCCCCTTGACGGCGGCGGTCTCCATGGCCGCGGCCCCACGCTGGGAGCCGGGGGCGAGCACGATCCTGGTCATGCCAGGCGCACGCGGGGATCGAGGGCGGCGTAGAGGATGTCGGCCAACAGGTTCAGCACCAGGATCAAGGTCGCATAGAGGATCACCACCCCCATCACGACCGTATAGTCGCGTTGCAGGGCGCTGATGACGAAGTTCTTGCCGAGGCCCGGCAGGTTGAAGATCTTTTCCACCACCAGGGAGCCGGTGATCAGCCCGGCGCAGGCCGGGCCCAGATAGCTGACCAGCGGCAGGATCGCCGCGCGCAGGGCGTGCTTGAGGACGATGGTGTGCTCGGGCAGGCCCTTGGCCCGGGCGGTGCGCACATAGTTGGAGCGCAGCACCTCGATCATACCGGCCCGGGTCAGGCGCGAGATGATCGCCACCTGGGGCAGGGCTAGGGTCACCACGGGCAGGACCAGGCTGCGGGCGCCGTTGAGCCCGCCGGTGGGCAGCCAACCCAGCATGGAGGCGAACAGCACCAGCAGCAGGGGGGCGGTGACGAAGGTGGGGATGCAGACCCCCAGGATGGCCACGGCGCTGACCGCATAGTCGGCCGGCTCGTTCTGGCGCAGGGCGGCGATCACGCCGAGCGTCATGCCCAGCACGCTGGCCAGCGTCAGGGCCGACAGGCCGATCATCGCGCTGGTCGGGAAGCCCTCACGCACGATCTGCAGCACCGACTTGTCCTGGTACTTCATCGACGGGCCGAAATCGCCGCGCAGCACCCCGCCGAGGTAGGTCAGGTACTGTTCGCCCAGCGGCCGGTCGAGGCCGTACTTGGCCTTCATGTTGTGC
>JARLIP010000132.1 GCA_031291685.1 Caulobacteraceae bacterium | reverse complement strand
TTAGGCTGATGGACCAAGGCATGGTCCGGGCCGCCACGGGTGACAACGATGTGGGCTTTCACACCTTCTTCAAGCGGGGTTGGAAGCGGTTTTACCTGAAGTGGTACGACAACCCCCTGCCCTCGGCGGTCAATCTTTGTCCGCGCAGCACCGCGCTTTTGAACCAGGTTCCAACCGTCCATGGGGCCATGTTCGCCACCCTGCCCCCCGGCGGGAAGCTGGGTAAGCACCGGGATCCGTTCGGCGGCAGCCTTCGCTACCACCTGGGCCTGCGCACCCCCAATTCCGAGCGGTGCTGGATCGAGGTGGACGGGGAGCGACGCAGCTGGCGGGACGGCGAAGCCATGGTGTTCGATGAAACCTTCGTCCACGAAGCCCGCAACGACACGGACGTTACCCGCCTGATCCTGTTCTGCGACGTGGAGCGGCCTGTGGCGGCGCCGATTTCGGTCATCAACCGCTGGGCGATCCGCACCATCATGAAGGCGACGGCCACACAGAATGTGGAAGGCGAGCGCATCGGCGGGGTCAATCGGCTCTATGGCCGCCTGGCCGGGGTGATCGCCGCCGGCAAGGCTTACAAGGCCCGGGACCAGAAGGGCTACTACCGGGTCAAATATGCTCTGATCACCGCCGTCATCACCTTGCTCGCGGGATGGCCGATCGCGGTCTGGTTGCTCAGCCGCGGCGTCTAGGGGCCAAACCCGGTCCAGTTTTTCTGAGAGGTCGATGGTCCGAAACATAGGCCAGGGTGGGCTATGCTATAAGGCGTCGTGAGGCCTCGACGAGATTTTCTGAATTGCACCCATCATTCCCATTACTCAGATAGTGATTATAGATTTTGAGTGAAGGAAGGACCCTGATCATGAGCGCGGACGGCGATGTCGCCTTCAAGATCAACCTCGATGTCCGGCCCATTGGCGGGCGGATCGGCGCGGAGATTCATGGTCTGGCCCTGTCCGGGGACCTGCCTGATACCGCCATTGCGGCGATCGAAGCGGCCCTGGCGCGCCACAAGGTCCTGTTCTTCCCTGGCCAGACCCATCTGGACGATCAGGCCCAGGAAGCCTTCGCCGCCCGCCTGGGCCAGCCGGAGGCCCACCCGACCGTGCCGGTGCGCGAAGGGACCAACTTCCTGCTTGAGCTGGATTCCCTTCATGGGGGGCGCGCCAACGCCTGGCATACGGACGTGACCTTCCTGCCCAACTATCCCAAGGCCTCGATCCTGAGGGCCGTGACCTCCCCGCCCCACGGGGGCGATACGGTCTGGTCCAATACCGCCAGCGCCTATGAAAACCTGCCCGAGCCCCTACAACGCCTGGCCGACAGCCTGTGGGCGATCCACACCAATGCCTATGACTATGCGGCGACCCGACCGAACCTGACCGACGAACAGACCGAGGCCCTGCGGGCGGTGTTCGCCTCAACGGTCTATGAGACCGAGCATCCCCTGGTGCGGGCGCACCCGGTTTCGGGTGAGCGCACGCTGATCCTGGGGCAGTTCTTCAAGCGCTTCGTGGGGCTGAACACCGCCGATTCCCAGCGGCTGTTCGACCTGTTCCAAGAGCACATCACCAAGCTCGAAAACACCGTGCGCTGGCGCTGGACCGCCGGGGACGTGGCCATCTGGGACAACCGCGCGACCCAGCATTATGCGATCAACGATTACGGCGATCAGCGTAGAATCATGCGCCGCGTCACCCTGACCGGAGATGTTCCGGTCGCGGTCGATGGGCGCTCCAGCCAGGTCAGGAAGCCGAAGGCCCAGGCCTGACTTCACCACTTCCGAACATCTGACCTTCACCCCCGGAGATGGCGGACCATCGCCGGGGTTTGTGACCGACCGTCGCCTTCCGCAAGGGGCGGCGACAGAGCGGTCTTCCGACCGCTCTGACTTCAAGACGCGACGATGGAAGCGTGAATTTCCGTCGCGATACAGGGGATAGACTATGAACTTTCAAGACAAGCGCCTCGCCCTGCGGGCCGCCGCGGGGCTGGGCGCCAGCGTCATCGCCTTGACGATCGCCGTCGAGGCCCGGGCCGAGGCCGCCGCTTCCGACGCCGGAGAGGTTGCCGATGTCGTGGTCACCGCCCGTAAGCGGAATGAAAAGTTGCAGGACGTTCCGATCTCGGTGGCGGCGGTGGGCGGCCAGATGCTGGCGACCCAGAAGATCGACCGGGTGACGGAATACGCGGCCAAGGTCCCGAACTTCACCGCCCTGCAACAGAACACACGGGTTTCGGGGCTCTATATCCGCGGCATCGGCGGCAACGCCAATACCGACGGGTCCGAATCCGGCGTCGGCCTGATCGTGGACAACGTCTTCTATACGCATGTGGGCTTCAGCTGGGCCGACTTCACCGACCTTCAGAGCATCGAGGTCGTTCGCGGCCCCCAAGGAACCCTGCTGGGCAAGAACACCACCATCGGCGCGGTGGTCATCAACACCGCCCAGCCGACCTTCTCCCCGGAAGCCAGCATCAGTGGGACCTATGGCAACTACGACCGCAAGCAGGTTCGGGCCGTTCTCAACGGGCCCATCTTCGGGAATGTGCTCGCCGGTCGCCTGACCGTTTCCGGAGACAATACGGATGGCTGGATCACCAACCACTACAACGGTCAAAAATTGCTCGACACCAACCGCTATGCGGTCAGGGGGCAGTTGCTGTTCGAACCCAATGGCGACTTCAAGGACCGGCTGATCTTCGAGAGCCTGGGAAGCGCCGAGTACAACAACTTCTATCCGCCGTCCGGCGACCCGACCACCTACACCAATGGCGCAACGCGAAACGGCTGGCAGACCAAGCTGAAGAACCTGTTCGGCTACATGCCGAGCTATGACACGCGCAACAACGCCAACCTCGACAGCCAGGGTCAGACGATTTCGCGCATCCTGGGCGCTTCGAACCAGTTCGATTGGCGGTTCAGCGGCTACACCCTGACCAGCATCACGGCCTGGCGCAAGCTGGTGTTCCGCCCCCACAACGACAGCGACGGCACACCCTTTCCGATCTTCCGCCAGGGCTATGATGTCGATGTGAACCAGTATTCCCAGGAACTGCGCCTGGCCTCGCCCACGGGTGGCAAGCTGGAGTACCAGGTCGGTCTCTACGGCCTGCGCGAGACCGTCGCGAGCAACAACCGCTACCTGTTCTATTCGGACGCCTCGCTGTTCTTCCTGGGCGCCAATGCTCCGGCGATCCTGAACGGCGTGGAATATGATCAGGGCGGCGAGACCCGCGTGTTCAGCGGCGCGGCCTTTGGCCAAGGCGCCTGGCGCATCACCGACAAGGCGTCGTTGGCGGCCGGCGTGCGGGTGACCAACGAAGATCGCACGGCCTCGAACCATGGCTACACCTTCGGCGGCGCCACCCTGCCCGCACTCTACAACGGATATCGCTACAGCCTGCTCAACGCCCTTGGCGGGATTTTCCTGGTCAAGGGCCACAAGGACAACACCTCGGTCTCCTGGCTGATCAATCCGTCCTACAAGTTCTCCAACGGAACCCTGGCCTATGTCAGCGTCTCCCAGGGCGAGAAGTCCGGGGCGGCCAATCTGGGGGCGGTGGTCGGCAATCCGGTGATCACCCGGCCCGAGAAATCGACGGACTACGAAATCGGCCTGAAGAACACCTTCCTTGGCGGCAAGGCCTATCTGAACGCCAACCTCTATTGGAACGACATCGAAGACTATCAGGCCAGCCAGACCCTGGGCGCCTCGACCGCGTCATATCTGACCAATGTGGGCAAGGCGCGCCTGCGCGGGTTCGAGGTGGATGGCCGCTGGCAGGCGACGGCGGACCTGACCCTTTCGGCCAGCGGCGCGATCAACGACGCCCGCTATGTCGATTACAAGGACGCGCCGTCACCGCAGGAACTGCGCGGGACCACCACCAAGGTCGATCTGTCCGGCCAACGCCTGCCGGGCGCCTCGCTCTATTCAGGTCAGGTGAGCCTGGACTATCAACACCCCCTGCCCGGCAATCTGGCGGTGTTCGGCTACGCCACCCAGACCTACAAGAGCAAGACGCAGTTCATCTCGGATTCGAGCTACGGGCATCAGGGCGCGTACGGCCTGACCAATGCCGGCATTGGCGTGAAGACCGCCGAGAACCGCTACGCCGTGTCGGTCTGGGCCAAGAACCTGTTCGACCAGAAGTATATTCTGGCGGCCGGCACGGCCACATCCCTGACCCCCTACATCTCGATCCTGGGCGATCCTCGCACCTTCGGGGTGACCTTCACGGCCAAGGCGTTTTAGACGCGATTTTACGGAGGCCTTGGGATGAGCCAAGCCGAGAGACAAATGCGCCTGGGCGCCTTCCTGCTGGGGATCGGTCACCATCTGGCGGCCTGGCGCGATCCCAAGGTCGATCCGGCCAACCTGACCCGGTTCGAGCACTATCGGGGACTGGCCGAGATCGTCGCCTCAGCGATCGCGGGGCGGGCCTTGCTCAGCGCCTGACGGGCGTTTGCCGCGCCCGCCCTTCGGAGGCTCGGCCGGCTGGGACGGCGTCCTGGGCAGATCTGCCAGGGCGATAGAGCCCGTGTGGGCCTTGTCCAGGGAGTCGAACCGGCGATCCACCGTGCGCAGGAAGGCCGCAAGGGTGATGCGGCCATTGAGCTGCTGATCCGCGGCCATCAGGGGTTCCGGCTCCTGGGTGAATTCATAGGGCTCGGCGCCCTCCA
>JARLIP010000131.1 GCA_031291685.1 Caulobacteraceae bacterium | reverse complement strand
TGAACGTTCAGTCCCTGTTCGTGAAGGCCGCCGTGTCGGGGGTGATCAAGGAGGGGGTGATCGCCGCGGCTCTGACCAGTCTGATGATCCTCCTGTTCCTGGGCAGCTGGCGCTCGACGGTGATCATCGCCACCTCGATCCCGCTCGCCACCCTGTGCGCCATCGCCGCCCTGTCGGCGATCGGCGAGACCCTCAACATCATGACGCTCGGGGGCCTTTCCCTGGCGGTGGGCATCCTGGTGGACGACGCCACCGTGACCATCGAGAACATCAACTGGCACCTGGAGCACGGCAAGGACGTCAGGACCGCCATCCTCGACGGCGCTCAGCAGATCGTGGTTCCGGCCTTCGTCTCCCTGTTGTGCATCTGTATCGTGTTCGTGCCGATGTTCGCCCTGAAGGGCGTGGCCGGATTCCTGTTCGTGCCCATGGCCGAGGCGGTGGTGTTCGCCATGATCGCCTCCTTCATCCTGTCGCGGACCCTGGTGCCGACCCTGGCAATGTATCTCCTGAAGCCCCACCTCCACGCGGGCGAGACGGAGGCGCAGGCCGATAGCGACCTTCACCGGGCGCCGGCCTCCCGCAATCCCCTGGCCCGGTTCCAGCGGGGATTCGAGGCGCGGTTCGAGGCCTTCCGCGAGGCCTATCGCAACCTTCTGGCCATGGCCCTGGTCCATCGCCGGGTGTTCGTGATCGGCTTCCTGGCGGTGGTCGTGGCTTCATTCGGCCTGGCCCCGATGCTGGGGTCGAACTTCTTCCCGTCGGTGGATTCCGGCCAGATCACCCTGCATGTGCGCCCGCCGGTGGGCACGCGGATCGAGGACGCCTCGGCCATGTTCGGGGATATCGAGCGGCAGATCCGCCAGACCGTCCCGCCGGGGGAACTGACCTCGATCGTGGACAATATCGGCCTGCCCACCAGCGCCATCAACACGGTCTATAACAACTCCGGCCTGATCGGGTACCAGGACGGGGACATCTTCATCACCCTGAACGAGAAGCACCATCCGACGGCCGACTATGTCCGCCGGCTGCGCGAGACCCTGCCCGTGTCCTTCCCGGGCGCCACCTTCTCGTTCCTGCCCGCCGACATCATCAGCCAGATCCTGAACTTCGGCTCGCCCGCGCCCCTGGACGTGCAGATCACCGGCCCCAACCAGAAGGCCAACCAAGCCTACGCCCTGGAACTGCAGCGCCAGATGAAGGCGATCCGTGGGGTGGCGGACGCGCGGATGCAGCAGTCGATGGACAATCCGCAGCTGCGGGTGGACGTGGACCGGGCGCGGATGGCGCAACTGGGCCTGACCGAGCGGGACGTGACCAACAGCGTCACCACCTCCCTGGCCGGTAGCTCGCAGACCGCTCCGACCTTCTGGCTGAACCCCAAGAACGGGGTCTCCTATCCGGTGGTCGCCCAGACCCCGGAATACAAGGTCGATACCCTGCCGGGCCTGGAGAACCTGCCGGTGACCGGCTCCGCGCCCGGCGGCGGCCTTCAGGTCCTGGGAGGCCTGGCCAAGATCAGCCGCGAGCAGTCGAGCGCGGTGGTCAGCCACTATGACATCCAGCCGGTGGTGGATCTGTTCGCCACCACCCAGGACCGGGATCTGGGCGGGGTCGCCCGGGACATCCAGGCCCTGGTCAAGGCCACGGCCCATGACCTGCCCAAGGGCGCGAGCGTCAGGCTGCGTGGCCAGGTGACGACCATGAACGCGGCCTTCGCCGGCCTGGGCTTCGGTCTTCTGGGGGCGATCGTGCTGATCTATCTGCTGATCGTGGTGAACTTCCAGTCCTGGCTGGACCCGTTCGTGATCATCACCGCCCTGCCGGCGGCCCTGGCCGGGATCGTGTGGATGCTGTTCGCCACCCACACCACCCTGTCGGTGCCCGCCCTGACCGGCGCCATCATGTGCATGGGGGTGGCCACGGCCAACTCGATCCTGGTGGTCAGCTTCGCCCGGGAGCGGCTCGACGCCACCGGCGACGCCATGGTCTCGGCGGTGGAGGCCGGCTTCACCCGCTTTCGCCCGGTGCTGATGACGGCCCTGTCGATGATCATCGGCATGGCGCCCATGGCCCTGGGCCTGGGGGAGGGCGGCGAGCAGAACGCCCCCCTGGGCCGGGCGGTGATCGGCGGCCTGGTCTTCGCCACCTTCGCCACGCTGCTGTTCGTCCCGGTGGTGTTCGGCATTGTTCACGGCCGCAAGGCCCATCGTTCCTCTGACGCGGCGGCCACCCCCGCGCCCCAATCTGGAGAAGCCTATGCCTGAGCAGCAGGACATCCTGCGGCATACGCCGCCCCGTCACCTGAAGACCGTGGGCGCCGCCGCGGCCTGCGTCGCTGTCGCCGTGGTCGCCCTTGGGGTGATCAGCCGGGTTCATGCTGACCAGACCCTGACCACCTGGACCAATGACCAGGCGATCCCCACCGTCCGGGCCGTCAGCCTGGCCGGTGTCGCCGCCGCCGGCGCCCTGGTGCTGCCGGGTGACATCCAGGCCTTCAACGACGCCCCGATCCACGCCCGGGTCAGCGGCTATCTGAAGAAGTGGTACGCGGACATCGGCGCCCCGGTGAAGACTGGTCAGATCCTGGCCGAGATCGACACCCCGGATCTCGACCAGCAGCTTGCCCAGGCCAAGGCCGATCTTGCCACCGCCGAGGCCAACCGCCACCTGGCCGAAACCACCGCCCACCGCTGGGCGGGGCTGTTGGCGCAGGACGCGGTCTCGCACCAGGACGCCGACGTCAAGGATGGGGATCTGGCGGCCAAGACCGCCCTTGTGGCCTCGGCCCGGGCCAATGTGCAGCGCCTGGAGGCCCTGGAGTCCTTCAAGCGCATCACCGCGCCCTTCGACGGGGTGGTCACCACCCGGTCCACCGATATCGGGGCCCTGATCAATGTCGGCGGCGCCAGCGACACGCCCCTGTTCTCCGTGGCCGACGAGCACCGCCTGAGGATCTATGTGCGGGTGCCGCAAAGCTATTCGGCGGATATCAAGCCGGGCATGACGGCCAGCTTCACCGTGCCGCAATATCCTGGGCGGACCTTCACCGCGGCCCTGGCCACCACCGCCGACGCCATCGCGCCCCAGTCCGGGACCCTGCTGATCCAGCTGCAGATCGACAACGCCGACGGCGTGCTAAAGCCCGGCGGCTACGCCCAGGTCCGCTTCAGCCTGCCGGCCCGCAGCGGCGCCCTTCAGGCGCCGGCCAGCGCCCTGATCTTCCGCGACAGCGGCCTGTCGGTGGCCACGGTGGAACCCGATGGCCGGGTGGCGATCAAGCCGGTGACCATCGGCCGGGATCTTGGCGCGACCGTGGAGATCGGCTCAGGCCTGAGCGTCGGCGACCGGGTGATCACCAACCCGCCGGACTCCCTGCGCGCGGGGGACAAGGTCAAGATCGCCGACGCCGGAGCCGGAGCGAGCGCCCATGCGGTCCGCTAGGCTTCCGCTGCTGGCGGCCACGGCCTTGGCGATGGCGGGCTGCTCCCTGGCGCCGGCCTATGCCCCGCCGGTCCTGACCACGCCTGTGGCCTATAAGGAGATCGGTCCCTGGACCCCGGCCGATCCCGCCGACAGCGTCTCCCGGGGTGACTGGTGGGCGATCTATGGGGACGAGACCCTCGACGGGCTGGAACGGCGGCTGGAGGCGGGCAACCCGGACCTGGCCATCGCCCTGTCGCGCTATGACCAGTCCCGGGCCTATCTGTCCCAGGCCCGGGCGGCCCTGGTTCCCGAGATCGATCTTGGCGGCAGCGCCACGCGAAACCAGCAGTCCCTGCACCGGCCCTTACGGGTCGGGGGCGTCGACACCTATACCAACGACATCGTCACGGGTTCGATCTCCTACGAGTTCGACTTGTGGGGCCGGGTGCGCAACCTGGTGGCGGCCGGCCGGGCGGAAGCCCAGGCCAGCGCCGCCGACGCCGCCTCCACGCGGCTGAGTCTCGAGGCCCAGCTGGCGGACGCCTATCTGAGCCTGCGGGGGCTCGACGCCCAGGGCCAGCTCCTGGCCGACACCACCGAGGCCTACGCCAGGGCGCTGAAGCTGACCGAGGCCCAGCACAATGGCGGCGCCGTTTCCGGCCTCGACGTGGACCGGGCCGAGACCCAGCTACGCACCGCCAAGGCCCAGCAGGTCGAGGTTTCCGCTCAGCGCGCCCTCTATGAGCACGCCATCGCCAGCCTGGTGGGCGAGCCGGCCTCGAGCTTCACCATAGCGCCGGTGGTTAGGCTGCCCGAGCCCCCCCTCGTGCCGGTCAGCGCCCCCTCCGTGCTGCTTCAGCGCCGACCGGACATCGCGGCGGCCGAGCGCCGGGCGGCGGAGGCCAATGCCCGCATCGGCGTGGCGCGGGCGGCCTATTTCCCGACCATCAGTCTCGACGCCTCGGGCGGCTTCCAGACGGCCGGGGGCGGGGTCAATCTGCTCAGCGCCCCCAACAGCCTGTGGACCCTGGGTCCCGCCGCCGCCATGACCCTGTTTGACGGCGGGCGGCGCAAGGCTACCGTGCGCATCGCCCACGACCAGTTCGACCAGGCCAGCGCCGCCTACCGCGCCACGGTGCTGACCGCTTTCCAGCAGGTGGAGGACAACCTGGCCCTGGGTAACCGGCTCGCCGACGAGGCCCGGGAGCAGGCCGCCGCCATCGAGGCGGCCCGCCGCAGCGAGGCCCTGTCCCTGATCCAGTACCAGATGGGCGCGGTCACCTATCTGGACGTGGTCACCGCCCAGACCGCCCACCTGGAGGCCCAGAGGGCGGCGCTCAGCATCAACACCCGCAGGCTCCAGGCCAGCGTGGACCTGATCCGGGCGCTAGGCGGCGGCTGGAGCGAAGGCTCGCCCCAGAAGGTTGCGTCACGGGACTGAGAGAGCGCCGGCCTGATGCAATCAGGTCGGCGCTCTAGGTCAGGCCTTGGTCATGTGTCGAAGCGATTGGGCCAGACGGTCGAGGCCGCTCTTGGCCGGGGTGGGCGCCAGGCCGTAGTCGGCGGTTCCGGTCAGGACGGCGGAGGCGTGGATGGCGAAGTTGGGATCCTCAAGGGCCGGACGGGCGATGGCGATCAGGTCGGCCTTGCCCTCGGTCAGGATCGTCTCGGCCAGCTTGGCGTTCAGGATCAGGCCCACGGCCATGGTGGCGACGCCCGCGCCCTGACGCACGGCCTGGGCATAGGGGACCTGATAGCCGGGATAGAGCTTGGGCGGGGTTGGGGTGTTGCCGCCGGAGGAGCAGTCGACCACGTCCACCCCCAGGGCCTTGGCCGCCTGGGCGAAGGCGACGGAGTCCTCGATGGTCAGGCCGCCCTCCACATAGTCGCTGGCGGAGATGCGCATGAACAGGGGCTTGTGCGCCGGCCACGCGGCGCGGACGGTCTCGATCACCTCCAGGGGAAAGCGCATCCGCCCCGCCAGGTCGCCGCCATAGTCGTCGGTGCGGTGGTTGGACAGGGGCGAGAGGAACTCGTGCAGCAGATAGCCATGGGCGGCGTGGATCTCGGCGACGTCAAAGCCGGCGTCGTTGGCCCGGCGGGCGGCTTCGCGGAAGGCGACAATGACCTCGCCGATGTCCGCGGAGGTCATGGCCCTAGGGGTAGGGTAGGTGTCGGAGAAGGGCAGGGCGCTGGGGGCGATGGTCTCCCAGGCCGGCTCGCCCTTGGCCGCGTCCTCGGCGGTCAACTCCGCGCCCCCGTCCCAGGGCCGGCGGGTGGAGGCCTTGCGGCCGGCGTGGGCCAGCTGGATGCCCGCGGCGGCGCCATTGGCCTTGAGGAACTCGGCGATGCGGGAAAGGGCCCGGGCCTGCTCGTCGTTCCAGATGCCGACGTCGCCGGGGCTGATGCGGCCTCTCGCCTCGACCCCGGAGGCCTCGACGATCACCAGACCCGCGCCCCCCAGGGCGAAGCGGCCCAGATGCACCAGGTGCCAGTCGTTCACCACGCCATCAACGGCGCTGTACTGGCACATGGGAGAGATGACGATGCGGTTCTTCAGGGTCAGGTCGCGGACCGTGAAGGGCGACAAGAGCGTTGGGGCGGTCAAGGGCGGGCTCCGGTGCTGAAGGTAGCCCCTAGCTAAGCGCCCGGCCGCTCAATCCCAAGTGTCGCGGGCCCAAGTGTCGCGCGCGGCTTTTGGCCATCGGATCCAAAATCCCCGCCAGAGCGCGCGCGATCGAGGCGCTGGGCGCCCTCACGCAAGGGTGATCGGCGCGGACGCCTGACATGCGCGCGCTATCGTAAGCGGCGCAACCACAACTGTGACGATGGAGATGGGCTGAAAGTGTGGTCGGGACCCAAGCCCTTGAAATGGCTTGGGTCCCGCTGGTGCCGCCGGGCAGGATTGAACTGCCGACCTCAGCATTACCAATGATGCGCTCTACCACTGAGCTACGGCGGCGAGGTCAAGAGGTGGCGGCTATAGCGAACGTCGCGGGGAAGGTGAAGCAAAATCGGTTGACCCAGGCTAATTCGCCGCTCAGGTCTGGGGATAAATGGATGACACCGCCCCCAAGCCCCCTTCGAAAGCCCAAGCCCCGCCTAGCCCCAACAAGGCGCGGGAGGCCAGGCTCGCCCAGGCCCTGAGGGCGAACCTGCGCCGCCGCAAACTGGGCGCTGACGTTCCGTCAAAGGTTGAGGATTGATGTCCGCTTGCGCGGGCGCTGGCGTCTAGTAGAAGGCGATTCTAAAGAGCGGCCCCGGCGCGATCCTCGCCCCGGGCGCGCGGGGATCTGAATGGACCGAATCGCCATCACGGGCGGCGCCCGTCTCCACGGCGAGATCGCAATCAGCGGGGCCAAAAATTCGGCCATCAAGCTGATGGCGGCCAGCCTGCTGACCGACAAACCCCTAAGACTGACCAACATGCCGCGCCTGGCCGACACCCGTCTGCTGGGCCAGCTTCTGCGCCGCCTGGGGGTGGAGGTGACCGAAATCGAGGGACCGGAGGGATCCGAGACCCTGTTGCACGCCCCCGAGGTCACCAGCGCCTTCGCGCCCTATGATCTGGTGCGCCAGATGCGCGCCTCGTTCAATGTGCTGGGCCCGCTGCTGGCGCGGACCGGCCACGCCAAGGTCAGCCTGCCCGGCGGGTGCTCCATCGGCGCGCGGCCGGTGGACCTGCACCTGAAGGCCCTGGAGGCCCTGGGCGCCCACATCGATTTGCATGAGGGCTA
>JARLIP010000130.1 GCA_031291685.1 Caulobacteraceae bacterium | reverse complement strand
TTGATCGGCTTTTCCACCACGGCGTCCATGCCAGCCGCCAGATAGCGTTGAGCTTCCCGGGGATCGGCGATGGCGGTCAGGGCGATGATCGGCGCCGTGGGGGTGGGCGCGCTCAGGGCGCGGATCTTGTGGGTGGCTTCCACCCCGTCCATCACCGGCATCTTGATGTCCATCAGCACGATGTCGAAGCGACCGGCCTCGGCCAGGGCCACGGCCTCCGCGCCGTTTTCCACGCTCTCAAAGGTGCAGCCGAACAGGTCGCAGAGGGTCTGGGCCACCAGCCGGTTGGTGGCGTTGTCGTCGGCGATCAACACGTGAAGCATCGCCTGATCGAGATCCGGCGCGGCCACATCGGGGGCGCTTGGCGCCGCCTCGCAGGCCTCCAGCGGAACCTCGAAGGTGAAGACCGATCCCTGCCCCATCTGGCTGTCGACCCGGATAGTTCCCCCCATTCGCTCGGTCAGCTGGCGACAGATGGACAGGCCAAGCCCCGCGCCCCCCGCCAGACGGCCCACATCCGTCTGGCTGAAGGCCACGAACAGATCATCCACCTGATCCTCCGGAATGCCCGCGCCGGTGTCGCTGACCTGCCCGCTCAAGACCAGCCCGGCGGCCCCGGCGCGAACCGCCACCCGCACCTCGACCGCGCCCGACGCGGTGAACTTCAGGGCGTTGCCCACGAGGTTGTTGAGGATCTGCTTGAGGCGAACGGCGTCGCCCATCAGCAGGATTTCCGGATCGCCCTCGAAGCGCGTCACCAGATTGAGGCCCACCTCCCCCGCCCGCGGCCTCCACAGGGCGTCGATATCCTCGACCAGAGCGGCGGGCCGAAAGGGCGCCGGCGCCAGCTCCAGCCGCCCGGCCTCTGCCCGGGACAGGTCCAGGGCGTCGTTGAGCATCCGCAGCAGGGTCTCGCCGGAATCGATAATGGTCTGCACCAGCGACCGCAGTTCGGGCTGGCGCAACTGACGACGAACCAGATCAGCCACCGCCAGCACGCCGTTCAGTGGCGTGCGGATCTCATGGCTCATCACCGCCAGGAATTCGGACTTGGCGCGCAAGGCCGCCTGGGCCTGGATCGCATGGCTGCGGACGCTGGCCGTCTGGGCCTGCAACAGGGACAAGGCGCTGCCGACCCCCACATAGCGCCCCTCTCGCGTGACGATGAATCCGCGCAACAGATTGGCGGGGCACTCGACCAGGGTGTCCTGCATATAGTCGTCCACCAGGATGGAGCCGTCCACCAGGTGGGGCTCGCCCTCCATCAGCAGAACGATCGGCCGACCGGCATAGAGGGCCCGACCGAACTGGCTGGCCATCTTCAGGGAAAAGGCGTTGCGCTCCACAAGGCCAAGGGGCCAGCCGTCGTCATCGACCACGGCGATGTTCAACAGGCCCGGCTCGCGCTCGAATCGCTCATAGACCACGGCCCCGAGGGTTGAGGGCGCGACCGGCGCAACGCTTTCAGCCAATTCGAAGAGGCAGGTCAACGCCGAGGACTCCAGGCCACTTAATAGCCAAGCACCTAAACAAGCTCGACTAATAACACGATAATATAGACGTCATATTTTGTTCAAAAGTCCGAATACTGATTTTCCACCAGACGTTTTGTACCGTAAAAACAACGCGCTCCCGCGCCACCGACATCACGAACAAATCCGCCCGCGCCGGCCAATCCCCATGGCGCAATCGCGAGGTGCGGCAATTTGGCCGGCCGAACGGCGTTCCGCGACCGCTCGCACGTGAGGAACCGGAACATCTTCTCAACCTTACTGGGCTAGACTGAAGCTCCAAATCGCCTTTCGGGGGCCTTCTTGACTGCTGACCCTTTCCGGTTCCTGGGCCTCGCCTTCGCGACAGCCGATCTGCTCTTCGAAATCGGAGGGGCGGGCCAGATCACGTTCGCGGCCGGTGCGGGTCGTCATATCGCGGGCAACGCCGACGCCCAACTGACGGGTCAGCCCTGGCTTGGGCTGTTCGTCGAGACCGACCGAGGCTTGGCCGAAGCCCTCGTGGCCGGCATCGAGGACGGTGAGCGGCGCGGTCCCGTCGATGTGCGCCTGGCCGCCGGCTCCGACGGCGTCGCGCGCCAAGCGGCCCTGTCAGTGTTTCGCCTGCCTCAGCTTGCGCCCCGGATCTCCTGCGCCCTGACCCTGACCCATCGCCAGTCCATGCCCGGCCACGCGGACGGCGGCCTGCACGAACGCGGTGAATTCGAGGCCATGGTCGGCGGTCTGATCGAACGCGCCCGTGAGGACGGCCTCCAACTCGAACTGGGCCTGATCGAACTGGCGGGCCTGGACCAGCAACGCAAGGCCTTGGCGCCAAAGGAAGTCAAGGCTCTGGACCTGAAGGTCGCCGGCGCCCTGCGCGCGGAATCCTACGGCGACGCGGCCGCCGACCTTGGCGATCAGCGCTTCGCCGTGCTGCGCCGAAAGGACGACGCGCCCGACGCCGTGGCGCGGCGCCTGCGCCGGGTCCTGGGCGCGGCCATCGAGCCCACCGCCCACGCCGTGGCCTTGGACGCCATCGCCACCCCCAGCCGGATGATGCGCGCCCTGCGCTTCTCCCTGGACACCTACATCTCCGAGGGCGAGCCGCCAAAGGCCTCCAGTCTGTCGGAAATGCTCGGCCACTCGGTCCAGCGCACCATCGCCGAGGCCGGGGCCTTCGGCGCCCTGGTCCAGGCCAAGCGCTTCAAGCTGGTTTACCAGCCCGTCGTGTCCCTCTCGGACGGAACCACCCATCACCACGAGGTGCTGGTCCGCTTCGACGGCGACCGCAGCCCCTTCGGGATGATCCGCATGGCCGAGGAGCTGGACATCATCGGCCACCTCGACCTGGCGATCGCCGAGGAAGCCGCCGCCAGGATCCGCAACGACCGAACCGACCGCCTGCGCCTGGCCATCAACGTTTCCGGTCGCACGATCATCAGCCCCAACTTCATGCAAGCCATCACCAACCTGAGCAAGGATGGCCGCCTGAAGGACCGCCTGATGCTCGAATTGACCGAGACCGCGGCGATTGACGACCTGCAACTGGCTCAAAGCCACATCATCGCGCTGCAGGCCCTGGGCCTGAAGGTCTGCCTGGACGACTTCGGCTCTGGCGCCTCATCCTTCGCCTACCTGCAGCAACTGAGCGTGGACGTGGTCAAGATCGACGGCTCCTATGTCCGCGAACTGGCCAGCTCTGGCCGGGACGACGCCATGATCCGCCATCTGGTCAACCTGTGCCGGGAGCTTGGCGTGTCCACGGTCGCCGAGATGGTCGAGACTCAGGCCATCGAGGATGTGCTGCGCCGGGCGGGCGTCGACTTCGCCCAGGGCTGGCTCTATGGCCAGGCCGCAACCGAACCGGCCTATCCGACCGCGCGCCCGACCCCGGTCGCCAGCCGACGACGCGGAGCCGTGGAGCAGTGGGGCTAGTTCATTGCTACGCCGAAATATGTGCAAAGCTGGCTGAAATCGCATAAATTCAACAGGATGAGTGTTGGTCACCACACTTTCCGCCCATTAGCCCGCCCCCGCGACCACACACACCGTTGACGAAACCGTGATCGAAGACGTAGCGACAGGTATATTGTCGCTTTCCGCCCGTGAACGGCGACCCAGGAGATTCCATGTCCCAGTCGACTCTCGAGCGCGATGACACGCGCGCGGATCGGCGGCCGGCGGCGCAACCGCTTGAGCTGACCATTCTGATGCCCTGCCTGAACGAGGCCGAGACCATTGAGGTCTGCGTGCGCAAGGCCCGGGGCTACCTTGAGCGCAGCGGCGTCTCCGGCGAGGTTCTGATCGCCGACAACGGCTCCACCGACGGCTCCCAGGCCCTGGCCGAAGCTCTGGGCGCACGGGTGGTGGCGGTGCCGGAAAAGGGTTATGGCGCGGCCCTGATGGGGGGCGTCCGCGCCGCCCACGGGCGCTTCGTGATCATGGGCGACGCCGACGACAGCTACGACTTCGAAAATCTCGACGGCATGGTCCAGCACCTGCGCGACGGCGCGGATCTGGTCATGGGCAACCGCTTCAAGGGCGGAATCGCCCCCGGCGCCATGCCGCCCCTGCACCGCTATCTGGGCAATCCGGTCCTGTCCTTCATCGGCCGGCTGTTCTTCTCCATCCCCGTCGGCGACTTCCACTGCGGCCTGCGCGGCTTCTCGCGGGAATCGATCCTGGGCCTGGGCCTGCAAAGCCCGGGCATGGAGTTCGCCAGCGAAATGGTCGTCAAGGCCTCGCTGAACAAGCTGCGGATCGAAGAAACCCCGACCACCCTGAAGCCCGATGGCCGCTCGCGGCCGCCGCACCTGAAGACCTGGCGGGACGGCTGGCGTCACCTGCGCTTCCTTTTGCTGCACAGCCCGCGCTTCCTGTTCATCTATCCGGGCCTGGCCCTGATCGCCCTGGGCCTGCTGGGCTCCCTCGTCCTCGCCCCCGGCGAACTGCACGTCACCCCGGATATCAAGCTGGACATCCATTCCCTGGTGGTCGCCTGCTTCGCCGTGCTGATCGGTGTGCAGCTGGTGATGTTCGGGGCCCTGGCCCGGCGCTACCAGGCGCTGGAGGGCGTGCTGCCCCCGAGCGCCAATTTTCATAAGTTTCTCTTGGGCCTAAGCCTGGAACCCATCCTTCAGGCCGCCCTGGTCATTTTTCTTGCGGGCGCTGGCGGAGTTGCCTGGTCGGTCATGCATTGGGCGGGATCAGGCTTCGGCCCGATCCTTTACAATGGCGTCATGCGGGTCCTGGTGATCTCCTTGACCGGGGTCGCGGTGGCGATTCAACTCGCGGCCGCCGGCTTCCTGGCCTCGGTCTTCACCCTTCGGCGCTAGGACGGCGTCTTGGCGAGCGTTCCACAGATCGGGATCAGATAAGGTGTTCAGGCGTCTCCGCTCGTTCCTGCCCGTACTGGCCGGGATCGCGATGATGATGGGCGTCGTCGTCGCGAACGGCCGGCCCAGCGTGTTCACCGACACGGACGACTATTTCGTCGAAGGGCGCACCTTCGCCTACACCATCGCCTACGCCCTGCACATAAAGACGCCGCCGCCGCCACCCACCGATCCGGAGGACATCGCCGACGCCAAGCAGGCCGCCGCGGACCTGCGCATGTCGCACACCGAGATCGGCGCCCGCTCGCCCTATTACGGCCTGCTGCTCTATGTGACCCAGCGCATCGGCACCATCTGGCTCACCAGCCTGGTCCAAGCCGCCGTGGGCGCCTGGCTGACCTGGCTTCTGTGGCGGGCCGCCCTGCCCAAGGCGCCCCGCTGGAGCGCCTACGCCATGGAGGCGGCGGTCGCCTTCGGCTCCACCCTGCCCTTCTTCGCCAGCTTCACCATGCCCGACGTGTTCTCGGGCTACACCGCGGCCTCGGCGGTGCTGCTGATCGTCTATTGGGACCGGCTGAAGATCAGCGAGCGTTTCGCCGTCGGCCTGCTCCTGGCCCTGGCCATGACCTTCCACACTTCGCACGTGCTCAACACCGCGACCCTGGTGGGTCTGTCCGTGCTGTTGCTGCTCGTTTTCCGGATCAAGGATCTCAAGCCCTTGAAGGCGATCAGCGCCGTGATCCTGGCCATGATCTGCGCCGTCGGCGCCAGCGTGATCTATAAGGAAGCGGTGCACATCAAGACCGGGGATGAGCTGCGCCGGCCGCCGTTCCTGGCGATGCGGGTGATCGCCGACGGGCCCGGGCGCGAATACCTGCGCTACGCCTGCGATCACGGCGCCACCTATGTGCTGTGCCAGTTCCGTCACCTGCCCCTGGACGACAGCCAGGACCTCCTGTGGTCCGATGACCGCAAGAAGGGGATCTTCAACGTCACCACCTTCGAAAACCGCCTGCGGATGGAGCGCGAGGAGAACAAGTTCGTCCTCAACGCCGTGCTCTACGACCCGGTCGGTCAGGTCGTGGCGTCCCTGGAGAACTGGGGCGAGCAGCTGACCATGGTCTATCTCGATGACCCGCTGAAGAACCCCCACTACTATCTGACCAACGACTATTGGAGCACCACCAACCTGCCCTGGCTGATCAACCACGCCGCTGACTGCGGCCGGGATCACTGGGGTTGCGGGCCGAGGCTGTCCATGGACGCCTCCGCCTGGCTGCATGGCGGCCTGTTCATCCTGGCGGTGATCCTGATCGGCTGGCGGCTGATCCACCGGGACATGCTGGAGCGCTTCAAGGCCCGCCGCTTCGACTGGGACGAGGATCGCACCCGGCTGATGATGCTGATGGTCCTGCTGGTGGCGGCCGTGATCGGCAATGGCTTCGTCTGCGGCGCCCTGTCGGGGCCCTTCGCCCGCTATCAGGCCCGGATCACCTGGCTGGTGGCCGCCGGCGCGGCCGTGGCCATGATCTCCCTGATCCCGGCGACGGGCCGCGTCGAGATCCCCACCTGGATGCGGCGCCTGTGGGGCCTGCCCATGGTGCAGGCGGTGGCGCGGCGGATCGATCCGGCCTTCATCCGCTTCGGCATGGTCGGGGTGGCCGGCTTCACCGTGGACGCCCTGGTCCTGCACGCCATGACCGGCCTTGTGGGCCTGACCCCAGTGATGGGACGCTTCGTCTCCTTCCCCGTGGCGGTCCTGGCCACCTGGGCGCTGAACCGCACCTTCACCTTCAAGGGTCCCACCGCGCACAAGCCCTTGAAGCAGGCCCTGGTCTATGCCGCGGTGCAGGGCGTGGGCGGGGCGGCCAATATCGGCGCCTACACCATCGCCCTGGCCGCGGCGCCGCCTCTGAAGCACATGCTGCTGATCCCCCTGGCCATCGGTTCGGCCGCGGGCCTGTGCCTGACCTTCCTGGGCGCCAAGCACATCGCCTTCAAGGCGGCCGCGATCGACGCGCCCCCCGCCGAGGCGGGCATCTTGACGGTTGCGAAGGTGGAGCTATCGAACGCGGCTAACGATAGCCGCTGAATTCCGCATAGGCCGACAGGGTGGCGTCCGAGGGTCAGTGATCTATTTCCGGAACAGCAGCGCCACCCCAAGGAAAACCAGACCCCAACTGACCGCCGCGCCCACCACGAGTATGGTTAATCGAGCCCAGCCCGGAAACTTATTAATTGGAATATCGACGTTATCAAATCGGCCAGTAGAACGCTTTGCTACGGTGGCGAGAGCCACGCGAACATTCTTTCCAACAGTATCGTTTAACATAGCACCCCCAATCTCAACCTTGATAAACTATGGGGCGTATTTACGAGATATGATACCCTGGGGGCCTCCAAATCAAGCCCCCGAAAACATAGCCCATTTTGGGCGCCTAAATATTGAAACGCTCTCTATAGCTCAATATTTCCCTAACGATGTCGAAAGATTCATCAAAGACGCCAAGCGAGAGCGTTTTGTCGGGATTCAACACTAAATCCCCCATACCGACCATGATATCAACTTTCCGCCGGGTAGATTCCCTGGGAATTCCCGTCATATCGGAGATGCTTTGAATGGAAAGGGAATCATGCCCCACCACCGCAGGGCCACTCCTCACATCTTTTGAATACTTTAGACTCAGAAAACATAGAGATATCAAGTACCTATCAAGATCTCCCTGCCAATTTGCACGCGCGTTTACTATAAATCTTAAAATTCTACTCGCGACAAACCTCTCAATCCCCAACTGGTGTTCAATATTTGAGATATCATGACCTGGTAACATTTGAATACACCGAAATAATTCCGCTGCAGAACACCACGATTTGCACAGCAAAGCTCATTTGACTACCTACGCGCGCTTTTTCAACTCCCGCGACCAACCAAATTGGGGCGTCGATTTGGTCGCCCAAACAATTTCTCAACCGTGCAAGCGGCCTCATTCAAAACCTTAAGCCCGGCGCGGACAATGAGCTAGATATTTGGATTCCGCGCGACCTGACGGCGAGCCGGCTCCCGCCTCGCGGGATCGCGCTTTAGATCGCCACTTGCCTTCCAGGCGGGGGGGCGAACATGCGTCCGCGCTCGAAATCAGGGATGCTCGCCTCGAAGTCCGTCAGCATGTCGAGAAATTCGTAGGGATCGAGCCTCACGGACGCCCCCTCCGGAAACCGGAAGCGCCAGAAGCTGATGATGTGCTGGATCGCCGCCAGGCTCTCGCCCAGGTCGAAAAACATCTGGGGCGACGACAGCAGGAATTCACGGAACGCGATCGGATCGCCGGCCTGGGTCAGGGCCTTGAAAGCGGTGTCATAGACCCCCAGGGACCGCTTGATATATTCGCAGGCGTTGAAAATATCGTCACCCAGCTTGAGCTTGAGGGTCTTGATCTCCTCACGGGTGTCCGCGTCGCATCGCCCCACCGTACGCGCCGTCCCGATTTCCTGCGAGACGCCGATCGAGCGGCCGAAGATATCGTTGACCAGCCACTTGTAATAGAGAAACCCCTTCCAGCAGAACATGCCTTCGGAATATTGCTTCTTGTCGAGCTTGAGCGTCACACGCAGCGGCTCGAGGTCGTTATCGAGATCGCTCGACAGAATTTTCCCGACCAGGATTTCGGTATAGGGCGACAGATCGCTGGACTGCCCGAAACATAGATTGATCAGCGGCGCGATATCCCGACGCACAAAGCCGTGCATATGCTCCAGGTCGGCCTGGGAAATATCAAAATAGCAGGGGGCAGGACGCAAATCGCGCCGCGCCAGATGCTCGCGCAGGATGAACGGATCCAGGGTGGGTAACTCATCCACCGCGTCCAGGGTCGCGCGATCGATCGATCCGGCGCGCAGATCGTCGCCAAAATAATCGACGATTATGGTCTCATACTGCTTCTGCCCGACGAACACATAGCGCCCGCCACATTTCAGGTCATGGCGATCAATCGGGATCAGGATCTTGGTGGCGACGGTCTTGCGGGACTTGAACAGATCGACCTCATCCCGCCGCAGCCGATGCTTGAGGATGATCGACGCGTTCAGCATCCGGTTCTTGAAGAAAGGCCTGTCCTGATATTCAGACTCCCCCTCATGCTTTTCGGCGATCTTGACCAGATGCAGCACCCTGGACGACGCCGCCGTGCTGCTGATGCTGTCTAGCGCCCGGATTGCGCGATCGGCCATGAACACTCTCAACCCAATTCGAAAAACGGGTCATGACGCAAGATCGCCGACCGGCCAGCCACGCGGGCTTAGACGGATCTACGCCCCGCGCTGTTACAGAACCGTTATCCGCCGGGGTGGTGCGTCACCCTATGCCAGCTTGGCCTTCACATAGTCCGCGATCACGTCGTCCAGCACGGTGAGCGGGGTCGCCCCTGAGATCAGGCCCGCGTCGTGGAACTCCCGGATATCGAACTTCGCGCCGAGTTGAGCCTTGGCCCACTCGCGCAGGCGCAGCCAGGTGAGCTTTCCCACCATGTAGCTGCAGGCCTGGCCCGGCCACACGCAATAGCGCTCCACCTCGGTGGTCGCCGAGGCCTCGGGATCGCCGATGGCGTCGGTATAGTAGCGAATGGCCTGCTCGCGGCTCCAGCGCCTGGCGTGCATCCCGCTGTCCACCACCAGCCGCACCGCGCGGAAGGCGGCGTCGTGCAGATAGCCCACCTCCCCCAGGGGATCGTCGGCGTACATGCCCATCTCCTGGGCCAACTGCTCGGCATAGAGGGCCCAGCCTTCGCCATAGGCGGAGAACCACAGCACCTTGCGGATCAGGGGCAGGTCCGCCTCCTGCTGCAGGGACAGCTGCAGGTGATGGCCGGGGATCGCCTCGTGATAGGTCAGGGTCGGCAGGGTCCAGCTGGGGACCTCCGCCGTGTCCCGCAGATTGATGAAATAGGCCCCGGGGCGCGATCCATCCAGGGAGGCGTTCTGATAATAGCCCCCCGGCGCCCCCGCCTCGATATAGGCCGGCACCCGGCGGATCTCGACCGGGGACTTGGGCAGGGTCTTGAAGAAGCCGGGCAGCCTGGCCTGAACGGTGCGGACCTTGACGTTCAGATCCGCGATCAGCTTGGCCTTGCCCTCGTCGGTATTGGGATAGCGGTAGCGTGGATCGGAATAGAGCCCGCGCAGGCGCTCGCCGACGCTCCCCTTGGTGAAGCCCTGGGCCTTCAGGATCGTGTCCATGCGGGCGGACAGGCTGGCCACCAGATCAAGGCCGGTCCTGTGCGCTTCCTCAGGGGTGATGTTGCTGGTGGTCCATTGGGTAAGGGAGGCGGCGTAATAGGCCTCGCCCTGGGGCAGGCGCCAAACCCCGGCGTCGTGGGTCGCCTTGGCCCGCAGGGCGGTCATCAGCTCCGCCTGCCGGGCCAGGGCGGGGACCACCTTGGCCTCATAGATGGCCGTGGCGCGGCCAACATAGTCACCCGTGATGTTCTTCTCGGCCGCGCGCCGCGCCACCGACTGCACCAGGGAGGCCTTGGCCGCCGGGGTGTCCCGCAGCCCGGTCATCTGACCCAGGGCCTTGTCGATGATGAAGTCCGGCGGAATCACCCCCAGGGCCACGTCGTGGCGGGTCTGTTCGATCTCCTGGTCCAGGGCCGTGGCGAAGGCCTCCAGTCGACTGAGATAGGCCTCGGCGTCGGCCTTGGTCTCGATGCTGTGCTGGCTGTCGAGGAAATCGGGGATGGACTGATAGGCCCCGCTCAGCTGGCTCAGCACATAGGGCGCCCCAGCCCCCACCACCCCATAGTCGAACTGCCTGTCGGCGTCGGCCTCGGTCACAAGACCATAGGCGACCGTGTCATAGCTGATGGCGTCGAGGCCGGTCAGGCCCTTGCGGTCGACGCCCCGCAGCCGTCGCAGCTTGCCCAGGGTGTCGGCCTTGTCCGAGGTCCGAGAGGCCAGGGACCGGTCGTCCAGCCGCGTCTTGGCGGCGGCCATGGCGTCCTTGTCCAGGCCCAGGGTCGTGACCAGTTCCGGCGAGCGGCGCATCTGCTCGGTCATGAACTGATCGAACAGGGCGTTCAGGGGCGTCGTCGGGGGATTGGCGAACCCTCGGACGGCGGGGGTCATGGCGGCCAGGGCGGCGGTGGCCAGAAGGTGTCGGCGGTTGATCCGCATGGGACGTTTTTCCCTCAAAGGTAGGATTGCCACCTTCGTAGGAGAGCGCCGCCCATCGGGCAAGTCATTGGCGCGAAGACGGCGATTCCCGCACGCTCGCCCCCCGGTTTCAGGCTTTAGGTCAATAAGTATTCCCCTAACAGTCCGTCTTTCCCGCCGTCATCCCCGACACGCAGCGTCGGGGATCCATGCCGTTCAGGTGAAGCCGCGACGGATTTTCAGACTGAATCCCATGCACAATGACCCGGCCTCGTTCACGGAATGGATCGCCGCAAGCGGCGATGACGGCAATAGGTGCGCAGCCCCAGCAGTCAGCCTCAAAGGCCGACGATGTGAGTCCCTGCCAGGCGAACCCGTTCCCGAGCCGCCGTCTCAGGCGGCCTGAAGCTGCTGCTTGACCCGCTCGGCCAGGGTCTTGATGTCGATGGGCTTGGGCAGGAAGGTCACCCCGGGCTCGTCCTCCAGAAGGTCGGAAAACTCGGCCTCGGCATAGCCGGAGATGAACATCACCGGCGCCGAGCCCAGATAACCCCGGGCCTTCTTCAAAAGGGTCGGCCCATCGATCCCGGGCATGATCACATCCGAGATCAGAAGGTCGATGGTTCCGGCGTGCTCCTCGGCCAGCATCAGGGCTTCTTCGCCATCGGCGGCCTCGATCACCTCATATCCCCGGGCGCGCAACAGGCGGGCGGCCACGATCCGCACAGCGTCCTCGTCCTCGACGAACAGAATCCGGCCGGCGCCGGACAGGTCCCGGGCCACGGGCCGCGGCGGCGCGGGGGCCGCTGGCGCGGGGGCGGCCTCGGCGGGGGGATGATAGACCGGCAGGAAG
>JARLIP010000129.1 GCA_031291685.1 Caulobacteraceae bacterium | reverse complement strand
TTCCAGGTCCACCACCCGCTCGGCGAGGCTGGCGTGGCTGATCGGCATGGCGTCGATCTGGGCCTGGGCGGCGGGGGGCAGGGTGTCCGGGGCGTCCGGGCGCAGCTGGGCGTCGAGCCAGCGGTCAGGGCCCTGGGCGGCCATGGCCTCGGCGTCCGCGGGCCGGGCGCCCCAGGTGACGCGGTTCAGCAGGGCCAGGTCCGTAGGCGACAGGCGTGGGGCGGCGGTCGCCGGGTTGGCGAGGCCAAGGCTCGCCAGACCCAGGCCAAGGACGCCGAGCGCCAGACCACGGCGCCAGAAGGGAGGACGGAAGGAAGACGCCACGACATTACCTCAAGGTCGAACGCTTCCACGATGAACGCAAAGCGTGACCTGAGTTTGGCCAAACGTCCTGAACCGGGGGTGAACTAAGGGCTCGCAAGGAAATCAGCGGTTCGCTCGAATTTATATCCGCTCATCCCGCGAAGGCGGGGACCCAGATTCATCCACGAATTTCAGTGGGTTTCACCGGATCCCCGCCTTCGCGGGGATGAGCGGGTTACAGAGGTTCGAAGAAGCCGAACTTATCAACGGGCCCTAAGTTTAGCGCGCCGGGCGGGGCAGGAGGGTGAAGCCGAAGCGGGTGAAGATCTGGCCGGCCTCGGGGCCGTTGAGGAAGGCCAGGACGCGGATGGCGTCGGGGTTGGCGCCATAGGCGGTGAGGGCGGCGGGATAGACGATGCGCGGATGGGTGTTTTCGGGGAACAGGCCGACGATGCGCACCTTGGGCTCCACCTTGGCGTCGGTGTCATAGACGATGCCCAGGGGCGCCTCGCCCTGGGCGACGAAGGCCAGGGCGCCGCGGACGTTCTCGGCCTGGGCCAGGTGGCCCGAGACACTGTCCCAGACCCCCAAGGCGGTAAGGGCGGCCTTGCCGTACTTGCCGGCCGGCACGTCGGGGCCGGCCACGGACAGGCGCCCGCCGCCCAGGGCCTTGGCCAGGGGCATGCCCTTGGCGATCCTCAGCTTCACCGGAGAGGCGGCGGGGGCGATCAGGGCCAGATGGTTGGTCAAGAGGTCGCTGCGGCTCTCGGGCACGATCAGGTGGCGCTGCTGGACATAGTCCATCCAGTCGCTGTCGGCGGAGATGAACAGGTCGGCCGGCGCCTTCTGTTCGATCTGCCGGGCGATGGCCGAGGAGGCGGCGTAAGAAAATCTTACCATCTTACCGGTCTTGGCGGCATAGGCCTTGCCCACCTCGTCCATGGCGTTGCGCAGGGAGGCGGCGGCGAAGACGGTGACCGGGGCGGCGGCGGTCTGGGCCGCGGCCTGCTGGGCGGTCAGGGGAGGACCGCCAAGGGTCAGGGCGAGGCTGGTCAGGCCCAGAACCAGGCGACGGCGAAGGAATTGGAACACGGGTCAGGACTCCGCCGCGGCGTGGATCAGGGCGCGCCGACGCGGGCGTCGTCGTCAGCTGAGCTATATACCGTGGGATATGTCGGGCTGTCTATCGGGGGAGCAGTCGGGGTGAAACCTCGGCTGAGGGGGCGTTCGGACGGTTCGTTGCGCGCCCTCCGCCATGGAGCTTCGCTCCATGACACCTCCCATGCGCCGCGATGCGGCGCATGGGAGGAAAGGCGGCCTCACCCCCGGACCACGGCCAGGGGGCCCGCCGCCTGGCAGGTGGGCATCAGTTCCAGGGTGTTGATATTGACGTGGGCCGGCAGGCCGGTGACCCAGCTGACGGACTCGGCGATGTCCTCGGCGGTCAGGGGCTGGAGCCCGGCATAGACCCCGCCGGCCCGCTCGGCGTCTCCGTGGAAGCGGACGGTGGAGAACTCCGTGCCGCCGCAAAGGCCGGGCTCGATATCGGTGACCCGCACCCCGCGCCCCACCAGATCCGCCCTCAGGTTCAGGGAAAACTGGCGCACGAAGGCCTTGGAGCCGCCATAGACGTTGCCGCCGGGATAGGGGTAGCTGGCGGCGATGGAGCCCAGGTTGACGACGTGGCCCCGGCCCCGCTCGACCATGCCCGGCAACAGGGCGCGGGTCATATAGACCAGCCCCTTGATGTTGGTGTCGATCATGGTGTCCCAGTCGTCCAGGTCGGCCCGGTCCGCCGGCTCCAGGCCAAGGGCGAGGCCGGCGTTGTTGACCAGGACGTCCACCGCCGCGAACTCGGACGGGAGGGCGGCTGGAAGGCTCTCCGCCGCCGCCCGCTCGCGCACGTCCAGCTGAAGGGGCAGGAGGTTCTCGCCCAGCTCGGCCGCCAGGGCTTCGAGCCGGTCGGCCCTGCGGCCCGTGGCGATGACCTTGGCGCCGTCGCGGATGAAGCGTCGGGCGATGGCCTGGCCAAAGCCCGCGGTGGCGCCGGTGACGAGGACGATCAAGACAGGTTCTCCAGGGCTGGGGATTGGCGCGACGGGTTCACGCCGCCAGGGCCTTATCGATCTGGCCGAGGGCCGCGTCCAGGCCGAGCCGGAAGCGGCGGACCATCTCGGCGATCTCGTCCGCGGTGATGATCAGGGGCGGGGTGAAGGCGATGCGGTCGCCGATGGCCCGCACGATCAGGCCGTTCTCCAGACAGGCCCGCTCCACCGTGGGGCCGGCCTGGACGTGGGCGGGGAAGGGGGCCTTGGTCGCCTTGTCCCGCACCAGTTCGACCCCGGCGATCAGTCCCACCCCACGCACGTCGCCGACCAGGGGGTGGTCGCGCAGGGCCTCCAGCGCGCCCAGGAACACCGGGGAGACGGCCTGAACGTGGCCGAGTATGTCGCGTTCTTCGTAGATTTTCAGCACCTCAAGCGCCACGGCGCAGGGCACCGGATGGCCGCCATAGGTATAGCCGTGACCAAAGCTGCCATTGCGCCGGCTGGCCTCGACCATGGCCTCGAAGATCGGCTCGTTGATCATCAGGGCCGAGATCGGTTGGTAAGAGGCCGACAACTGCTTGGCGCAGCTGATCATGTCCGGCTTGATGCCATAGGTCTCGCAACCCCACAGGGCGCCCGTGCGGCCGAACCCACAGATCACCTCGTCCACGCACAGGAGGATGTCGTGGCGCTTGAGGATCGGCTGGATCAGCTCGAAATACCCCCGGGGCGGGGTGATGGCGCCGCCGCCGCCCTGCACCGGCTCCAGGAACATGGCGGCGATGGTGTCGGCGCCCTCCGCCAGGATCAGGTCCTCAAGGGCCTGGGCCATGCGGGCGGAGAAGGCTTCCTCGCTCTCGCCCTCCTGGGCGAAGCGGTAGTAGTTCGGGTTTTCCGTGTGCAGAAAGCCCGGCAGGGGCAGGCCAAAGCCGGCGTACATGTGCGGCTGGCCCGACAGGCTGGCGGTGGCGACGGTGTTGCCGTGATAGCCGCGCATCCGGCCGATCAGCTTGCGCTTCTCCGGCTTGCCGCGAATGGCGTTGTAGTACCAGGCCAGCTTGATCGCCGTGTCATTGGCCTCCGAGCCGCTGCACTGGAACAGCACCCGGGCCATGGGAACCGGCGCCAGGGACAAGAGCTTGTCCGCCAGCTCCACCGCCGGGCCGTGCCCCTTGCTGAAGAAGGTGTGGTAGAAGGGCAGCTTGAGCATCTGCGCATAGGCCGCCTCGGCCAGGCGCGGTTCGCTGAAGCCCAGGCTCGCCGACCACAGGCCGGCCATGGCCTCGATATATTCCCGCCCCTCGATGTCCCAGACGCGGATGCCCTCTCCCCGCTCGATCAGCACGGCGCCGTTGCGCTGGTGATCGTCCAGGTTGGATTGTTGGTGCACAAGGGCGCGGGCGTCCATCTCGTGAAGCTGCGAGCGGTTCAACTGACTTCTCCATGTCTCGCTTGGAAATCGGCGCGCGCGGACTTGGCGCGCGCAAAGAGCCATCGGCCGGCACGGATCGCCGGCCGATGGGAGCCCGCGGGCGCCTAGTAGTGGACCTTCAGGGTGATCCCGTAGGTCCGGGGCGGCCCGTAGAGGACGGCGCGGTTGGTGAGGATGGCGGTGCGGTTGGCGAAGACGATGTAGCGCTTGTCCGCCAGGTTCTTGCCCCACAGGGACAGTTCCCAATGACTGTCGGTCGAGGTCACCCCCACCCGGGCGTCATAGAGGTCGTAGCCCGGGATGTAATAGGCCTTGCCAAAGACCGGGTTGACCACCTTGGGATCGAAGTTCTCGCTGGATTGGACGCTGTATCCGACGTGGATGAAGCCATCCAGTTGCGAGATCACCGGGTGCTGGTAGTCCGCCGACAGATAGGCCTTGTTGCGGGGCGCGTAGGGGGTCTGGACCCCATTGGCGTTGAAGATCGTCCCGTCGCCCAACTTGCCGCCGCCCCCCGGATAGGTGTCGAAGGCGCTTTCATTATAGGTGTAGTTGGCCGACAGGCTCAGGCCCGGCAGGGGCATGATCTGGCCCTCGACCTCGACCCCCTTGGAGGTCACCTCGCCGGCGTTGGTCAGGCTGGAGACCTGGGAGGTGACCCCGCCCACGGTCACGGGCACGAAGGTGAAGACCTGGAAGTCCTTGTACTTGGAATCGAAGATGGTGACGTTCAGGCGGCCGCGGCCATGCCAGAAGTCCGTCTTGACCCCGCCTTCATAGTTGGTGACGGTTTCCGGATTGACCCGGATGCCGGCGGCCAGGGAGGCGGTGGTGTTGGCGTCGAGATTCCAGCCGCCGCTCTTGAAGCCCCGGCTGACCGTGGCGAACAGCAGCACGTGCTTGATTGGATGGATGTTGATCCCGACCTTGGGGGTCATCTTGTAGGTCGACATGCTGTCGCTCTTGCCGGAGAAATTCCCGGCGATCCCCTGGTAGCGGGTGAGGTCGTGGGCGTAGAACTTGCTCAGGTCCTTGGTCTCGGCGGTATAGCGCAGGCCGCCGGTGAGCTCGATCATCGGGTTGATGCGGTAGTTGCCGTTGAAGAACACCGCATAGGAGTTGGTCTCCACATGCGCGCCGAAGGGAACGGTGACATTGGCGTAGGACGAATAGGGCCAAGGCAGATCGCTCATGCCGACGCCAAACAGGTTCTTGGTGTCTTCCGAGTTCAGCTGGTTGAAGTAGTAGAGCCCGGCCACCCAGTCATAGGTCTCGGTCTTGGGCGAGGCGATCCGCAGTTCTTCGGAAAACTGGCTGGTCACCTCGTGGAACTGTGAGGTCAGGAAGGGCTTCGTGGTCACTTCGTTATTGAAGTTCAAGAACTGGGCCCCGCCGCGCAGGGCGGAGATCGAGGTCAGCTGATAGCCGCCGGGCAGGGCGTAGTCCGCGTTGACCGCCACCCCCCAGCTGTCCCGCTTGGCGTGGTCGTTGTTATAGGACTTGTAGTCGTAAACGTTGGTCCCCGCCGTCGGGACGTAGGTGTAGTGCAGGGTAGAGTTGCTGTCGTGCTGCACGTCGGCGCTGAGATTGACGTCCAGCTTGTCGTTGGGCCGCCAGCGCAGCTGGGCCCGGGCGGCCGTGCTGTCCTGACCCATGTTGTCCTTCTTCAACAGGGTGTTGCGGTAATAGCCGTCGCTATAGGTCTTGGTGATGGCGAACTGGCCGTCCAGGCCCGGGACGATCGGGCCGTTGATCAGGGCCGCCGCCCGCCAGGCGCCGTAGGTTCCCACATCCCCCTCGGCGGTGGCCGAAAAGTCGGAGGTCGGCTTGGCGGTGGTGATGCTGATCACGCCGGCGTCGGTGTTCTTGCCGAACAGGGTGCCCTGCGGGCCCCGCAGCACGTCCACCTGTTTGATCCCCAGGAGGGTCTGGTTGTTCAGATAGGAGCGGCCCAGATAGACCCCGTCCACATAGACCCCCACCCGGGAGTCGTAGCCGGCGTTGCGCGAGTAATCGACCACGCCGCGGATGCCGTAGCGGCCCTGCTCGCCGCCGTCGCCGAAGCTGACCGAGGGGGCGGCGGTCTCGATGTCCTGCAGCTTGGAGACCCCCAGCTTCTGCAGGGTGGCGCCGCTGAGGCTTTCGATGGACAGGCCCACGTCCTGCATTTTCTCGACCCGCTTCTGGGCGGTGACCACCACCTCATCAAGGCTGGTTGTTTGGGCCCCAGCGGTTTGGGCGGTTGCGGCGGTGGCCATCAGCGCGGCGGCGCCGCCGCAGAGCCATACCGACCGGCGCATCGCCCGCCATCGCGGGCGCTTGGAAATTGTCATGACTTGTCCCCTGGGCGGCTCGACGCCGCTTTTCTGATCCATGCGAGCCCAGTGGGCGTTTCCCGCCGATGTCGCCTTGTGGTCTGCGTTGATCGGTCCTTGACCTTGAACCTTGGGGCGATCGGGCCCCGCGTCTTGGTCCAGGCCGGCCCAAACGCAGGGGCCAGGGGCGCGGCCCTATCCGATTCAGGCCGGATCGAAGCGCGGATAGGGGCCGAGCAGCAACAGCAGCCCCGCCGCCGCCAGGGCCACCACGCCCACCCCCAGCACCGGAATTGTCGCGGCGCCGCTCACGGCCAGGCCAAGGCCGAACAGGGGCGGTCCGGCGGCGGCCCCGATCAGGAAGGCCACATTGTGCCAGCTATAGATCTCGGCCAGGGCCCGGCGCCCGAAATAGCGGCTGACCAGCAGGGTCAGAAGGTCGGTCTCCGCCCCGCCCGAGGCGCCGATCATCACCGCCCACAGGATGGCGAAGCCGCCAAAGACATGGATATTGAGCAGCATCACCGCCCCGATCGTCGTGAGCAGCACCCCGGCCGCCCCCACCAGGGGCGCGTGCCAGCGGTCCATCATATAGCCGAACACCACGCGCCCCCCGAGCAGGGAGACCCCGGCGATGGATTGCAGGATCGCCGCCTGACCCAGGGTCAGGGACTGGACGCGGGTCAGGAGATAGACCGCGTGACCGGTCAGGGCGTAGGCGGACAGACCGAACAGGCTGAGGGTCGCCATGATCAGCCAGAAGGCGGGACGGCGCAGGGCCTGGGCCATGGTCAGGCCCGTTACCACCGCCGACGCGGCGGCTGGCGCGATTTGCGGCCCGGGATTGGGCCCTCCGTCGGCGACCTCGCCGTACTGAGCGGGATCGTCCTTGATGAACAGGGCCACCACCGGCGCGACGATCAGCACCAGGATGCCGCTGATGGTCAGCAGCGCCCCACGCCAGCCCAGGGCGCCGGCGACCTGGACCATCAGGATCGGCATCAGGGCCCCGCCAGCGCCCTGGCCCGCCACGGCGATTCCCAGGGCCAGGCCCCGCTTCCTGTCGAACCACAGGGAGATGGCCCGCAGATAGGCCACCGGATTGGTGAAGGCGCCCGCCACTCCCACCAGGGCGTAGAAGCCATAGAGCGACAGGATAGAGTGGGTCAGCAGGGTTCCCGACGCGATCGCCGCGGCCAGGGCCAGGACCCCGCATAACCCCACCCGGCGCGAGCCGAAGCGGTCGGTCAGCCGGCCGACGAAGGGCACGGCGACCGTGGTGGACACCAGGAAGATCGACAGGCCCAGGGACATGGCCGGCTGACTCCAGCCAAAGGCGCGCCCCAGATGGATCGTCAGTATCCCGAAGGTCGAGGCGGCGAAGGTGGTTCCGCAGATCACCAGGGCGACAGCCGTGGCGGCGACCACCCCCCAACCCCGAAACATACGCGGCATGACTTGCTCCTCTGGACCGTGAAGCAAAGCCTACAGATCCTTGGAGTCGTGTCCGCCCGAAGAAGGGGTTGGCCCAGTGGTTTCCCCGTTTGTGGACCACGCCCGTCATCAAGCCGCCCTACAGTGTGCGCAGGGTCAGCGGGTAGGGCAGGGACGAGGATCCATGGACGAGACCATCATCTTTCAGGCGCGCGGCATTGTCACCCTGGACCTGCGCCGGCCCAAGGCCACCCATGTCGCCGTGCGCGGCGGTCGGATCCTGGGCGCCGGGGCGTTGGACGAGCTGACCGGCTGGGCCCCCTATCGCCTGGACCGCCGCTTCGCCGACCACGTGCTGACACCCGGTTTCGTCGAGGGCCACGGCCACATGATGACCGGCGGTCTGTGGGGCTATGTCTATGTCGGCCACATGGATCGGACCGATCCCAAGGGCCAGTTCTGGCCCGCCCTGCGCGGCAATCAGGGTCTGGTCCAGCGCCTCTGCGCTGGGGAGGCCGACCTGGACGCATCCGAGCCCCTGATCGGCTGGGGGCTCGATCCCCTGTTCATCGATGGGCCGCGTCTGAGCCGTGTCGAGCTGGATCAGGTCTCATCCGCCCGGCCGGTGGTGGTGCTGCACTCCAACCTGCACCTGGTGACGGTCAATTCCGCCGCCCTGGCCCTGGCGGGTTATGACGCCTCCACGGAAGTGCGCGGGGTGATCATGGGTGAGGACGGCGAGCCGTCGGGCGAGCTTCAGGAGTTCGGGGCCATCGTGCCCCTGTTCCGTCGCATGGGCATCGATATCGAGGGCGTGGCCAAGGGCGGCGCGGTGATGGCCGCCTTCGCCGAGACCGCCCGGCGCGCCGGGGTGACCACCATCACGGATCTCGGGCGCACCCTGGGTCATGCCGATGTGGACGAACTCCTGGCCTTCACCGAGCGGGAGGACTGCCCGGTCCGCATCGCCCCCATGCTGCTGTCCCAGTTCAAGAGCATCGACGAACTGATCGCGGACGCCGCCGCCTTCGCCGCCCGCAGCACGGCCAAGTTGCGCTTCGGCGCGATCAAGATCGTGGTGGACGGCTCGATCCAGGGCTTCACCGCCCGGGTCAAATGGCCGGGCTATTACAAGGGGGTGGATCACGGGATCTGGAACATCGCCCCCGAGCAACTCGACGACATGGTGGACCGCCTGAACGCCGCGGGCCTGCAGATCCATATCCATGTCAACGGCGACGAGGCCTGCGAGGCGGCCCTGGACGCCCTGGAGCGGGCCCTGACCCGCCATCCCCGGCCGGACCATCGCCACACCCTGCAGCACTGCCAGATGGCGGACCCTGCCCAGTATCGCCGTATCCGCGGCCTGGGCCTGTGCGTGAACCTGTTCGCCAACCACCTCTATTATTTCGGCGACCAGCACTATGAGGTCACCCTTGGGCCCGACCGGGCCGAGCGGATGAACGCCTGTGGCACGGCAACGGCGCTGGGCGTGCCGCTGGCGATCCATTCCGACACCCCGATCACGCCCCTGGGCCCGATGTTCACCGCCTGGTGCGCCGCCAACCGCCTGACCGAGAGCGGCCGTATCCTTGGAGAGAATGAGCGCATCGGCCTGACCGAGGCCCTGCGGACTATCAGCCTGGGCGGCGCCTACACCCTGCGCATGGACCACGAGATCGGCTCCATCGAGACCGGCAAGTGGGCCGACTTCGCGGTGCTGGAGGATGACCCGCTGGC
>JARLIP010000128.1 GCA_031291685.1 Caulobacteraceae bacterium | reverse complement strand
GCGGGGGCGGCTGGAGTGGTTTCGCCGCGGCGGCCGGCGGCGGCTATTCCAACACCGACATCGGCAAGGTGATCACCGCGGCCTATTTCAAAGCCTTACTCGATCTCGTGCACTACATGCAGAGCAACGCCGCGCCCGAGGCCGGGTCCGCCTCGGCCAGCGCCGGGGTCCAGGCCTATACCGCCACCCGCGAGACCACCCTGCGCTCCGCCCCCTCGGCCAAGGCCAAGATCGTGCGCAGCTTCCAGGCCGGGGACCTCGTCTATCCCACCGGCCAGAAGAACGGGATCTGGTGGGAGGCCGACGACGAAAACGGCAATCGCGGCTGGGTCACCTCCACCGCGATCAGCCCGCGTTAAGGCGTCCGGCCGTTTAAGGGCCTATCTTGACCCTGCGTCCCCGGCTTGACCCCCGCCCCGACAAGGGGTCAAGGCAGAGGGCCAAAGCAGAGGGGACAGGGCAAGGGCGGGCGGAACCGGCCGGAAGGCGGAGCCGTTTGCGTTACGGGCAGGATCGGTCGAGAGTATTGTGATGAATATCAAGCGCACGCGGCTAAGGCTGAAGCCAATCGGCGAGCAGGTGATCGTGATCACCGGCGCCACATCCGGGATCGGCCTGTCCACCGCCCGGGCCGCCGCCGTGCGCGGCGCCAGCCTGGTCTTGGCCGCCCGTAACGAGGACGCCCTGAAAGCGGTCTGCGAGGACCTGTCGCACAAGGGGGCGGAGGTGGCCTATGTGGTCGCCGATGTGGGCCGCGAGGCCGATGTGCGCGCCATCGCCGCCGTGGCCGTCAGCCGCTTCGGCGGGTTCGACACCTGGATCAACAACGCCGGGGTGACCATCGTCGCCTCCGCCGAGGAGACCCGGCTGGAGGATCACCAGCGCCTGTTCCAGACCAACTATTGGGGCGTGGTGTTCGGCTCCCTGACGGCGATCGAGCAGTTCAAGAGCCAGGCCGGCGGCGGGGCCCTGATCAATGTGGGCGCCTCGGCGGGGGATGTGGCCCTGCCCATGGAGGCGGCCTTCTCCGCCTCCAAGCACGCGGTCAAGGGCTTCACCAACGCCCTGCGCACCGAGATGATGGCCGCCCGCGAGCCGGTCTCGGTGACCCTGATCAAGCCCACCGGCGCCGACACCCCCGGCAAGGACCACGCCCGCAACACCAGCGGCGCCAGCCTGCCCCACCCGTCGGGGCTCTACGCCACCCCCCTGGTCGCCCAGGCCATCCTCTACGCCGCCGAGCACAGGGTGCGCGAGCTGACCGTCGGCGGCGGCGGGGGCCTGCTGCACCTGGCGGCCCAGGCCCTGCCCGGCCTGACCGATCCGTTCCTGGCCTTTGGGGCGCGGCTGAACGCCAAGACCGCCGCCGGGGCCAATCCGGCGCGGATCGACAACCTGCACCATGCGGGCCTGGACCTGAGGGAGCGCTCGTTCCAGACCGGGGTGCGGGAATCCAGCCTCTACGCCACCGCCCAGATGAAGCCCAGGACCGCCCTGGGCCTGGCGGTCCTGGCCGGGGTGGTCGCGGGCCTGGCCTTCCGCCTGGGCGCCGGCCCCCGCCCCTGCCCGCCCGACGAGGACTGACCCCCTAAGCGGCGGCGCGCCGATGGGCGTGGGCGCCGTGGCCCAAGGGGGTAGGAATTATCGTCCCGCGGGGGCTTCGCCTCGCCAAGATTAAAACAACTGTTTAAACCGTCATCCAACGGGCGCGTGGGCGCGGACAACAAGGATCAGACAGATGGGACGACTCCAGGATCGGGTGGCGCTGGTGACCGGGGCGGGCAGCGGCATTGGCCGGGCCAGCGCCAAGCTGTTCGCCGCCGAGGGGGCCAAGGTGGTGGCCTTCGACCGCACCGAGGCGGTGCATGAGACCGTGGAGGCGATCCGCGCCGCTGGCGGGACCGCCATCGCCATCACCGGGGACGCGGGGCTGGAGGCCGACGTGGCCGGCGCCGTGGCCAAGGCGGTGAGCGAGTTTGGCGGGCTGGACATCTGCTACGCCAACGCCGGGGTCAGCGGCGGATACACCCCGATCTTCGAGCTGACCGCCGAGCACTGGACGGACCTGTTGCGCATCAACCTGATCGGCCCGTTCCTGGCCATCAAGCACGCGGCCCAGGCCATGATCCCCAAGGGCAAGGGCTCGATCATCTGCACCGCCTCGGTGGCGGGGCTGCGCTCGGGGGCCGGGGGCATTCCCTACAGCGCCAGCAAGGCCGGGGTGATCAACCTGGTGCAGACCACCGCCCAGCAGCTGGCGGGGACCGGGGTGCGGGTCAACGCCATCTGCCCCGGCCTGATCGAGACCGGCATGACCCAGCCGATCTTCGACCGCGCCCGGGAGAAGGGCGCCGAGGGCAAGATCGGCCAGCTCAACCCCCTGCAACGGGCGGGCGTCCCCGAGGAGATCGCCGGAGCGGCCCTGTTCCTGGCCTCGGATGATTCGTCCTATGTGGACGGCCAGGCGATCGTGGTCGACGGCGGCCTGTCCAGCTCCCACCCCGTGGCCGGACGCCTGCGCGGCGCGGGGGGCTGAGTACACCATTCTCCTCCCCCGCCTCGCGCAGCGATGCGGGGGAGGTGGCGCGGGGCGAAGCCCCGTGACGGTGGGGGCGCTCGAACCGTCGGAACGCCCCCTCAGCCAGGGCTTGCGCCCTGTCAGCTCCCCCGTGTGGCTTCACCAAACAGGGGAGCGGGGCAAAACAGCCCGTCCTACGGCACCGCGCCGAAGGCCTCGGCCAGGGCGGCGGCCTCCACCCCCTCGATCTCCAGCTGCTTGATGCGGGCGGTCTCCCCCGAGACGATGCGCACGGCCCCGGCGGGGCGGCCCAGGGCCTTGGCGATCAGGCGGGTCAGGGCCTCATTGGCTTGACCGTCCACCGGCGGGGCGCTGACCCGCACCTTGAGCACGGGCCGACCCTCGGCGTCCGCCGCCCATCCGTCGATCCGGTCCCGCCCCCCGCGAGGGGTCAGGCGCACCGCCAGGCGCGCCATGGAACGCGCCCTAGCCCAACATGCCGATCAGGGGCTGGAACAGCCAGGGCAGCAGATAGGCGCCAATGGCCTGCAGCACGATCAGGGCGATGATGGGGGTGATGTCGACGCCGCCGATCGGGGGGATGAACCGCTGGAACGGCGCCAGCACCGGCCGGGTCACCGCGTCGAGGAACCGCGCGACCTGGCGCACGAAGGGGTGGCGCAGGTTGATCACGTCGAAGGCCACCAGCCAGCTCATGACCGCATTGACGATAATCGCCAGGGTCAGCAGCGAGAGCAGCTGTTCGAGAATGAAGAGAATAAACCGGGCCATTGCGCATCCGCCGTTGGTGACACCCCGCTTCTAGCTCGCCCGGGACCACAGCGGCAAGCGCGCCTCGCTTGACAGCCCCCGCAGGCGTCCCTTATGTGCGCGCCTACCCTGAAAAGGGGGGCCGTAGCTCAGTTGGTAGAGCGCCTCGTTCGCAATGAGGAGGTCAGGGGTTCGACTCCCCTCGGCTCCACCAGGCAGGCCGCAAGGGTCTGAGTGGGTGGGGAAATCCTTAGTTTGGATCGATCCGACGGCGCCGCAACTGCGCATGTCGTCTATCGCGCATGTCGCCCGAAGTGGGGCGACATATCATTTTTGGGTCCGAGCACCGTCGTATTTGCATTCGGCAGTGGACCAAAATGAGTTGTGGCGGTCACTGAGAACGTCGCTGGCGGGAGAGGCTCGAGGCTGCGGAGTGCGCCCGTCGAACTTGACTATGGAACTCTGGCAGGCTTTGGCATCGGCTACGCTACCGCCATCAAGCTACACCACCTCCCGGGACACGATCCCAGCGTTCAGCGTGAACAGCTTCAGGAGGCTGTCGGCTGACGCCCAGAGCCTAGCCGTGAACCTGGATCAATCCCGCCCGCGGCGCAGCCTTCCGCCCGTGACGCAACCCTAGCGTTTTAGTCTGTGAACGGATAGTAATACGGCTTATCGCCCCATCTGGGCGCCTGCGCCGGCCCTGGTCGCCGCGCCAATTCGGAAAGCTTGAGTTCAAATGTCCAGCCCCACCCATCAGACCGTGCTCGCCCTTCTGGCCGAGTTGGAGGCCCGCGCGCACAAGGCCGGCGACAAGTCCGTCGTCAAGGGCGTGGCCAAGCGGCTGAAGGCCGCCGGCGCGACCGAGGCCCTGACGGCCGAGATCGGCGCCCTGAGCGCCAAGGAACAGAAGAAGGCGGCCAAGGCCGCGAAGGCCGCCGCTGTGGCGCTGAAGTCCGTGCTCAAGACCAAGGACAAGGCGAAGGTCAAGGACACGGCCAAGGCCAAGAAGGCGGCCAAGACCGAGGCCAAGTCCGGCAAGGCCGCCGCCCCCAAGATCAAGACCCTGGCCGCGGCGCCCACTCTCAACGCCTGATTTGGCTCAACGCCTGATCTGGCGGGCCTAGCCCCCCAGGCCGGGGGGCTGGGCGACGCCGGCGTCGCCCTCCTCGTCCCCCCAGGCGATCCGCCGCCCGTCCGGGCTGATGGCCAGGGCCGTGATGGGCGGGCCCTTCTCGGCCTTGACCGTCTCGATCCGGCGGGAGGTCAGGTCGCAGGCCCAGACCCGGCCATCCTCCAGCCCCGCCGCCAGGATGGTCCCGTCGGCCACCCCCGCCACCCGGGCCACCAGGGTGGTCTCGTCGAAGCCGATCTCGGCCGCCTCCTTGCCCATGGGGCCGTTGGCGCCGCCGAAGGGCCAGACCACCACCCCGGGGGCGCCGGAGGTGGCCATCAACATGCCCTTGGCCATGAACACCAGGCTTTTGACCTTGGCCGGATAGCCGCCCATGCGCAGGTCCTTGCCGTCGGACAGGCGCCAGCCGTGCAGCTGGCTTTCCTGCATGGAGGACATCAAAAAGCGCCCGTCGGGGCTGAAGGCCACGGCGATATGGCTGCCGGCCCAGTTCAGGCGCACGGGGGTCTGCTCGGCGATCCGCGCGTACCACAACACCGCCCCGCCATAGGTGGCCACGGCCAGGCGCCGGCCCTTGGTGTCGAAGGCCAGGTCCGCCACGCTCTTTTCGTGGGTGAAGACCCGCGAGAAGGCGGGGTCGGTCAGGTCGCGGACATGGGCCTCGCGGCCGGCGGAAAAGGCGATCAGGCTGGAGGCGCCGCTGGCCGCCACCGCGTCGATCCAGCGGCCCTTGACCTCGGCCAGCACCTGCGCGCCCGCCGGTGTGGACCAGACCACGCGACCGTCATCGCCGCCGGTGATCAATCCTTCGGCGCCGGGGTGGGCGACAGCGCACAGGATCGCGCCATTGTGCGCGTTCACCACCGCGCCGGATTCGAACCGGACCGTGCCGTCGCCCAGGGCGAAAACGGCCTGGCCCGTCCGGTCATAGACGGCGGCGGTGACGTAAGCATCGAAAGGGGTTTGCAAGGCCTGGGTCATGGGTCCAGCCGCATAGCCGATCCGAGGGAGCCTTGCCCAGGGGCAATGCGTCCGATCGGCGATTGTCGGGCTTTACTTGAGGGGGGCGGTTGTGGTTCTAGTCGGCGGATTTTGTGAGTCCGCCGTCGCGGGCTTTCCCGGAGAGAATATAATGGCTGCGAAGCTGGGTGGAACGACGGGCGGCAAGTACGGGCTCGGTCAGAACGCGGATATCAACGTTACGCCGTTCGTCGACGTCATGCTTGTGCTGCTGATCATCTTCATGGTGTCGATCCCGGCCGCGACCGTGGCCATCAAGATCGACCTGCCGCCGGCGACGCCGGACCAGTCGTCGATGCATAAGAAGCCGATCTACATCAACATCCACAAGGACTCGATCAACATCGTCGATACGCCGACGAACCTGGCCTCGATGATCGGGGCCCTGGACGCCGGCCTGGGCGTCGCCGACCCCAAGAAGGAAACCATCCTGATCCGCGCCGACCATGACGTGCGCTACGAGGACTTCATGTCCGTGGTGAACAAGCTGCAGTCGGAAGGCTACTACAAGGTCGCTCTGATCCTCGAAGAGGTCTGATCCCTTCCGGATTGTCGATCTTCGAACAAGGCTGAACGTTCAGACGGCTCCCCCTCGCGGGGAGCCGTTTTCGTTTGGGGGGTGACCTGGCCGCTGGGATTGGCCGCTAGCGTCCGCATTCACCACCGTCATCCTCGGCACGCAGTGTCGGGGATCCATGCCGTTCAGCCGAACGCCGCGACGGGCTTTCAGAATAGATCCCACCCACAATGATCCGGTCTCGTTCACGGAATGGATCGCCGCAAGCGGCGATGACGGTGAGCAGACTTCAGCGGTCAGCCTCAAAGGCCGCTGGATTCACGCAACAATAGTCATGGTGAGGAGCGGCGCGAGGCGCCGCGTCTCGAACCGCGCACAATCCCCTGGGGCGAAGCCCACCCCCCCACGGATCAGTCCGCCCCCGCGCCAAGGACCTCGGCCAGCTGGTCCTGTTCGTAGGGTTTGCGCAGGTGGACGGCGGTGGGGATGGCGGCGGTCTCGTCGGTTTCGCCATAGCCGCTGGCGAACACCACCTTCAGCCCCACCCGAAGGGCGATGGCCTGGGCCGCCAGCTCCGGACCGCGGACCCCGGGCAGGCCGATATCGGTGAACAGTATGTCCACCCGCGCCCCTTCGGCCAGGATCTTGAGGGCGCTGGGGGCGTCGGCCGCCTGCAGCACGGTGAAGCCCAGGGCCTCGACCATGTCCACCGCCGACATCCGCACCAGGGGATCGTCCTCCACCACCAGCACCACCGGACGGGCGAGCTTGAGCGCCGAGCGGATGCGCCGGGCCAGGCTGTCGCGGGTATAGGGCTTGCTGAGCAGCTGCACCCCCTCGTCCAGGCGCCCGTGATGGACGATGGCGTCCTGGGTGTAGCCGGAGGTGAACAGCACCGGCAGGCCAGGACGCAAACGCCCAGCCTCCACGGCCAGGTCGCGGCTCCTGACCGGCCCGGGCATGACCACGTCGGTGAACAGCAAGTCGATCTTGGCGTCGGACTTCAGGGCCTCCAGGGCCTCGGCCCCGTCGGCGGCGTGGATGCAGGCATAACCCAGGTCCCGCAGCATCCCCACGGCGGAGACCCGCACCAGGTCGTCGTCCTCCACCACCAGAACCACCTCGCTGCGCCCGCGCAGGGAGCCGCCGGGGGACGGGGGCTCGATCTGCTCAGCCTCGCGGGAGCGGGGCAGGAAGATCTTGACCGTCGTGCCCTGACCGGGCTCGCTGTAGATCTGCACATGGCCGTGGGACTGCTTGACGAAGCCATAGACCATGGACAGGCCCAGCCCCGTACCCTTTTCCTCGCCCTTGGTGGTGAAGAAGGGTTCGAACACCCGGGTCAGGGTGGCCCGGTCCATGCCATGGCCGGTGTCGGACACGGCGATCAGCACGTATTCGCCGGGGATCAGCTCCTCATCCCGCTGGACATAGGTCTCGTCCAGCACGGCGTTGGCCACCTCGATCATCAGTCGCCCGCCTCCGGGCATGGCGTCCCGGGCGTTGAGGGCCAGATTGAGGATCGCGCTTTCCACCTGGGCCGGATCGGCCAGGGTGTTCCACAGGGCCGGCGCCACCACGGTCTCCACCACGACGCCCTCACCCAGGGTGCGGCGCAGCATCTCGGCCATGTCGGCGATGAACCGGCCCAGATTGATCACCCGGGGCTCCAGGGGCTGGCGCCGGGCGAAGGCCAAGAGGTGCCGAGTAAGCTGGGCCGCCCGCTCGGCGGCGTGCAGGGCGTTGCGGATCCGGGGAGCCGCCGGGCCGTCCCCCACCTGGGCGGAGATCAGCTCCAGGTTCCCACGCATGACCTGCAGCAGGTTGTTGAAGTCGTGGGCCACGCCCCCGGTCAGGTGACCAATGGCCTCCATCCTCTGGGCCCGGCGCAGTTGCTCCTGGGCTTGCTCGCGCTCGGTGACGTCCCGGGACGAGCCGACGATCCGCTCCACCCGGCCGCTGGGGCCGCGCAGGGGCGCCATCACCGACTCCCAGACCCGCTCGCCTTGCGGCAACGACACGCGCGTGCGGGTGAAGACCGGGCGGTCCCCACGGCTGACGGCCTGGACGTGGGCGAGCATGTCCTCTCGCTGGCCGTCCGGGGCCATGTGAACCAGATCCAGCCCCCTCAGTTCGGCGGCGGCGGCGCCCACGGCCCGCTCATAGGCGGGATTGACCTCGCCCAGGACCATGGTCCCGTCGGCCCCGACATCGATGACGTAGAGCAGGTCGGCGGTGTTGTCGAAAATCGCCCGATAGAGGGCGTGGCCCTCCTCCCGCGCGGCCTCGGCGGCCAGCCGCTCCTCGATCTCATAGCCCAGACGCCGGTTGGCCCGGACCATGGAGACCATCAGCACCGTCAGGCCGGCGATCGACAGGACGCTGAGGGCCAGGGTGACGGCGAAGCTGAGCAGATCGGCCAGGTCGGCGCGGGCGCTCCGGTCGGCCAGAAGGTCATTTTCGGTATTGATCAGCTCGGCCATGGAGCCGCGCACCGACATCATGGCCGCGCGACCGCGCAGGAAGGTGACGGTGCGGGCCTGGTCCAGATGGCCCTGACGGGCCAAGGCCACCCGTTGCTCGGCCACCTGCACCCGCACCTTGATCATGGCGTTCAATCGCGCGACCAGCGCCGCCTGCTTGGGATTGTCCGCGGTGAGGGCGGTTAGCTTGGCGACGGCGGCGGGAATCTTGGGCAGGCTGGCGTCATAAGCGTCCAACAGCCTCGGGTCCCCGGAGGCCAGATAACCGCGCAATCCCGATTCCACGTCCTGGACCAGGGAGAACAGGCCCTGGGCGTTCTCGATCACCTCGTGGGTATGATGCACCCGGGCGCGACTTTGCCGGACGGTGTAGAAGTGGACGACGGCGAGAAACGCCATCAGCAGGCCCAGAAACGCCAAGAGGCCGACGGGAGCGATCAGCTCACGCCAAGGCTTCGGATGGTTGGCGTCGCTACGGGTCACGGGCGGCAAGCCGGCGAACGGCTATCCTGAACAGACGGAAGGGCGAAACCTAGCCGAGGGGGCGTAAGGGGGCCAGTCCCAATGATGGTGGGTCCAGGCCAGCCGAAGCGAGCGGGGGCGGCGTCAACAGTCCGCCTTCGCTAAAGCCACGGCGGACATCCCACGCTCGCCTTGCTCGCGTAGGATGGCTGGGGGACTAGGATTTGTTCCCCACTCCAAAAACCGAATCAAATCAGTTACCTGAAACGACGGCTTCGTAGGCTGTGTGCCAATTCCGTATACCAGTTTGTGCGCCAATCGGAACACCGGCGCCTCGTTCGGTTCCTCGAACTCGAACCGTGCGATCCCGAAGTCGGTCGGAGTGCGCCGGAACCACCTATGCTGTGTGTTGTAGCAGCACCAAAGTTCGGCGGCGACCCTGCGCTCGTCGCCGCAGTAGCGGTTGAACTCGATGTCGAGGTCGATGCGATGGAGGGCCTCAAACAGCGGGGAAGGCTCGCTCACGCCCGCCACCACACGCTTCTGCGCCGCGACCTGTGCGCTCGCTTTAAGCTTGCTCCTCAGCTCGTCTCGCCCGGCCACAGTCTCTTATTGGCAAAGGCCCGGCCGGACCCCGACTTCAGATAGTGTTCAAACTCTCGCGCTCTGCGCTCATCGTCGAAGGCGAAATAACTGACCAACCTCCATGGCTTGTATTTCCGCGTATGAACGGATGCGCCCTCATTGTGCGATTTTACCCGCTGTTTCAGGTCCGTGGTGAAGCCCACGTAGCGCTGTTTCGGATCGGCGATGCTGACGATGAGGTAGACGTAGAACATCGTCACACCGGCGAAGGGGATTGGCGAGGCGTAAGCCAGCCGAAGCGAGCGTGGCGTCAACAGTCCACCTTCGCCAAGGCTCCGGCGGACATCCTACGCTCGCCTTGCTCGCGTAGGATGGCTGGGGGACTAGGACTCGAACCTAGAATGACGGTACCAAAAACCGCAGTGTTACCATTACACCATCCCCCACCAGACCCAGGGGCCCGGGGGTGACGCACCAAGGGGCGCCACGAGGCGGTGGGGAATATCCCAACCCCCGGGGCTTTGCAACACCACTTATGACGGATGATAAAAGGTCCTCGGCATTGCTTGCGGCGGGCCAGGGCCTGCTCTATAAGCCGCCCCTCGCGTCGGAGTATAGCTCAGTCTGGTAGAGCACCGTCTTCGGGAGGCGGGGGTCGCAGGTTCAAATCCTGCTACTCCGACCAATTATCCCGCCCCAGGAATTCACACGCCGTGGCCCCAAAATCGGGACGCAAAAGGCGATGTTACGCCTTCCTGTCACGCTCTTCATTTGACCGCGGCCAGGGTGCGGCTAGGTTGCAACCTCAGTCCCTAACGACCTCTCCCAGGATTCGGTGATGAAGCAGTTTCTCCTGACGATGGCCGGCGTGTTCGCCGGGCTCGTGCTTTTCTTCATCGGCCTGCCGTTCCTGGTCATCAGCGCCATTTCCACCGCCGCCCATCCCGCCGCCGTGCCGGCCAAGGCGGTGCTGACCCTGGACCTGCGTCGGGGCCTGACCGACCAGGACGCGGAGAGCCTGTTCGCCAGCTTCGGCTCCCACGCCACCTCGGTGATGAGCGTGATCGACGCCCTGCACCGGGCCGAGGGCGACAGCCGGGTCAAGGCCCTGTTCGTGCGCCTGCCGGAGGGGGGCATGGAGCCCGCCGCCGCCGACGAGCTGCGCCTGGCCTTCAGGCACTTCCGCGAAGCCGGCAAGCAGGTGATCGTCCACAGCCAGGGGCTCTATCCCGCCGGGGCGGTGACCTCGACCTATATGCTGGGCGCCTCGGCCGACCAGCTGTGGATGCAGGGCGGCGCGCCCTTCCAGGCCACGGGCCTGGCCTCGTCGGACATCTTCTTCAAGCGCTTCTTCGACAAGTACGGGATCAAGGCCGACTTCCAGCAGCGCTACGAGTACAAGAACGCCGTCAACGGCTACCTCTATGACGACTACACCGCCGCCCACCGCCTGGCCCAGACCTCGTGGATGGGCTCGGTCTATGAGACCGCCATCGCCGCCGCGGCCAAGGACCGCAAGCTGGACCCGGCGGCCCTGAAGGCCCTGCTGGAGGCCGGTCCCTATGACGCGGCCACCGCCAAGGCCAAGGGTCTCATCGACCGCCTGGGACAGGTGTCCGAGGCCCAGGACGCGGCGCTGCTGCAGGGCGGGGACGGCGCCAAGCTGGTGGATCTGGACGACTACGCCGCCGCCGCCAAGGCCGACGGCGCTCCCGCCCTCAATCAGCCCGCCATCGCCGTGGTCAGCGCCGAGGGCGCGATCATGACCGGCCCCACCCAGGGCGGATTCAATTCGCACAATGTCAATTCCGACGACGTGGCCGAGGCTCTGGACGCGGCGGCCAAGGACAAGTCGGTCAAGGCCATCGTCTTCCGCATTTCCTCCCCCGGAGGCTCCGACACGGCTTCCGAGCAGATCCTGGACGCGGTGAAGGCGGCCAAGGCGCAAAAGCCGGTGGTGGTCTCCATGGGGACCTACGCCGCCTCGGGGGGCTATTGGATCTCGTCCCAGGCCTCCTCCATCGTCGCCGAGCCCAGCACCCTGACCGGCTCGATCGGGGTCTATGGGGGCAAGATGGTCCTGGGGCCGGCCCTGGCCCGGTTCGGCGTGGACCTGCGCGACCTCAGCGTCGGCGGCGACTATGCCGGCGCCGACAGCTCCAGCCAGGAATTCACCCCCAAGCAGAGGGCGATCTTCGCCGCCGACATCGACCGGGTCTATGACGGCTTCATCAAGCGCGTGGCCGATGGCCGCAAGCTGCCGGCGGACCGGGTGCGCGAGATCGCCAAGGGCCGGGTCTGGACCGGCGCCCAGGCCAAGCCGCTGGGCCTGGTGGACGAGCTGGGGGGCTTCTATCAGGCCGTGGACAAGGCCAAGGCCCTGGCGGGGCTGTCGGGCCAGGAGGTGAGGCTCAAGCCCGTCACCGCCCACCGCTCGGCCCTGGAGGCCCTGCAGAAGATGCTGGGGGTCAATTCGGCCTCGATCCACGCCCTGGCCACCGCCGCCCAGGTGCTGTCCGACCCCCGGGCGCAACAGGTCATGGACCAGGTCTCCCAGGCCCAGCTGCGCACCAAGGGCGCGGACCTGCTGGCGCCCGTCCCGCGGTTCTGAGGGGCGCGAGAGCCCCCTACCGCCCCTTCACGCACAGATAGCGGGTGCGGTGCCAGTCGACGATGTTGTCGACCCAGCCGGTGATGTGGGGGTTCACCAGGTTCTTGTTCACGTAGAAATAGAGGGGCGCCACGGGGGCGTCGCTGATCATGATCCGCTCGGCCTGGGCCAGATAGGCCGCGCGCTTCTTGATGTCCGGCTCGCTGTCGGCCTTGGCCAGGAGGGCGTCATAGGCGGGGTTCTTGTAGTCCCCATAGTTCTGCGGCCCGGTCGAGGACTGCTGTAGGTAAAGGAAGCTCATGGCGTCGTTGTAGTCGGCGATCCAGGCCGCCCCGCCGACCTGGAAATTGCGCAGGCGGTAGTCCTGATAGGCGATCTGGGTTTCGGCCACGGCCAGGGTGGCGGTAACGCCGATATCCTTCCAGTCCGCCTGGATGGCCGGCATCACCAACAGGGGATCGGCCGAGTTCATGTGCTTGAGCTCGATGGTCAGGGGATGGCCCGGACCATAGCCGGCCTGC
>JARLIP010000127.1 GCA_031291685.1 Caulobacteraceae bacterium | reverse complement strand
CGTTCGGCCTGCCGCACATCCGGCCGACGGCGCAGCAGGGCGGCGCCATCGCCCACGGGCAGCGGGCGCGACAGGCGCGGCGGCGCCACGCAGGCCGCCGCCTCGGCGGGGATTTCGGACGGGGTCTTGCCCAGGAGCGCGGTCAGTTCGAGCAGCGCATTGCGGCGTTGGCCGTCCAGGCCGGGGACCACGGCCTTGGCCTGTTCGAGGGTGGCCCGGGCCTGGGCCAGGTCGAAATCGGAGACGGCGCCCAGCACACGGCGCCGCGCGGTCAAATCATAGGTCTTCCGCGCCGTATCCAGGGATCGCCGCGCAATCGCCGCCTGGGCGGCGTATCCACAGGCCTGGACATAGGCCGAGGTGGTCTCCGCCGCGACCGTGACCCGCACGGCGTCTTCCGCCGCCTTGGCCTCCTCGGCGTTGGCCCGGGCCGCCTCGATGGTCCGGCGCACCCGGCCGAACAGGTCCACCTGATAGGCTGCGGTAAAGCCCGTACTGTAGGACCAGGCGCTCTTGGCGTGGGACCTGCCCGCCGCGGCCGCCGCGGCATTGGCCGTGGCGCCGCGCCCATAGTTGGCGCCCGCCGACAGATCCGTGGTCGGCAGCAGGTTGGTTCGCGCCTCGCCGGTCAGGGCCTCGGCATAGTCCAGATTGGCGGCGGCCACCTTCAGGTTCTGGTTCTCCGCCAGGGCCTGCTCCACCAGCCGGTCCAGCACCGGGGCCTGGTAGAGCCGCCACCAGGTCGGCGAGACCGGGTCGGAGACGGCCTGACCCACCTGGGTCGAGGCGAACGGGCCGACGGCCTGGGGCGGGGTCGCGGGATGCTGATAGCGGGGTCCGACCGCGCAGGCGCTCAAGGTCGCGGCGGCCAGGATCAAAGGAAGCGCGGGCTTGATCATGAGGCTACTTGCCCCCCGCCAGATCGGCGTCATGAGGCGCGCCGCCGGTTGTGGGCGCCAAGGGCCGGCGCTTGGGCGGTTGGGGCAGCCGCGCCGACAGGGCGCGGCAGACCACATAGAAGACCGGCGTGAACAGCAGGCCAAACAGCGTCACCCCGATCATGCCGAAGAACACCGCCACCCCCAGGGCCTGACGCATTTCCGCGCCGGCGCCGGTGGCGAAGGCCAGGGGCGCAACCCCCAGGATGAAGGCGAAGGAGGTCATCAGGATCGGCCGCAGCCGCACCCGGCCCGCCTCCGACGCGGCCTCATGGGCCTCCAGACCATGCTCCAGTTCACCCTGGCGGGCGAACTCGACGATCAGGATGGCGTTCTTGGCCGCCAGACCGATCAGCACCACCAGACCGATCTGGGTCAGGATGTTGTTGTCCATCCCCCGAAGATTGACCCCCAGCATGGCCGCCAACAGGCACATGGGCACGATCAGGATCACGGCCAGGGGCAGGGTCACGCTTTCATAGAGCGCCGCCAGCAGCAGGAACACGAACACCACCGCCAGGACGAAGACGATGCCGCCCGTATTTCCAGCCAATTGCTGCTGATAGGCCAGTTCCGTCCATTCCACATTATAGCCGGCGGGCAGGCGCTCCCGCGCCAGACGCTCCATCGCCGCCATCCCCTGCCCCGTCGAATAGCCCGGGGCGGTGTCTCCCTGGATCTCGGCGGCGGGAAACAGATTGTATCGCAGCACCCGGTAGGGACCGGTGATCGGCTTGATATTGACCACCGAGCCCAGGGGCACCATGGCCCCGGAGGTGGAGCGGGTCTTCAGTTCCTGTAGGCGCGCCGCATCGTTGCGATAGGGCCAGTCGGCCTGGGCCAGGACCTGAAAGGTGTGACCGAACAGATTGAAGTCGTTGATATAGGTCGAGCCCAGATAGGTCTGCAGGGTGTTGAAGATATTGGCGTCCGGCACTCCAAGCATCTCGGCCTTGGTGCGGTCGATGTCGGCGAAGATCCGCGGGGTGCGGGTATTAAAGGTTACGAAGGCGGAGCTGATCTCTGGCGAGGCCTTGGCCGCATCGGCCAGATCCCGGGTCGCCGCCTCCAGAGCCTGATAGCCGTGACCGCCCTGGTCCTCGACGATCAGCTTGAACCCACCCGTCGAGCCGATGCCGCGGACCGGCGGCGGCTGAATGATCTTGATGTCGGCCGCGGTGATCACACTGAGACGTTTGTTCAGGTCGGCGATCACCTTGGGGGTCTGCAGGCCGTCGCGATAGCGCTCCGCGAACGGCTTCAGCATCAGATAGACCTGACCACCGTTCGACGCTGTAGTGCCGCTGGTGGCGTCCACCCCGGCATAGACCGACGCCGCGAACACCCCCGGCGTACTGCGCAGGATCTGTGTCACCTGACGCATGACCGCGTCGGTCCGACCGAGGGCGGCGCCCGGCGGCAGGGTGACGGAGACCAGCAACTGGCCCTGGTCCTGGGCGGGGATGAAGCCCTGGGGCGTGGCCGTCAGACGCCAGCCCGTAAGCCCGAGCAGGCCGACATAGAGCGCCAGCATGACGGCCACCAGCCGCACCAACCGATGCACCACCCGCGAATAGCCGGTGCTGAGCCTGTCGAAGCCGGCGTTGAAGCGATCGGCGAATTGGCCCAGCAGGCCGCGCTTCGCATGGGCCTCATGGGATTTGTGCGCCTTCATGATCAGGGCGCCCAGGGCCGGCGACAGGGTCAGGGACACGATCAGGGAAATGAGGGTCGCCGTGGCGATGGTCAGGGCGAACTGCTTGTAGAATTGACCCGAGATACCGCTGATGAAGGCCGTGGGCACGAACACCGCCGTCAGCACCAGGGCGATGGCCACCAGGGCGCCGCCGACCTCGTCCATGGTGGTGTGGGCCGCCTCACGCGGGCTCATCCCCTGGGACAGGCGCCGTTCGATGTTCTCCACCACCACGATGGCGTCATCGACCACGATCCCGATCGCCAGCACCAGACCGAACAGGGACAGGTTGTTCAGGGAAAAGCCAAAGGCGGCCATGACGGCGAAGGTGCCGATCAGGGAGACCGGAATCGCGATGACCGGGATCAGAGCCGCGCGCCAGCTCTGCAGGAACACCATCACGACCACGACCACCAGGATCAGGGCCTCGAACAGGGTTTTATAGACCTCCTCAATGGAGGCGCGGACATAGTCGGTCGGGTTGTAGATGATCCGATAGTCGAGGCCGGGCGGGAAATCCCGCTTCAGCTTGTTCATCTCGGCCTTGATGGCGTCCGCCGTGGTCAGGGCGTTGGAGCCCGGCTGCTGAAGAATGCCCATGGCCACGGCGTTCTTCTCATTCATGTAGGCGTTGGTCGTATAGTCCGCCGCGCCCAGTTCGATCCGGGCGATGTCGCTGACCCGGGTCACGCGTCCCTGCGCGTCCGACTTGACGACGATGTCCCCGAATTGCGCGGGGGTGGTCAGGCGCCCCAGGGCCTCCACATTCAGCTGAAAGGCCGCGCCACCCTGATTGAACGGCGGCTGGCCCACGGCGCCGGCGGCCACCTGCACATTGTGGCTGCGCAGGGCGTTGACGACATCGTCCACCGTCAGATTACGGGCGGCGGTCCGGTCAGGGTCGATCCAGATCCGCATGGAATAGTCCCGCGCCGCGCGGCTGCCGATGTCCCCCACCCCAGGCACCCGCAACAGGGCGTCGCGCACATGCAGGCCGACATAGTTGGCGATGTACTGCTGATCGAGGGAGCCGTCCGGCGAATACATGTGGACCGCCATCAGGAAGTCCGACGAAGCCTTGCGCACCACCACCCCGGAGCTGACCACCTGGGACGGCAGGTGGGGCGTGGCGGTGGCGACCCGATTTTCGACCAGCACCTGGGCCTGGTTCGGATCCGTGCCGAGCTTGAACGTCACGGTGATGGTGACGTGGCCATCCCCCGTGGCCTGGGAGGACATGTAGAGCATGTTCTCCACGCCGTTGATCTGCTCCTCGATCGGCGTGGCGACGGTGTCGGCGAGCACCTCGGCCGAGGCGCCGGGATAGGTGGCGCTGACCGTCACGGTCGGCGGAACGATATCCGGATACTGGGAGATCGGCAGGCCGGGAAAGGCGATCGCCCCCACCAGGGTGATCAGCACCGCCACGACGGCCGCGAACACCGGCCGCTCGATGAAGAAATGCGAGATCTTCATCGCGGATCAGTGGCCACTGTCGACGAGGGTGGCCGAGCCGGCCGGGGGCGTGATCAGCCCGCCGGCGTCGGCGGCGGAGGGTGTGTCGGCGATCTTGGTCGTCTGGGCGTTGACCTTGGCGCCGGGCCGGGCGCGCTGGACGCCTTCCACGATCACCCGGTCATTGGCGGCGAGCCCGGAGCGGATCACCCGCAGACCACCTGTCAGGGGACCGAGGGTCACCGGCTTTTGCGAGACCTTGCCGGAGGCGTCCACCACATAGACCACCTGGCGGGTCTGGTCGGTGACCACCGCCTGATCCGGGATCAGCAGGGCCATATAGGCGCCCGAGCCCAGCAGCCGCATGTGGCCGAACATGCCCGGGGTCAGGAAGTTGTCGGGATTGTCCACCAGAGCCCGGGCCCGGATGGTGCCGGAACCGGTGTCGAGGACATTGTCCACGAACTCCATATGCCCTTTCCAACGATAGGTCGGCTCGTCCTGCAGGCGGATCTCCACCGGATTGGCGGCGGTGCGCGAGGTCTCCCGGCTGCCGTCGGAATTGGCGCGTTGGTATTTCAGATAGAGCGCCTCCGATCCGGTGAAGGCGAAGCGGATCGGGTTCAGATTGGCGATATTGGTCAGGATGGTGCTGTCGGCGGTCACCAGATTGCCCGGGGAAATCCGGCGGTCGGAGATGCGCCCGCTGACCGGGGCGGTCACCTGGGTGAAGCTGACATTGAGCGCGGCGGTGCGCACGGTGGCCTGGGCGGCCGCCAGATCCGCCGTCGCCTGCCGCTCGGTGGCGACCAGGGCGTCATAGGCCTGCTCGCTGATGGCGCTTCCGGCGAACAGCTTCTTGCCGCGCTCCAGCTCGGTGCGGGCGTTGGTCAAACTGGCCTGAGCGCGGGCTTCCTGACCCTTGGCCTGGTCGAGGATCGCCTGATAGGGGCGTGGGTCGATGACGAACAGCAACTGGCCCTTGCGGACCACATCGCCGTCCTTGAACGCCACGCTTTGCAGATAGCCAGAGACCCGGGGGCGCACGTCCACGGAATCCACCGCCACGAACTGGCCGACATAATCGTCCCAGTCGATCACCTTGCGCGACAAGGGCGTCGAGACCTTCACCACCGCGGGCGGCGGCGTGTGATCCACCTTGCCCTTGGCGCAGGCGGAAACAAAAGCGGCGGCCAAGATCACGATACAGGGAAGGATTCTGCGCATATGGCGTTCTTAAAAGGACTTTCAGAGGGCGTCTATGCACGGAGGCGGCGGCCTCACCCCTTCAGGTGAGCCACCGGCCGGCGCGACAGAAGGTCGCAGCCCATGGCTTTAGCCACGGTTCGTTTCAGGATTGAGGCGAAAATACGACCTAGCCAAGATCGCGACTTCAACCGTCATGCCACGCGCGTCCTTAATCGCGCCCGTCAGGCGTGTTGAGGTCCACGCACCAGCCGCCCCGGCATTTCACCCGTTGCGACGCCGTCCTCGAAGGTCACGACACCGGAAACGATGGTCGCGCGATAGCCTTCGGCCCGCTGGATCAGCCGCCGGCCGGCCGCGGGCAGATCAAAGACCATCTCCGGCGGCAGGATCTTCAGCCCATCATAGTCGATGATATTGATGTCCGCCTTCATGCCCGGAGCGATCAAGCCGCGATCGTTCAGGCCATAAAGCCGGGCCGTGTCGCGAGTCTGCATGGAGACGATCTTCTCGATCGGCAGGCGCTCGCCCCGGGCCCGATCCCGCGCCCAATAGGTCAGCATGTAGGTGGGAAAGCTGGCGTCACAGATCACGCCGCAGTGGGCGCCCCCGTCCGACAGGCTGAGCACCGTCGCCGGGTGGTTCATCATCTCGTGTATATGGTCGAAGTTGAACTGGGCGTAGTTGAGCAGAGGTAGATAGATATAGCCCCGCCCGTCCCGCTCCATCAGCATGTCATAGACGATCGCATCGGGCTTCTGGCCAGTGCGCGCCGCCAGAGCGGCAACGCTGTCCTCGGCGCGGGGTTCATAGTCGAGGGTCTCGCCGGCCTCCAGGCGGAACATCCGATCGAACCCCTGGGTCAGGATGCTGCCGATCGGTCCCATGTCCGCTGACGGGTCAGCCAGGATCGCCGCCCGCACCGCCGGATCCCGCAGCCTTTGCAGGCGTTCGGCGAAAGGCAGATGGGCGATGGCGCGATAGCTGGCGCGGCCGATGAAGGGATGCACGGTGCTTTGCCATCCCAGGACCATGCCGGTGGGCCGGCAGGCGATCTGGGCGGTCAGTTGAGCCCCCTCCTCCCGCGCGGTCTCGGTCATCCGCAGCAGATCCCGCCATTTTTCCGGTTGGAGCGGGGATTGCAGGAGGCCGAAGGTCACCGGCCGGCCGGTTTCCCGGGCCAAGTCTTTCATCCACTCAAATTCGCTCTCCGCCGGCGCCATGTCCGAAGCCAGCTCGAACACGCCATGGCCCGCCTCGCCCATGGCCCGGCCGATGCCCATCAGTTCATCGGCGCTGGCGAAGGTGCCCGGCACCGGCTCGCCGTCTTTTGACCGGTGCAGCATGGTGCGGGAGGTGGAAAAGCCGAGAGCCCCCGCCTCGATCGCTTCGCCGACGATTTTGGACATCTCGGCGATGTCCTCTGGGGTGGCCGCTTCATTACGGGCGCCGCGCTCGCCCATGACATAGGCGCGAATGGAGCCGTGGGGAGCCTGGGTGGCCACGTCGAGGACTCGGCCCTGCCCCTCCAGACTGTCCATATATTCGGGAAAGGTCTCCCAGTTCCATTTGATACCCTCTGCCAGGGCGCTGCCGGGAATGTCCTCCACCCCCTCCATCAGCGCGATCAGCCACTCCCGGCGATCGGGACGCGCCGGCGCGAAGCCTACGCCGCAATTGCCCATCACCACCGTGGTCACCCCATGCCAGCAGGAGGGCGACAGATAGGGATCCCAGGTCACCTGGCCGTCATAGTGGGTGTGGATATCAACCCAGCCTGGGGTGACGAGATGCCCCTCGGCGTCGATTTCGCGCCGTCCCGCCCCGATATCGTCGCCCACCGCGGTGATGCGGCCGTTGTCCACCGCAATATCGGCGGCGCGCGCAGCGGTCCCGGCGCCATCGATAAGCATGCCGTTACGTATGACCAGATCATGCATCTGGGCTCTCCCTCTTGTCGTCGCCATTGAAGGTCTGGCTTTCTTATGAACGAAGATAACCCATTATTTCTCGAGAACACCACAGGCGATGGCGCGGGCTGCAACTCTCACCTAGGGTTGGCCCGCAAGCATCGGGCGAAACGACCCGAGGGGACGGAGATAATCATGGCGGAAACGGTTCTTGTCATCGGCGCGGGCATAGCGGGATTGAATGTGGCCCTGGCGCTTGCGCCCACCGGCCGCGCCATCACCCTGCTTGAGCGGGACGCACCGCCGCCCACCGGAGACGCCGAGCAGGCCTTTTTCGACTGGAACCGCCGGGGCGTCGGTCATCTGCGGCACAGCCACGCCTTCCTCGCGCGCCTTCGCACCATCATCAAGGATCAACACCCCAAGCTTCTGGAGCAACTCCTGGCCGCCGGCTGCCGTGAGATCGGCTTCGCCGACATGCTGCCCGAGGCTCTGAAAGCCAGCTATGCGCCGCTGCCGGGCGATCGGGACATGGCGGTCCTCACCAGCCGCCGCACCACCCTGGAACTGGTGATCCGTCGCTATGTCGAGGCCCTGCCGGGGGTCACGATTCAGTCAGGCGTCACCGTTCGCAACCTGATCCTGGAAACTCTGGAGGAAGGCCAGTTCCGCGTCGTGGGCGTCAATGGCGACCTTGAGGGCGAGGCCGGGGAGTGGCGCGCCGACCTGATCATTGATGCGGCGGGGCGCAACTCGCCAGCTCCTGAACAACTGGCCGAGGCCGGCGCGGGTGTGGTCGAGGAGGCCGAGGACTGCGGCATTCTCTATTTCACGCGGCACTACCGACTTCTGGAGGGACAGGGCGAGCCGCCCCGGACCAAGGCCCCCGGCACCGGGGATCTGGGCTTCATCAAGTACGGGCTGTTTCCGGGCGACAACCGCTGCTTCTCGATCACCCTGGCGGTGCCCGAGATCGAGATGGAGATTCGCCAGAACATCGTGCGGCCGGAGATCTTCGACCGCATCTGCGCCCTGCTTCCAGGCATCGCCCCCTGGACCGATCCCGCGACGGCCGAGCCGATCAGCAAGGTGTTCGGCATGGGAGATCTGCGCAGCCGCTGGCGCAGCTTTGTCACCTCGGACCAGCGCGCCACCCTGGGCTTCTTCGCCGTGGGCGACAGCCTGATCCGCACCAACCCGCTCTATGGCCGAGGCTGCTCCTTCGCCGCCATCGAGGCCCAGATCCTGGGTCAAGTGCTGCGGCAGGTCGGCGAACCCAGCGCCCGCGCGCGGCTCTATGACATGCGCGTGCGCGACGAACTGACCGTCTATTATGACAATATGCGCAGCCAGGATCGCGCCGCCGTTCGACGCGCCCTGCAAACCCGAGACCCCAACCATACCCCGTCCCTGCGGGGCCGACTGACCCAAAGCTTCATCAATGACGGGGTCCGGATCGCCGTGCGATCCGATATCGACCTGCTGCGGGCGGCTATGCGCGACTTTCACATGATTGATCCCCCGGGCGCCTGGCTGAAGCGGCCGGCGAATATGGCCAAGGTCATGGGATGGTGGGCGCGGGGCAAGCGCCGCAACGCGGAGCTCTATCCTCCGCCCCTCGGCCCGGACCGCCGCGCCATGATGGCCGAGCTCGGGATCGAGGAGACCGCAGCCGCGGCGCAATAGCCCTTCGGAGAAACCTGGTTTCACGACAAGGAGAAAATTGCCAAAGACCCATTGAAACAATTAAATTGTGTACAATTTAATAGCCTCAACCAAGGAGGCTCTCATGTCCGTTCTCTATTCCACCCAAGCCCGCGCCGTCGGCGGCCGCGCTGGCCACGTCGAATCCAACGATGGCCTGCTGGCCCTCGATCTCGCCCCGCCCAAGGAACTGGGAGGGCCCGGCGGACACACCAATCCCGAGCAGTTGTTCGCCGCGGGCTATGCCGCCTGTTTCGAGAGCGCGATACGGCACGTGGCCCGACTGGGCAAACTGCCTCTGACAGACGCCAGCGTCACAGCCACGGTCAGCCTGTCCCCCACCCCCGAGGGTGGCTTCGCCCTGGGCGTCGCCCTGGAAGCGGAGGTCAAAGGTTTGGATCAGGCCGCAGCCGAAGCCCTGGTGGCCCGCGCCCATGAGGTCTGTCCCTATTCCAATGCGATTCGTGGCAATGTGCCCGTGACGCCCACTGTGAAGGTCTCATGACGCGCGATACGAATTGCCACGACGACGCGCAGCAGGTCGGGGAAATCCCCGACCTGCTGCGACTGGATGTGCAGCTTTGCTTTGCGCTCTACAGCGCCAGCAATCTGGTGACACGGCTCTACCGCCCGCTGCTGGAGCCTCTCGGCCTGACCTATCCCCAGTACCTGACCATGCTGGCCCTGTGGGAATTCGCCCCACTGACGGTGAGCGAGCTGGGTGACAAGCTGGGCCTGGATTCGGGTACCCTGACCCCCTTGCTCAAGCGCCTGGAAAAGGCGGGTCTGGTCAGTCGCCGCCGGGATCAGGCCGATGAGCGTCGGGTCCGCGTCCACTTGACCGACGAAGGCCAAACCCTGCGCGATCGCGCGGCTGCGATCCCGCTCGCCCTGATGTGCAAGCTGCCCATCGACCCCACGGCCGCCAAGGCGCTCAAAGACACCCTGAGCAACTTCGCCGAGGGCCTACGCGGCTAAACCGGCGTTTGGCCCGCCACTGTGGTGCGGTGCATCAGCCTCTGAAAGCCGTCATAGCCTCCAGTCGCATTGTGCATGACGCAGCGGTTATCCCACATAAGCAGCGTGTCTGGCCGCCACCGGTGACGATAGACAAAGACGTCCTCGGTCATGTGTTTGAACAGGAATTTCAATAGGCTCTCGGCCTCCGCCACGCTCATGTCCTCAATGCCGACCGTATAGACCGGATTGACGAACAGGGCCTTGCGTCCGGTCACCGGGTGGGTCCGCACTAGGGGATGGGCGCATCGGCCATCGGCTGCCGGGTCGATCCGAAGCCGCATGGCGCGGGCATCGCCATCCCTGGCGTAAACCCCATCGGGACCATAGACGCGAGACGCCGAATGGATCGCCCGCATGGGGGCCAGCATGTGCTGAAGCAGCGGGCTTAAGGTCTCGTAGGCCCGGCAACCGTCCGCGAACAGGGTGTCGCCACCCCTGGGCGGAACCACCTTTGCATGAAGCAGGGTGGCGGATGGCGGTCTCTCCTGAAAGCTCCAGTCCGAGTGCCAAGCCGCCCCGAAGGGCGTTGCGATCTCTTCCGCTTCACGCCGCACCTCAAGAATATGCGGGCGCCCCTCAATCGGCTCCACATAGGGATCTTCCCCAAAGGGTCCGATCTGCATGGTGAAGGCTTCCAACTCATCGTGGGTCAGGGGCTGATCCGGAAACCAGATCACCGCGTGCTCCGCCCACGCGCCCCGCACCGCCGCCAGGGCTTCTGGCGCCAGGGGCTTGGAAAGATCAACGCCCTCGACCTGAGCGCCAAAGCCACCCGGATTCGGTCGCACGCTGATCGAATAAGGCCAATATGGCCCGCTCATTGATTACGCCCCCACCGCGCCGCACAGCGGCGACAGCCCTGTCTTTGCTCGACTTCCCGCCCAGATTCTCCTGAGACGCGAGTCAAGGTTGACTATCGCTGAATGGAAGAGATTTCACCAGCCGGTATCAGCGTTGTTCCAATGATCCAGGCAATGGGTCGTTTCGTCGCGCCAAGACAAACTCGCCATCACCGCTGAAACATGACTCAGCGTACCATTGTGAGCTGGACCTTGGCCTTGAGGCTGGTTCCGGGCGCGCACCTCAGCACCTGAATATATTTGCGTCTGAGCGGGGCGCGCCAAACGGGTCCAACGTCACCGAATTGAATCGTTCCTTCTTCGAGGTGGGATATATCTGCGTGCTCGGAGGATCGCCCTTGAGTCCACAACTCGCAGAAATCGCATTGAATCTCGCCTGCGCCTGGATCGCGGGCAGCCTGATCGGCCTGGAGCGCAGCTATAACGGTCGCGCGGCCGGGTTTCGCACCCACGCCCTGGTCGGCCTGTCGTCCGGCAGCGTCATGTCGATCGCCGCCCATCCCGGTCTGATGTTGGGCTTTTACGCGGCCATCCCCGTAGGGATCGACCCCACCCCGCAGCTGGCCCAGGGGATCATGACCGGGGTCGGCTTCCTGGGCGCCGGCGTGATCTTCAAGGAAGGCGCCAATGTCCAGGGCCTGACCACGGCGGCCTGCATCTGGGCCACGGCCGCGATCGGCATCCTGTTCGGCCGCGATCAGTTCTGGCCCGGGGTCATGACCACGGCGGCCGTACTGATCACTCTGATCGTGTTCCGCTGGCTTGAGGACACGATCCCATGGCGCATCTATACCCTGGCGACATTCCGCTTCCAAACCGGGGCGGCGCCCAACGAAACCGAACTTCGGCTACTGCTCGGCGAGCACGATGTGGAGTTCAGCGACACCAGCTATCGTCTTGCCGACGGCGGGGAGACGATCGAGTTTCGCGGTTTGCTGAGGAGTTCCAGGGCGGCGGCGATAGCCAGTCTGGCGGTGCGCCTGAGGGACGCCCCGGGCCTGAAGGAATACGAACTGACCCGCATCAGCAAATAGGCTCCTGGCTTTTTCCCACCGCTTGGCGCCGCCGCCATCGCACAGTTGTTATAATTCTCGACCATCTAGCCGGCAGGCCGCGCGGCCCGTGGGAGAGTCCTGTGACCCGTCAGTATTATCGATCCGTTTCTGGCCTGGCCCTGGCCATGGGCCTGCTGCTCAGCGCGCCGGCTTGGGCCGCGCCCGCCCCAGGCGCCCCCGAGCGTCCGCATAACCTGATCATCTTCGTCGCCGACGGCCTGCGCTCAAGCATCGTCTCGCCCGATACGGCGCCAGCCCTGGCGGCCATCCGGCGGGACGGGGTGGACTTCCACAACAGCCATTCCCTCTATCCGACGATCACAACCCCCAACGCCTCGGCCATCGCCACGGGCCACCGCCTGGGAGACACGGGGGATTTCGCAAACACCCTCTTCGCCGACGCCCCCGCCCTGCCCGCCGCCTATGGCGCCCTGGTGGCTCCGGTGGAGGATGACGGGGTTCTGGGCGACCTGAACGCCCGGTTCGAGGGCAACTATCTGAACGAGACCACCCTGCTCGCGGCGGCCCGGGCGGCGGGTTTCTCGACCGCGGCCGTAGGCAAACTTGGCCCGACGGCGATTCAGGACGTCACCGCCCGGGACGGCGCCACCACTGTCGTCATCGACGACGAAACGGGTCAGCCCGATGGTTTGCCCCTGTCGACGGACATCGCTCAGGCGCTGAAAGCCGCCAAGCTGGGGGTGATCGCGCCGGATCGCGGCCTCAACGCCGACCCGGGCGACTTCATCCGCTCGGGCGTGCATGTATCCAACGCCGAGCAGCAGGACTGGTTCGTCCAGGTCGCCACCCAGGTGCTGCTGCCGCGCTTCAAGGCGGCGGACAGGCCCTTCGCCCTGGTGTTCTGGTCCCGTGACCCTGACGGCACCCAGCACAATACCGGCGACAGCCTGAACAGCCTGACCCCCGGAATCAACGGACCGACCAGTCTGGCGGCCATACGCAACGCTTCGGATGACCTGCAAAGACTGCGGGACGCCCTGAAGGCTCAGGGCCTGGATCAGGACACCGACATCGTGGTGACCGCCGACCATGGCTTTTCGGTCACCTCCAAGCAGAGCCAGACCAGCGCCGCGGCCAAGATGACCTTTCGGGACGTTCCCGCCGGCTTCCTGCCGCCCGGCTTCCTCGGCATCGACCTGTCCAAAGCCCTGGGCCTGCCGCTGTTTGAATCCAGCGGGCTTGATGTGGAACTCTCTGAAGGCTTCCATCCCCGCCAGGGCGGCGTGATCCTGGGCGCCGATCCGCAGCATCCGGACATCGTGATCGGCATCAACGGCGGCTCGGACGCGATCTGGCTGCCAACCCCCGCCGGCCGGGCCCTCGCGCCCAAGATCGTCGAGGCCCTGGTCAGCCAGGACTATACGGGCGCGGTGTTCACCACCGACGACCTGGGCGCCATTCCAGGCGCCCTGCCCACGAGCCTTATCGGCCTGAAGGGAAGCGCCCTGACACCAGCCCCGGCGATCATGGTCAGTTTCCGCAGCTTCTCCACCGGCTGCGACCAGCCCGAGATCTGCGGGGCGGAGGTGGCCGACACCACCCTTCAGCAAGGCCAGGGCATTCACGGCTCATTCGGTCGCCAGGACACTCACAACTTCATGGCCGCCATCGGCCCCGACTTCAAAGCCGGCTTCGTCGATCCGGCGCCCGTCAGCAATGCGGACCTCGCCATCACCCTGGCCAAGGTTCTGGGCCTTGACCTGAAAGCCAAGGGTCACGAGACCGGCCGTGTGCTGGCCGAGAGCCTCAAGGGCGGCGAGACGCCAGCCTCCACGTCCCGCACGGTTCGATCCGCGCCGGCGCAAAATGGCTTCGTGACCGTCCTCAATCTGCAGGAGTCGGCAGGCCAGACCTATTTCGACGCCGCCGGGGCGCCGGATCGGACCCTGGGTCTGAAGCCCTAGCCCAGCCCGGACGGGTTCGCCCGGCAGACGAACGATCTGGTGAAAAACGTTTTCAAAGGGCTCCGGGGCCGGTAGTGATGTCACTCGGAATGCTGCGGCGCAACATGGCGCGCGCATCCGACCGGAGATCGTCACCATGACCCGCCGCGGAAACGCTTGGCTCGACCTGCCGTTCAAGGCCATGCGCCTTGGTGTGGAGTCGCAGCGCGTTATCGGCCTGCGCCTGATTAAGCTCAGCCTGGGCGGCCCCGCCGCCGCGGCCGAAGCCGAGATGATGGTCACGGAGAAGGCCTGGACCGCCCTGGATGTTCAGGCGGAATTCCTGACCAACACCCTCGCCGGCCGTCATCACAGGGCCTCGTCCCGGGCGCTGGCGCTCTATCGCAGCAGGGTTCGGGCCAATATCAGGCGGTTGTCCTCGCCGCTCTAGGCTGGACGTGGCGCGCATTTCATCGGACTGAAGACTATGAAGACCTATCAACTCGATCTGCGGCACGCGCCGTCGAAGAACCGCCTGAACGCGCTGGACAATAACCGGCTACCGCCCTTGCGGCTGCGTATCAAGGATGACGAGACCGCCATCGCCTGGGCCAAGGACGAGGCGGAGCAGTTCGCCGGGCGCAATCGCGGGGTGAACTTCACCTATATCGAGGCCGCCCTCACCGAACTCCTGCCGATCGGCGCGGCCGGCGACGACGACTATCGCCGCATCGGCCGCTGGGTGAAGAACCGCGAAGGCCTCAATTGGCGACCCACGCCCCGCAAGGCCAAGGCCTGAACCTCAAGCCCTCGCCTTCAGAGCGCGTTGACCGGCGGTATCCGACCCACCCAGGGGCGGGCCGCCTCGAGCTGACCCGCCAGACTGAACAATAGATCTTCCCGGGCGAAGGGCGCGGCGAACATGACGCCGATCGGCAAGCCCTCGGCGTTCCAGAACAGCGGCACGGACATGGCCGGCAGGCCGATCTCGTTGTGCAGGGCCGTGTAGGGACTGAAGGCGCCAACAGCCCGGATATAGTCCCCAATGTCTTGTGGGCTCAGCCCCAATCGGCCAAGGGGTCCCGGCGGCTCGGCCACCGTCGGCGACAGCACCAGATCATAGTCGCCGAACTGCTGGGCGTAGGCGACGCCGGCCTCGTCCAGGGTTCGCCGGGCGTTGGCGTAGGCCTGGCCGGTGACCTGGCGGCCGCGCAGGGCAAGGCGCCAGGTCACGCCCTCGACCTCATCCTCGGTGACCGGCCTTCCCCGCTGCGCGCCTCGGCGCTCCAGGCGACTGGCCACGTCCACGGCCATGCCGACTCCCATGGCCTCGCCGAGGGCGGTGGCGTTCAGGGTCAAGGTGGCGGGCTCCACATGATGGCCCAGGGATTGGCAAAGACGAGCCACGTCCTGGAGGGCCTCGCGCACGTCCGGATGAACCGGCGCGCCGCTGGCTGGAGTCTCGACCACCGCGATCCGCAAGGCGCCGGAGGGACGGGTCACGGCGTCGAGATAGCGGCCCTCGGTCCGGGGCGGCACGACGCTGTCGCCAATTTCAGGGCCGGCCAGGGCGTCCAGGAGGGCGGCGGAGTCCCGCACGCTAATGGTCACCGCATGCTGGGTCGACAGACCGTTCCAGCCAATCCCGGCGCCGGGGCCATAGGGCACTCGCCCCCGGGTGGGTTTCAGACCGAACAGGCCGCAGCAGGCCGCCGGAATGCGGATCGAGCCGCCGCCGTCAGAGGCGTGAGCCATGGGCAGTATCCGGGCGGCCACCGCGGCGGCCGCGCCGCCTGAAGATCCGCCGGCGATGCGATCCAGGTTCCATGGGTTGCGGGTCGCGCCCCAAAGCAGACTCTCGGTGGTGGTGGTCAGGCCGAATTCAGGGCTGGCGGTCTTTCCAAAGATAGTCAGGCCAGCGGCCTTGGCCCGACGCGGCAGGGTTCCATCGACGGTGGCGGTCCAGTCGCTATAGGCGCGGCACCCATCTGTGGTCACTGTGCCGGCGAGGGCCGCGTTTAGGTCCTTCAGCAGAAACGGAACGCCCGCGAAGGGCCCCGTTGGGCGGCCGGCGGCCAATTGAGCCCGGGCTTCATCATAGTGCTTGAGCACCACGGCGTTGATCTTGGGATTGACGGCCTCGACCCGCGCGATGGCCCGATCCAGCAAGGCGGCGGGATCTATCTCGCCGCGATTGACGAGATCCCCGAGACCCAGGGCGTCAAACTGATCCAGATCGTCCATCATACGTTACTCCCCCTCTAAACCAGCCACACGCTAGCCGAACAATGCGGCCCAACCCAGCCCCATCGCGTATCGAAGGATTGCAGCGAACGCCCAACTTCCGCCCCGTTTTTGAGCACGGGGCGCCCCGGCTGAAATCAAGGGACCTCAAAACCGCCCTGACCGGAGGGCTAGGGTGGACCCGCCCTGTAGGAGAGCTTGTTCTGGTCAAGCCCAACAGGACGGGACCGGAGCAATCATGATCGATCCCCTGGTGACGCTGGCCATGGCCGGCTTTGTGTTCGCGACCGCCCTCGTGCTTCTGGGACGGATCATTCCCGACAACTATGATCGCGCCGCCTCCGCGCGCCGCAAGGCTTCACCACAGCGTCGGATTGGCTGAGGCCTTCGCCACGGCCTGACCGCGACGCCGGACCCGCTCGCGCCCGTCCCGTCACATCGGGCGCGAAAAACGGGTTCGCATGGCCATTTCTCCATTCTGAACATTTGCTCATTTGACGGCGCCGCCCCAGCCGCCCCAATAGGCCCGTGGGGACGAAACATAATCAGAGGGCGCGCGGCGCCTCAGGCCATGACGCGAGGATCCCGTTCCAGGGTCTGGCGGATGTTGCGCACGCCGTGCTTGACCTCATCCAGCTCCCGCGCGCTCAATTCCTTCATGGCGTCAAAGCGCGCATCCATCAAACGCTGGCCGGCGGCCAGTTGGTCCGCCAGGCGGGCCAGTTCCGAGCCGCTCAGCTTTTGGCTGTCCACCAGCCGTTCCCCCAGGTGTTCGATACCCCGGGTCAGGCCTTCCACCGAGATCTTGAGGGCCTCCAAGGCCTGCACGCGCTCGTCCAGGCCCTTGACGTCGGCCTCCAGGCCGTCGGTGCGGGCGCGGTGGGCGCCGTGCGAAATCGCCACGGCGCCCAGGGACAGGACGAACATGCCCGTCGCCGCGCCCCCGGTGATCCAATCGATTGGGTTCATGACCGTAATCCTTCTCTGATCCGCCCGCATTCCAAGGACCGTACTGCATGACCATCGACAGCGCCGCCGACGAACATGTGGTCCACGAGGCGTTTGGTCCGCCCCTGAGCCCGATCGAGGGCGCCGCCTCGATCGCCATGGGCGTAGTGGGGTTGCTGGCGGGCGGATTGCTGGCTGTGCTGCTGGGGGCGCTGTCGGAAGAACATCGCCTGAGCGCAGGAGGCATCGGCCTTTCGGCCATGGCCGAGGCCCTGTGCATGGCGGCGACCACGGGCGCGGCCAGCGCTCTCTTGAAGCCGCGCAATCTGCGTTGGATTGGGGCCGGCTCGGCCCTGGCCCTGATGCTGGCCAATCTTCTGGCGATCCGGGTTCAAACCGACGGGGCGGTGATCGGGATCAGGGCCTTGACCGGGGTTCCGGAGGGTCTGCTTTTGTGGATCACCATCAGCATGATCGCCCGCACCCAGACGCCGGAGCGCTGGGCCGCGGTACTGTTCACCGCCCTGACCGCAAGCCAGCTGGCGGCCTCCACCGCCTTCGCCGCCATCGTCATTCCGCGGTTTGGGGCCAATGGCGCCCTTGAGCTGCTGGCCGGGGTAGGCCTGTTGGGGGCGATCATCGCTCCGCGCCTGCCTCCCAGGCTGGCCGATTTTCCCAAGGCCGACGGCCAATCCGGCGCGCCGCCGCCCCGTGGGCTGATCGCCCTGCTGGCCACGCTGTTCTATGTGGCCGCCGCGGCGGCGGTGGGGATCTATCTGGTGCCCCTGGCTCGGGAAGCCGGTCTGCCGGCCGGAGTCGCGCGGACGGCCACCGCCTTTTCCCTAGGCGGCCAGGTCCTGGCCGGCGCCCTGGCCACGGCCATAGCGGGCCGGGTGGGATGGCTGACCGTCTTCATAGCGGCGGCGAGCGCCTATCTGACCGTATTCGTGATCTTCGGCCTGTCGGCGCCGGCCTGGCTGTTCATCGCCGCCAACACGGTGGCGGGGATGTCGGGGATTCTGGTGGGCGCCTTCCTGGTGCCCATGACCATCGAGGCGGACCCGTCCCGGCGGGCCGCGGTGCAGAGCGGGGCGGTGCAACTGCTGGGCGCCGCCATTGGCCCGCTGATCGCCTCGCGAATGGTGGGTGAGCATGACGTACGCGCGGCGCTATATCTGGGAGCAAGCCTGCTGATCGTCGGCACCGGCATCCTGATCGGCCTGCACATGACCCGCCGGGCCGTGACCCCGCCTCAAGCCGCCGCGACCTAGCCCCCCTGCCCCGCGCAGGCCTGGAGCGCGGCGCTCTTCTCGGCGTCCCGGCCCATACGCATCAGGCGGCCCGCAAGCAGCAGCCGCACCCGGGCAAATAGATCCGGCGCGGCCTTCAGCGCCTCGTCGGTGTCAGGATAGGCCGGTTCCGGTCCCAGGTTGGGCTGGCACCTGACAGCCACGGGAACCTCCACCGTGCGCACCGCCACGGCCCGATCGGGCGGCGCGGTGGCGCAGGCCCCAAGGGCGAGGCTGAGCAGGATCGCGGGGATGGCTTTCATGGCTGGGCGCCTTGTGTGGCTTGCAGGATCAATTGGTCGGCGCTGGCGCAGCCATCGGGTCCCGGGCGGGCCGCGAGGATGCGGGCGGCGGCGATCTGGGCGGCGACCACGTGGGATCGCGCGGCCTGGACCGCCCTCAACGCGCTGGCGGTGGCGGCGTCGCCCTGGGTCTTGAGGGCGGCCACGGCCTGGTTCTGGACGCTCAGGGCGGCGGCGAGATCCGCCTCGGCCTGGCGGGCCGTGGCGAGGCTGGCCAGATCGGCCGCGGCCTCGGCCTGCCAGGTTCGCCTTGTCGCAGGATCGATCAGGGCCGTGCGGGCCGCCGCCAGATCATGCTTGGCATGGGACAGGCGGGTGGTCTGCAGGCCCAGGAGAGCGAGCGCGAGCGCAACGCCCACGGCGCCCCAGGCCTTGGGGTTGGCCAGGGCGGTCAGGAGAAAGGCGGGCATGGGGAAACCTCGCGTCAGGCGCGGAAGAAGCTGTGATGGCCGATGTCGCAGACATGTTTTTCGGGAACCGCCCAGGGCGTCTTGCTGATGGACGGATTCAGATACAGAACCGCATCGTCGGTGAGCCGGGCGTAGGCGGCGCCGGCATAGGTTCCGGCCATCACCTTGGCGACGATGCCGGCCGCCCGCGCCCACCGGCCCGTGAAGGCCTTGTCCTGGGCCATCAGGCGCCCGGCGCGGTCCTGAACGGCCTGCGGGGTCGCGGCCACGCGGGTATAGCGACCGTGGATCATGGCGTATTCGGTCCATGAGAACTGGGCGTGGGCGAAGACGGTCCCGGCGATCGTGCCGTCGCTGAAGAACCGGCGCCGGATCCGGTTCAGGACGACGCGGGCGATGGCGGCCAGGCCATCGTCGCATTCCAGGTTGGCTTCCTCGAAAGCGCACAGGGTCAGGATATCGGCGTCGGTCATTGGCCCGGTCCCGCGGGCGGCGGCGGCTTCGGCTCGGTCTGATTGGTCAGGGCCACCACGGCCGTGGCGAAGGCGCCCAGGGCCGCCAGGACGGAGGCGACATAGGCCATCAGGGTCTGCATGAAGGCGAACCAGACCGGCGGCTCGATCTTCTTCAGGGCAAAGATCGTGGCCTCCAGCACGGGGATGCCGATCACCAGCACGGCCAGAACCAGACCCACGGCGACAAAGGCGATGACCCGGCCAATGGCGATGGACCTATTGTCGGCGCCGCTGAGCATGGAGCGCAGCCAGTGGGGCGCGGAGGCAGGCGCCGGCGCGGGGGGCGGATCGGTCATGGGTTGGTCCTGGATTAGGTGAAGACGCGCAGGGCCAGGGGTGGGCTGACGGACGCGAGGAATGCGCGGGGGGCAGCGGTCATGGTGGACGTCCAGCGCTCTGCCGGAGCGACTCTATGAGACATGCAGCGTTACGGCGTGACCTGGTAGTTCACCGTCACACCGCCCGCCGAATAGATGGTCAGGGTCGAGGTCGTGGCCGTGGCGTTGGTCGCGGCGGGCGTCGAACCCGTTTGGGTGGCCACCACGCCGCGCGGGGCGGCCGGGAACGCATTGGTGGTGAAGGCATAGGCGCAGGCTGTCACCCCGGCCGGGATGACGATCTGTCCGGCGAGGTTGTTGCCTGTGATCGCGGAGCCGGAACCGCACGAACTAACGGTTGGCGTGCCGTTCGCGGCGATCTCGACGGCGTTGATCAGGGTCGGCTTGGTCCCGGAGTCGGTCTCGATCACGGCGCCGCTGGCGAAAGTGTTGGTCCCATCGAATGATATCGTGCCGGTATAGGCCCCGCCGTTGCGCACCGCGCCGAGGACATAACCCGGTGAGAAATAGTTGCCCCGGAATTTGGCCGTGATCCCACTGACCCCGAGGCCAAGGCCAATATTGTTGGAGGTCCCAGAAAAATAATTTCCGTCGAAATCCAGCGTCGTAGCCGTGTATATCCGAGCGCCATAGGCGATATTCAGGAATGTATTGTCGTGAATGGATACGAGGCCAACCACCGGGCCATTCGTCTCGATATAGACCGCATAGCCGGCGTTTGGTATCAGGCCACCGATATAGCTGTGCCCGAGAGTGATGTGCTTGATCGTGTTGGTTGGGCTAAACAGAGCTACAGCAGGCTCTAGGTTGCCCGGGCCAATGAGGGCCGATACGTGTTCGATATCGATGTCATTGAAGGTAAAATATCCCGATCCTATGCTAAGGATATTGCCAACCGCAGCGGTGTTCACAAGCGTGGGCCAGTTCAGGCCGCCACCCACCTGATCAATAATCAGATGATCAATTGTCGGACCAGCGTTGCCGCCAACCGTTGAATTGAAGGTGGCGATGTAGGGGGTCGCCGCGAGGTGGACTCCGCCCCCCCTGATGCTGACAGTGCCAACATGGGAGGTGATGCCCGTACCATAGAAAATGATGGTGGGATCCGCCGAACTGTAGTCACCACCGCGCTGCTGCTCGGTGTTGATGTCTTCGAGCTTAATATCGTCCATCGTCAGGATGGAGTGAGTGGCGTAGAGCTTGACCGCGAAGCCGCCCATTGACGTGACCCGTCGAATGGCGACATTCACGATATTACCGGTCTCATACATATAGTTTGGGCTATTCGGCCACTGTGTCGGATAGTCCTCTGCTTGCAGGCTGACAATGTCATCGCCAGCTGAGCCGGAAACATCGTGGATGTTCACGTCAGCCGCCGGCCCATAGACCTTAACCAGGTCCGATGGAGTGCTGTTGGATGTGATAAAGCCCACGTCGGCGACAGATACGCCATTCAAATACATGACGTATTTCTGGACATTCAGGCCCCGCAGACCCGTCACCCGCAGGTTCTGGACCCCGGCGAAGGTCGCCAGCATTGTGTTCTTCCCCACCCCGGCGCCGGTGTTGGCGGGGCTGTTGTAGTCGAACACCAGATCGCCACAGCAGGTGATGTTTTGGTCCGCCGCCTTCACCAGCATAGGGATACTGGTCGGGATCCCCGTCGGCTGCTGACGCAGTTGCACCGTGACCCAATTCGCATCGTTGACGCCCACCACGGGAAAGATTCCCATGAAAGCAGGGTCGATCGGGCCGTTTTGCGCACCAGCCGATCCGGCGCCGCTCCAGAAATAGGCCGCGGGCAACGTATAGCTCGCCGAGCCCTGGGGCGTCAGGACGATCGCGCTTCCTACCGACAGGCCGTGATTGGGATAATAGACGGTCACATTCGAATAGGTGATCGGAGACACGGAGCCGAATTGGTTGGTGGTCACATAGCTCCATGTGCAGCCCCCGTCGGAGATCCCCGTCCCGATCCCGGTCGGCGCGGTCGCCCCGGTCGTGCAGGTCGAGGTGTTGGTCAGCCAATAGATGGCGCCGTTTGAGGTGACATAGATCGGCGTCGTCGCGGTCGATCCGCCGGTCTGCGCGACGCCAGTCGCCCAGGCCGGAGCCGACTGGTTCCAGATCAGGGAGAACGGTCCCACCGCGCCGGAGGTGTTCTTCTGCGTCGTGGTCCAGGAGGTCTGAGCCGCCGCGTTATAGATCATGCCGTCATTGTTGCCGGCGACCTGCCGCAGTGTGCACCCCGACGATCCGGTGAGGGTATTGTTGGTGTTGAGCGTCAGGTGCGTGGAGACATAGGCGACGCCGGAGCACTGGACATTAACCGTCCCGCCAGCGCTCAATGCGGCATTGATCATCGCCGAGTTGTTCGCCGCGGCGGCCGTACTCCCGACCATTGGCGTGACGGTGTTGGGGACACGGGCGAACGCCGCAGCCGCAACGCCCCTTGCCGTGGGATCAACCCCTTGCGCCATGACTTGCCCCGTCGCGACCAAGCCGAAGGAGGCAGCCGCGACGGCGCGGACGAAGCCGGATGTAATGATCATTTGGAATCCGATCTGAGAGGCCAGCGATCTTCGCGGCGAATGCAGGATTGGAGAGGCGGTCT
>JARLIP010000126.1 GCA_031291685.1 Caulobacteraceae bacterium | reverse complement strand
CACCTTCACCGGCCGGCCGCCGGACGAGCCCAGTGTACTGGGCGAGGCCCTGAACGAGGTCTTCATCCCCCTGCTGCGCCAGCAGTTTCCCGAGGTCGTGGACTTCTGGCTGCCCCCCGAGGGATGCAGCTACCGCATCGCCGTGGTGTCGATGAAGAAGGCCTATCCTGGCCACGCCAAGCGGGTGATGATGGGGGTGTGGTCCTATCTGCGCCAGTTCATGTACACCAAGTGGGTGATCGTGGTGGATGACGACATCGACGCCCGGGATTGGAAGGATGTCATGTGGGCCCTGTCCACCCGCATGGACCCGGCCCGGGACATCACGGTGATCGAGGGCACGCCCATTGATTATCTGGACTTCGCCTCGCCGGAATCCGGCCTGGGCTCCAAGATCGGCCTGGACGCCACCGACAAGTGGCCGCCGGAGACCCACCGCGAATGGGGGGTGAAGCTGGCCATGGATCCCGACGTGGTCGCCAAGGTCAGCGAAAAGTGGTCCAGGCTCGGCCTGCCCGGCGAGGGGCGTCCGATCTGGCGGCGGGACGGCCCCGTAAAGAAATGAGCGCGTCCATAAACGCGCCAAAAAACGCATCAGAGGGAGACGATCCATGGATGTGACGGTTTCGGCGCGGGCGGCGGCCCTGTGGGTCGCCCTGCACCTGCTGCTGCTGCTGGTCCTGTCAATGCGGGTGGTCCGGCAAAGGGCCAAGCACAAGGTCATGTTCGGCGACGAGGGGGCCCCGTCCCTGACCCGGGCCGTCCGCGTGTTCGGCAACGCCGCCGAATATGTGCCGGCGGGTCTGGCGGCGCTGGTGTTGATGGCCCTGGTCCAGGCCTCGCCCCTGGTGATCCATGTGATGGGCGGCGGACTGCTGGCGGGCCGCATCGCCCACGCCGTCGGCCTGACCGTCACCGACACGCCCAATCCCGCCCGGGCCGGGGGCGTGATCATCACCTGGCTGGCCTATATCTACGCCGCCGTGGCCCTGCTGTTCTACGCGATCGGCTAGAGCGCGTTCCGCGAAAGTGGATCCGGTTTTGCGATGAGAACGCGCTCCAACTTTTGAATCTGGAGCACGATTCAACGATCAGATGAGTCCGTCAGATTGCATCGTGCTCCAGGAAGCGGTTGCGGGGCGGGTGGGGCATCGGCCATAAGACCCTGCATGGATGACAATCTGTTGCAAGACGTGGTCGATGCGGCGCTGAAAGCGGGCGCCGATGCGGCCGAGGCCGTGGGCGCCGATCGCCAGTCCCTGTCGGTCAGCGTGCGGATGGGCAAGCTGGACGAGGTCGAGCGGGAAGAGTCCCGGGACCTGGGCCTGCGGGTGTTCGTCGGCCGGCGGCAGGCCAGCGTTTCCGGCTCGGACCTGAGCGCGCCGGCCCGGGCGCGGCTGGTGGAGCGGGCCATCGCCATGGCTCGCCTGGCGCCGGAAGATCCCTATGCGGGCCTGGCGCCCCAGGATCGCCTGGCCAAGCTCCCCCTGCCCGATCTTGACCTGTTCGACCCCTCCGAGCCCAGCGCCGACGATCTGGAGGCCCTGGCCGAGGCCGCTGAAGCCGCGGCCCTGGCGGTCGCCGGCGTGACCAACAGCGAGGGCGGCTCGGCCGCCTGGGGCGCGTCCCAATGGCGGTTGGTCACCAGCACGGGCTTCAACGGCCCGCACCGGGCCTCGAGCTTTTCCCTGTCCACCTCGGTGATCGCCAGCGACGCGGGCGGCATGGAGCGTGGCGGCGAAGGCCGCAGCCTGCGCTGGCGCGAGGATCTGCCCTCGCCCCAGTCCATCGGCGCCGAGGCCGGCCGCCGGGCCGTCTCGCGCCTGGGCGCCCAGAAAATTTCGTCCACCACCGCCCCGGTGATCTTCGAGAACCGCCTGGCCACCGCCCTGATCTCGCCGCTGATCGGCGCCATCGCCGGACCCGCCGTGGCCCGGGGCACCTCGTTCCTGAAGGACAGGCTGGGCCAGACTGTCTTTTCGCCCAGGATCACCATCAGCGAAGACCCCCACCGCCTCCGCGGCCTAGGCTCCAGCCCCTTCGACGACGAGGGCGTGGGCACTCAGGCGCGCAAGAACATCGACGCCGGGGTCCTGACCACCTGGCTGCTCAACTGCAGCTCCGCCCGGCAGCTGGGCCTGGAGACCACCGGCCACGCCTCCCGCGGGCTGGCGGGTCCGCCGGGGGTGTCCACCACCAACCTGACCGTCGAGCCGGGTGAGCTGGATCAGGCCGGCCTGATGCGGGAGGCCAAGGAGGGCCTGCTTGTCACCTCCATGTTCGGCCCCTCCCTCAACGCCAACACCGGCGACTGGTCGGTGGGGGTGTCGGGCTACTGGTTCGAGAACGGGGTCCTGACCTATCCGGTGACCGAGATCACCGTGGCCGGCAACCTGATCGACATCTACCAGCGCATGGTGGTGGGATCGGATCTGGAGATCCGCGGCTCGGCCAATTCGCCGTCGGTCCTGATCGACGCCCTGGCGATCGCGGGGCGATGAGCCCCAGAAGCGCCCAAGACTATGGCCCCGACGAGGATCTGGCCCTGATCGTGGCCTTGGCCCGCGCCGCCGGGGCCAAGGCCCAGGTCCTGCGGCGGGCCGGCCTGACCACCGAATTCAAAAGTGACCGCACGCCGGTCAGCAGCGCCGACCTCGCCGTGGACGCCCTGCTCAAGGGCGAGTTGATGGCCGCTCGGCCTGACTATGGCTGGCTGTCCGAAGAGACCGTGGACGATCCGGACCGGCTGAAGCGCCGGCGGGTGTTCGTGGTCGATCCGATCGACGGCACCCGGGCCTTCATCAAGGACAAGCCCTGGTGGGTGGTCTCCATCGGCGTGGTCGAGAACGGCCGCCCGGTCGCCGCGGCGGTGTTCGCACCAGACCTGGACGAAAGCTTCGAAGCCTTGTCCGGCAAGGGGGCGCGGCTAAATGGCGCAGTCATCCAGGCCAGCCGGACGGACCGGATCGAGGACTGCGGCATGCTGGCGGACGCCCAGATGCTCAGGCATCCCGCCTGGCCGGAACCCTGGCCCGAGATGCGGATCGCCAGCCGCAATTCCATCGCCTACCGCCTTTGCGCTGTCGCCAGCGGGACTTACGACGCGACCCTCGCCCTGTCCTCGAAATCGGAGTGGGACCTGGCCGCCGCGGACCTTATCGCCACGGAAGCCGGCTGCGTCGTGACCGATCACCAGGGCCAGGGCATAGCTTATAATCGCGTCGTGCCGACCACCCGCAGCCTCGTCTGCGCGGGACCGGCATTGCATGAGTTGATCTTACGTCGGGTCAAGCCTATCCAGCTGCCGAATTAGACGGAAAGGTCGTCATGCCAGATCGCCAGCTACTCCATCTCGTTATCGGCGGGGAACTCAGCGGGGTTGGTGAAAACCAGTTCCGCGACCTCAGCAAGGTCGACTTCGTCGGCGCCTATCCCAGCTACGAAGAGGCCCACACCGCCTGGAAGTCCAAGGCGCTGTCCACGGTCGACAACGCCCTGGTGCGCTACTTCATCATCCACGCGCACAAGCTGCTGGACCCCGAAGAAGAGCACCACGAGCACTAGGACCTAGGCTTCTCCTCCCCTGCATAGCGTAAGCGGCGCGGGGGAGGTGGCGCGGGGCGAAGCCCCGTGACGGTGGGGGCGCTCGAACCGCCGGGACGCCCCCTCAGTCGGGGTTTCACCCCGACAGCTCCCCCGTTCTTCGAACAGGGGAGCAAACCACGGGCGGCGCGACCCTATTCCCGCCGGGCCAGCTTTTCAGTCAGCAGCGTGCCCCACCAGTTGGCGCGGAAATCCTTCTTCATCGCCACCGGGTCATAGGCGTCGCTCTCGACCCACTGGGTGAAGCTTTGGCCCTTGGGCTCCCCCTCGGCCAGATACCGTTCAAACACATAGTCCAGCACCCCGGTGAGCCCCTGCTTCACATGCAGGAACTTGGGCGACAGCTGGGCCATGGCCTCGCGGATCGGCAGGCCCAGGCGGAAGTGGGCGTAAAGCACGCTCATGATCCCGGCCCGATCCGCCCCGGACTTGCAGTGCATCAGCACCGGATATTCAATGGTCTCGAACATCTGCCGCGCGCCCAGCACCCGGGCACGGGAGGGAACCTCCCGGGAGGTGACCACGAAATCGACCATGGTCAGGCCCAGCCGCTCGCAGGCGTCCCGCTCCAGGGCGTGGGTGCTGGTGTCGAAGCCCCCCCGCAGATTGATCACGGTCTTGATGCCGGCGGCCTTCCAGCGCTTGAGCTGGAACGGCCAGGGCTGGTTGGCGCGGACCAGTTCGGGGCTGATCCAATGGGCGTTCTGGAACCCCACCCGCAGATAGGCGTGGTCGGTCCATAGATAGTCCAGATAGGCTTTCAGCCGCCCGGAGGGTGTGGTCAGGTCGAACCGGGTCAAAATTTCGCTGCGCCAGAAGAGGATTCGTATTAGCCAACCTCTCTTAGACGCCGTGACCGGCGGAATGAAGGCGAAGATGACGCTCCCGGGCGCCGTCCGCCGGCGGATGAGGCCGCCCTATCGATGACGAGCAAGGCCCAAAGCGCCGCGCCGAGGCCATCCGGCCTGATTGGCCGCGTGGCGCGAGTCTATCTGGCCCCCCGCTGGAAGGGTCTGGCCCTGTCGGTGCTCTGCGCCGTTCTGGTGGCCGCCTTCAGCGCCGCCCTGATCAAGATTCTGCAACCGGCCATCGACGACCTGATCGCCCATCCCAAGCCAGGCGCCCTGATCCGCATCCCCCTGGCGGTGGCGGTGATGGCCCTGGCCCGGGGCGCGGCCCAGGTAGGCCAGGCGACCCTGGTCAACCGGATCGGCAATGGCATCGTCGGCGACGTGCAGCTGCAACTGTTCGGCAAGCTGGTGCGGGCTGACCTGGCCCGCCTGCGCACGGCCCATTCGGGGGCCTATGTCTCCTCCGTGCTCTATGACGCGGGCCTGATCCGCGAGGCGGCCACCGCGGGGGTGGTCAACTACACCCAGCACTTCCTGACCGTGATCGGCGCGGTCACGGTCATGGTGCTCAACGATCCCCTTTTGTCTGTGTGCCTGCTGGTGGCGGCGCCGGTGGCCGTGGCGGTCATGAGCCGCTACGCCAAGCGCACCAAGAAGGCCGCCAAGGGGGCGATGAACGAGACCTCGGCCCTGTCCACCGCCCTGATGGAGAGCCTGGACGGCATCAAGATCATCAAGATCGAAAACCGCGAGGCCTTCGAGGAGGCCCGGGTGGGCGCGGTGATCGAACGGCGCCAGAGCCATATGATCAAGGGCGCCAACGCCCGGGCCACCGCCGCCCCGGCCACCGAGACCCTGATGACCCTGATCACCGCCGGGGTGCTGGTCTATGCCGGCTGGCGGGCGCTTGGGGGCCATACCAGCGTCGGCGCCCTGGTGGCCTTCCTGGGGGCGCTCAGCATGGCCTCCCAGTCCCTGCGCCAGCTGGCCAATCTACAGACGGTGATGAGCGAGGGCCTGATCGCCGCCGCCCGCCTGTTCACGGCCCTGGATGTGGAGCCCGAGGTCGGCGACGCCCCTGGCGCCAAGCCCCTGGTTCCCGGCGAGGCCAGCCTGCGTTTCGACAAGGTCGACTTCGCCTATGGCCCCGAGACCCCGGCCCTGCGCGCCGTCAGCCTGGAGGCCAGGCGCGGGGAGACCATCGCCCTGGTGGGCCCCTCCGGCGGCGGCAAGAGCACCATCCTGAACCTGATCCCCCGGTTCTACGACGTGACCGGCGGGGCGGTGACCCTGGACGGACAGGACCTGCGCGGCGTCACCCTGGCCTCCCTGCGCCACCAGATCGCCCTGGTGACCCAGGAGCCGTTCCTGTTCGACGACACCATCCGGGCCAATATCGCCTATCCCCGACCCGAGGCCAGCCAGGCGGAGGTCGAGTCCGCCGCGCGGCAAGCCGCCGCCCACGACTTCATCCTGGCCCTGCCCAAGGGCTATGACACCCCCGTGGGCGAGGCCGGGGCGCGGCTGTCCGGCGGCCAGCGCCAGCGGATCGCCATCGCCCGGGCCTTCCTGAAGAACGCGCCGATCCTGCTGCTGGACGAGGCCACCAGCGCCCTGGACACCGAGAGCGAGGCCCAGGTCCAGGTCGCTCTGGAGCGTCTGATGGCCGGACGCACCACCCTGCTCATCGCCCACCGCCTGTCGACGGTGAAGAACGCCGACCGCATCTATGTGATCGACCAGGGTCAGGTGGTGGAGACCGGAACCCACAACCAGCTGGTGCGGGCCGGCGGGCTCTATGCGCGCCTGGCCAAGGCCCAGGATCTTGAGACCCCGGTGGAGGCCGCCGAATGAGGCCCCTTCGCCATCCCCTGGCCCAATCGATCCTGTCCTGGCTGCTCACCGGCTATTTCCAGCTGGTGACCGTCACCATGCGCTGGCGCTACGAGAATGTGGGCGAGCTCAAGGCCCGTCTGATCAACACCGAGGGCACCATCGCCTGCCTGTGGCACAGCCGGCTGGGCATCGGCATCGTCGGGCGCGGGGTGCTGGAAAAGAAGTCCCGGCAGGTGCTCATCTCCCTGTCCCCGGACGGCGAGTTCATCGCCAAGGCCGTGGATCGCCTGGGCATTCCCTCGATCCGCGGCTCGGCGGACAAGAAGGGCAAGAACGTCAGCAAGGGCGGGGCCGCCGCCTTGCGCGAGTCCCTGGTCTATCTGAAGCGCAAGGGCATGATCCTGATCACCCCGGACGGTCCGCGCGGACCGGCCGAAGTGATGCGCGATGGTCCAGTGATCCTGTCCGAAGTGGCCCAGGTCCCGGTGATCTTCGCCGCCTTCGCCGCCAAACCGACCCTGAACCTCAAGAGTTGGGACCGCACCCGCATCCCCCTGCCCTTTTCCCAAGGCTGCCTGGTGGTGGCCCGGGCCGACGCCCCGCCCCGGGGCTCCTCGCCCGAAGAGCGGGAAGCGATCCTCGCCGAGTGGCAGAAACGCATGTCCGCCGCCCAGGCCCGGGCGGACGAGCTGCTGGGCCTGAAGCCGCTATGAGGCCTTGCCGCTGATGGGCCTGCCCGCGCCGCTCGGGCTCTACGCCCTGGCCACCCGTCTGGCCGAGCCATGGGCGCGGGGCCTGCTGCGAAGCCGCGTCCAGGCGGGCAAGGAGGACCCGGCGCGCCTGCCCGAGCGCCTGGGTCACGCCTCGATCCCCCGCCCGCCCGGCGCTCTGGCCTGGCTGCACGGCGCCAGCGTGGGCGAGAGCCTGTCCCTCCTGCCCCTGATCGAGGCCCTGAGGGCGGGCCGGCCCGACATGACCATCCTGGTCACCTCCGGCACCCTGACCTCCGCCCGGCTCCTGGCCCAGCGCCTGCCGCCAGGGGTGATCCATCAGTTCGCCCCGGTGGACGCACCCGTAAGCGTGGCCCGCTTCCTGGACCATTGGCGCCCCGCCCTGGCGGTGCTGGTGGAGAGCGAGCTTTGGCCAAACCTGCTGCTGGCGGCCCGGGCGCGGGGGGTGCGGCTGGCCCTGCTGTCGGCCAAGCTGTCGGACTCCAGCTATCGCAACTGGTCGCGGTTCCCGGCCTCGGCCGGGGCCCTGTTCGGCGCCTTTGATCTGATCCTGGCCCAGGACGCCCGGGCCAAGGCGCGGCTGACGGCCCTGGGCGGCGCGGTGGCGGGTCTGGCCGATCTGAAATTCGGCGCCGCACCCCTGCCGGTGGACGGCCGGGCCCTGGCGGCGGCGGCGCGAGCCTTGGATGGCCGCCCCCTGATCCTGGCCGCCAGCACCCATCCAGGCGAGGACGAGATCGTGCTGGAGGCCTTCGCCGCCATCGCCAGCCATCCGTCGGCGCCGGTCCTGGCCATCGCCCCGCGCCATCCCGAACGCGGCCCCACCATAGCGGCCCTGGCCCGCGCCCAAGGTCATGTCGTCAGCCTGGCCAGCGCCGGCGAGGCGCCGAGCGGACGGGTGCTTGTGGCCGACACCCTGGGGGAGCTTGGCCTGTGGTTTCGCCTGGCGCGGCTGGCGGTGATGGGCGGCGGCTTCGTCCCCGGCGTGGGCGGCCATAACCCGCTGGAGCCGGCCCGCCTGTCCTGCCCCTTCGTCTCCGGCCCCATGGTCGACAACTGGGCCACCGCCTATGGGGAACTGGCCGAGGCCGGGGCCGGCGATCCCATCCCCGATGGCGCGGCCCTGGCCCTGGCGCTGAAGGAGGCGATGGATCACACCCGGCGCCTGGCTGATCGAGCCGAGCGGGCGCGGGCCTATGTGGAGCGCCGCGACGGTGAGGCCCGGGCGGTTCCGGCCCTGGTCCTGGCGCTGGCGCCGTGAAGCTTGCAACCCCCCGCTGGTGGTATGTGCGCGACCAGAGGGCCGCGCCGGTTCTGCGCGCGCTGCTGCGTCCGATCGGCTGGATCTGGGCCGGGGCCACGGCCCGGCGGATCGCGCGGACCGCCCCGATCGATGCCGGCGTGCCAGTGATTTGCGTCGGCAACCTGACCGTGGGCGGGACCGGCAAGACCCCGATCGTGCGTGAACTCCTGCGCCTGCTGGCCGAGCAGCGCGTCGATGCCGCCGCCCTATCACGGGGCCATGGCGGGCGTCTGGCCGGACCCATCGCGGTCGATCCCGCCCGCCACACCGCCGAGGACGTGGGGGACGAGCCCCTGATGCTGGCCCGGGACAACCGGGTGTTCGTCGCCCGCGACCGGCCCGCGGGCGCCCTTGCCGCCCATGCCGCGGGGGCGCGGGCGGTGGTGATGGACGACGGTCACCAGAACCCCACCCTGAAGAAGACCCTGTCCCTGGTGGTGGTGGACGGGGAAAGCCGCGACGGCGAATGGCCGTTTGGCGACGGGTCGGTGTTTCCCGCCGGCCCCATGCGCGAGCCCCTGGGCACGGGACTGGCCCGGGCCGACGCGGTGATCATCCTGCTGCCAGCGGACCTGCCGGCGCCCGATCCCGACCTTTTGGCGATGCTCGCCTCAAGGCCGGTGCTGATCGCCCGCCTGGAGCCCCTGGCGCCGCCGCCGGCCGGGCGACAGCTGGGCTTCGCGGGCGTGGGCAAGCCCTGGAAAGTCGAACGAGCCCTGGCCGCCGCCGGCTGCGACCTCGTGGACTTCATCCCCCTGCCCGATCACAGCCGCTTCTCCGCCGAGACCCTGCGCTTCCTGGAGCGCCGCGCCGCCGAGCTTGGGGCGGGTCTGGTCACCACCGAAAAAGACTGGGCGCGCCTGCCCGCCGACTGGCGAGGCCGCGCCACGCCCTGGCCCGTCCGGGCGCGATTCGAGGACGAGGCCACCGTGGCGGCGATGCTGGAACAGGCCCTGGGGCGCCCGAGGACGGCGCCCCGCTAACCCCTACTTCGCCCCGGCGCGCTGGGCGTAGATCCAGGCCTGTTCGCCGAGCAGCGGGACCCGTTCGGCCATGGCGGCGGCCTGCGGGCTGTTGGCGGTGCCGTCGCGGACCCGGCCGACGATGCCCTGACAGATCCCAGCCAGGCGGAACATGTTGTAGGCGAGATACCAGTCCAGCTGCGGCAGGCCAGCCCGGCCGGTCAGGCGGCAGTACTCGGCTACATACTCGTCCATGGTCGGGATGCCGTGAGCCTTGAGATCCGGCAGGGTGGCGATGGCGCCATTGACCCAGTTCATCAGCAGATAGGTGAAGTCGGCCAGGGGATTGCCCAGGGTCGACAACTCCCAGTCCAGCACCGCGATCACCCGCGGCTCGGTGGGGTGCAGGACCATGTTGTCCAGGCGATAGTCGCCATGCACGATCGAGGTCTTGTCGTCATCAGGGGTGGTCTGGGGCAGCCATTCGATCAGCCGGTCCATGCTCTCCAGCTTGACCGTTTCCGAGGCCTTGTACTGCTT
>JARLIP010000125.1 GCA_031291685.1 Caulobacteraceae bacterium | reverse complement strand
CCCCACAGCCTCAAAAGGCTCAGGTGGCGACGGCCCTGTCACCGACTGTCCGCCTGGCGCGTGCAACGCCAGGCGGATCCCGGAACACAGGCAATCTAGCAGAGTATCGACAAACAAGGTGGCGCGGGGCGAAGCCCCGTGACGGTGGGGGCGTCCAGGTCGTCCGAGCGCCCCCTCAGTCAGGACTGCGTCCTGACAGCTCCCCCGTTGAAACGGGGGAGCAGATATCGAGAGGCGGACAAACAACGCCCGCCGCTCGACCGGGGCCGAGCGACGGGCGCGTCAGGGACCTTGGACCTCCATCCAGGACCAGGAGCTTGAACCCGGCCCGGCGCTCCGGCCAATCACCATGGTGTGAGGCGCCTGCGGCAAAAAGGGCGTGACGGGTATGACCGCAACTGTCGCCAGGACGTCGTAAAACAGTCCTACTGCCTGGCGACGCCGCCCGCGGCCCTCTGGAGATGCGCCATGATTTCTCGCCGCCTCAGCCTGGCCCTGGCCCTGACCCTTGGATTGGGCGGGGCGGTTCAGGCGGCGGGGCCGCGGATCACGCCCACGGGCCAGGGGATCACCCCCACGGCGGCCAAGGGAGCGATCTTTCAGAGCCTCAATCCCGGCCTGGCCGGGCGCCCGGACTTCACCGCCGGCCAAGCCGCCGCCGTGGCCCTGTCCCCGGACGGGCGCACGCTGCTGATCCTGACCAGCGGCTTCAACCGCAATTTCGGCCCGGATGGTCACTTCATCCCCGAGCAGTCCAACGAATATGTGTTCGTGTTCGACGTCTCGGGCCCGGCGCCGGTCCAGCGCCAGGCGATCCAGGTTCCCAACACCTTCCAGGGCCTGGCCTGGGCGCCGGAGGGGGGCCATTTCTATGTGGCCGGCGGGGTGGACGACGCGGTGTTGGACTATGGGCCGGGCGCGGCGGGCTATGGCCTCGTGCGCGGCATCCCCCTGGGCCACAAGGCGGGCCTGGGTATCCGCGTGCAGCCGGAGGCGGCGGGGCTGGCGGTCAGCCCGGACGGGCGGCGGCTGCTGGTCGCCAACATGCAGAACGACAGCGTCAGCCTGATCGACCTCGCCAGCGGCAAGACCGCCGAGATCGAGCTGCGTCCCGGGGCGATCGATCCGGCAAAGGCCGGCGCCGTGGGAGGAACCTATCCCCGGGCCGTGGCCTTCGCCTCGGACAGCAAGGCCTATGTGGCCAGCGAGCGGGACCGCGAGATCATCGTGCTGAGGATCGAGGGCGCATCGGCCAAGGTGGCGCGGCGCCTGCGCACCCGTGGCCAGCCCGTGGCCCTGACGCTCAACCGCGCCCGCACCCGGCTCTACGCCGCCCTGGACAATACCGACGCCGTGGCCGTGTTCGACACCGCCGCCGACCGGCGGATCGAGACCATCCCCACCGTGGCCCCCGCCGCCCTGCTGCCGGCGGCCATGCTGCATGGGCCCAAGCGTCTGGGCGGGGCGGGCTCCAATAGCCTGACCCTGACCCCGGACGGCCGCACCCTTCTGGTGACCAATGGCGGTCAGAACGACGTGGCGGTGATCCGCCTTGGCGCCGCGGCGGCGGGGGCGGCCCTGGCCAAGGGCCGCAAGGACGATGACGGGGACGGCGATGAGGACGATGACGACGGCAAGGCCGCCGCTCGCGGCTCGGCGGTGGTCGGCCTGATCCCCACGGGTTGGTATCCCACCGGGGTCGCGGTCTCAGCAGACGCGCGCAGGCTCTATGTGGTCAATGGCAAGAGCATTCCAGGCCCCAATCCCGGCGGCTGCCGCAACACCCTGGATACGGCCAAGTCGGCGAATTTTCCCTGCCGCGCGGCCAACCAATATGTCTGGCAGCTGGAAAAGGCCGGCTTCCTGACCCTGCCGGTTCCCGGGCCGGCGGAACTGGGGCGGCTGACCCGGCAGGCGGCGGTCAATAACCGTTTCGAGGACGCCGCCGCCAACGCCTCCGACGAGGCGACCTTCGGCTTCCTGCGCGCCCACATCCATCACGTGATCTATATCGTGAAGGAAAACCGCACCTATGATCAGGTCCTGGGGGATCTGGAGGTGGGGAACGGGGATCCGAAACTGGCCCTGTTCGGCCGGGCCATGACCCCCAACCAGCGCGCCCTGGCCCGGCGGTTCGTGGACCTGGACGCCTTCTATGACAGTGGCGAGAGCAGCAACACCGGCTGGAACTGGACCACGGCGGCCCGCACCAACGACCTGACCGAGCGCGAGGCGCCGGTGAACTACGCCGACCGGGGTCTGCAGTACGACCAGGAAGGCGACAACCGAAACGTCAATATCGCCTATCCCACCGCCGCCGCCCGGGTGGCGGCCAATCCGGTCACCCCCGCCGATCCCAACCTGCTGCCCGGAACCGCCGACGTGGCGGCGCCCGACGGGCCGGGGGGCGAGGCCGGGCGCGGCTATATCTGGGATGCGGCCCTGAGGGCGGGGCTCACCTTGCGCAACTACGGCTTCTATGGGGACCTGTCGCGCTACTACCTGCCCAAGACCCACGCGGCCCTGATCCCGCTGGAGCGCGAGCCGTTCAAGGCCGGGCTTCAGGTGCTCTATCCGGCCAAGCCGGCCCTGATGGACCGCACCGACGTCTATTTCCGCGGCTTCGACCAGGCCTTTCCCGACTATTGGCGCTTCAAGGAATGGGAGCGGGAATTCGACGCCTATGCGGCCTCGGGCACGGTTCCCAACCTGACCCTGCTGCGCCTGGCCCACGACCACACCGGCAGTTTCGGCGAGGGGCTGGACGGGGTGGATACGGTCGAGACCGAGGTGGCCGACAATGACTACGCCGTGGGCCTGGTGGTGCAGAAGATCGCCCACAGCCCCATCGCCAAGGACACCCTGATCTTCATCGTCGAGGACGACGCCCAGGACGGGCCGGACCATGTGGACGCCCACCGCTCGATCGCCTTTGTGGTGGGACCCTATGTGAAGCAGGGGGCGGTGATCTCCAGCCGCTACGACACCGTGGCCCTGGTGCGGACCATCGAGGCGGTGCTGGGGCTGGAGCCCATGGGCCTGAACGACGCCCTGGCTAGGCCCATGGCGGGGGTGTTCGACCTGGCCCAGGCCGACTGGACCTTCGAGGCCAAGGTCCCGGCGGTGCTGCGCTCCACCAAGCTGCCCCTGCCGGCGCCGGTCCTGGCCCAAAACACGGAGGGGCAGGGCGTAGGAGCGCGTTGCCCCTCAGCCGCGCCGAAGCGCTCGGCGACTTGGTGGCGGGCGGCCATGTCAGGGCAGAATTTCCATGAAGAGGATCGTCTCGACACCCCGGCCTTCAATCACGCCCTGTGGCGGGGGCTGAAGGGGGACGGCGTGGCCTATCCCACGGCGCGGGACGGGCGAGATCTGCGGGCCAACCGGGCGGCCCTGCTGCGGGCCAGCGGCGCGGACGCCTGCGCGGTGGGAGAATAGGAGCCTGTCAGCTCAGCTTGATCAGGTGAGCGAGGCGGCCTGGATCTTGGGCATGGCCACCTCTTCCAGCCACTGCATGGCGGCCTCGGCGGAGGAGCGGATCTTGTCGGCGTCCAGCCGCCAGGCGGCGACGATCGGCTCGATCCAGCGGACGTCGCGCAGTTGTGTGGACAACTCTTCGACGAGCCCCTCGGCGCCTTCGTTCAAGGCTTCCAGCAGGGCGATGAGGATCACTTCGGGTTCCATGGGTCCGGTATATAGGGGCAAGCTGAATCCTTCGTGAGGATCGACGGCCCGATGCGCGTTAATCTGTCGCGGATGCGCACCTATTGGGCTGAAAATCCCAAGAAGACGCCCGCGCGGGATCAGCTGTCGGTCTCGTAATGGACATACATCGACTGGATGCCGACCCGGCCCGGGCCGGTGAAGCGGTTCAGGATCAGGTTCATATTGGCCCCGAACAGGCCCGAGGTCAGCCGGTCGATCACCGTGTCCATCCGCACCGAGGGCTCCTTGTAGAGCCAGCCGCCCGGTTCAATGTCGATGCTCTCCCCGGCCTCCAGCACCTTTTCGAATACATTGCCGTAGCCGTGCAGCCACAGGATGCCGTCGCCCTTATGACTGTGGAACCTGTCGATGAAGAAGCCCGTGCCGCCGAACAGCATGTTCGACACTCCCCGCACCCGGGTGAAGCTGTAGTCGATGGCGTCGGTGGCGGCGAGGAACTGGTGCTCGCGCACCTCCAGCTCCTGGCCCTTGGGCAGGTGCACCGGCACGATGTGGCCGGCGCCGTCCCGGCTGAAGGCGATCATCCCCGGGCCGGAGGCCTCGGTGACGAACACCTGCATCCCCGCCACCATCCGCCGCAGCAATCCGCCCATGGCTTTGAGCCCAATGCGCACCGCTGGATGCTTCCACAAGAGGATATGGTGCTCGAAATAGATCGAGGTGCGGCTGACATCCACGGTCAGGACCGGCACCAGCTCCCCATCGATATGATAGGTGACCCCGCCGAAGGTCTCGGCCTCGGCGCGGGTGGGCATCAGACGCGGCAAGCTGGACATGGTCGTGGCGCTCCCTTGGCGATCGATGGGGGCAGTCTAGCGGGAATGGGCGGGGAATGCGCGGGGGTTCAGCCTTGACCTTGGCCGTGGCCGCGCTAGGTTCACCGCATGGCCCTCTTCCGCCCCCACACCGTAATTCAGCAGGACCGACCGATCGCGGCGGCCCTTGCGTGCGGCGTCGGGATGGGAGGAGCCTGGGGCGCGATCTAGCGCCAGCCGCCTTCCAATCCCTTCACCTCCACAAGCCCCGCCCACCGCCGGCGGGGCCTTGGATTTGGGCTCGCGCCGGACATCCTGATCCGGAGAATATGCAATGCCCCCCGCCATGACGCCCTACGCCAGCGAGGCCGAGATCGCCGAGATCGGCGAGGGCCTGATCGACCGCGGCCTGCCCGCCGCCAAGTGGACCCACGGCGCCCACTTCGCCGCCGTCGTCTGGATCCTGAAGCGCCGACCGGACCTGGAGATCGTCCGGGACATGCCCGGCCTGATCCGCGTCTATAACGAGGCCCGGGGCGGTCAGAACACCGACGAGTCCGGCTATCACGAGACCATCACCCTGGCCTCGATCGCCGCCACCCGGGCCTTCCTTGACGCACAGTCGTCAGATGCGCCCCTGCACGAAACCGTCAATGCGCTGCTGGCCACACCCTTGGGCCGGCCGGACTGGATACACACCTATTGGAGCCGCGAGCGACTGTTCTGCGTGGCCGCCCGGCGCGGTTGGGTGGATCCGGACCTGCGCGCCCTGCCCTATTGAGATGAGACCCATGAACACGAGCGCGCCCGTGAAGATCGGAATCCTGGAGACCGGCGCTCCGCCGGAGCCTCTGCGCGAGCGGTTCGGCGGTTATCCGGACATGTTCCGCGCCCTGCTGGGGCCAGGGTTCGAGGCCGTGACCATTGATGTGGCCGCCGGGCGCCTGCCCAGGGATGCGGAGGCCTATCCGGCCTATGTGATCACCGGCTCGGCGGCGGGGGTCTATGACGACCTGCCCTGGATTGCGCCGCTGATGGATTTTCTGCGGGGCGCCAAGGGGCGGGTGGGCCTGGCCGGGATCTGCTTTGGTCATCAGATCATGGCCCAGGCCTTTGGCGGCCAGGTGATCAAGTCCCCCAAGGGCTGGGGGGTGGGTCTGCACACCTATGAGATCCAGGCGCGCGAGCCGTGGATGGATCTGGGGATGGATCTGGGGATGGATCAGGCGGGGCGGATCGCCATCCCCGCCTCGCACCAGGACCAGGTGGTCAGCCTGCCCCCCGGGGCTGTGGTCACGGCGGCCAGCGCCTTCACCCCCTATGCGGGCCTGGCCTATGACGACGGGCGCTCGATCTCGTTCCAGGGCCATCCGGAGTTCGATCCGGCCTATGCCGCCGCCCTGATCGAGGCCCGCCGGGGCGTGCGCCTGACCGAAGGGGAGGCCGTCGCCGGCCTGGAAAGCCTGACCCAGCCCAATGATCGCCATCGGGTGGGGCAGTGGCTGCAGGGGTTTTTGCGGGTCAACTGAATTGCCCTTCTCCCGTGGGGAGAAGGAGGGGCCCATTTCGCAGAAATGGGAGGATGAGGGGGTACGGTCTCTCGGATCTATTCCGAACCGTCCTTAACCCCTCACCCTCCCACGCCTTCGGCGCGGGCCCCTCCCTCTCCCATTGGGAGAGGTGTTTCCGGTCAGCCTCGCCCATACAGGGCCGCGTGCTCGGCCTCATACGGGGCGTAGGATTCCTTCATCGAGGCGCCGTTGAGCAGCATGGTGGCCAGGACCTCGTCCGAGCCCGGACGATAGCAGCGGGTCTTGACCCACAGGCTCTCGGTGCGGCGGCTGCCGGACAGGAACACGATCTCCCGGTCGATCTCATAGGCCTCGCCCACGAACAGAGGGCCGTGGATCAGGCGGATCTCCTGGTCGGCGAACAGGCCCACCGCCGGGCCGCGCACCGGGAACCGGTCCTGGCGGGCGGTGTATTGCAGGAGCACGCTGAGCATCTCGAAGGGGATGATCGCACGGCCGAAGGGCGAGACCTCGGCGGTGTCGTAATAGGGCGACGGCTCGGTGATCACCTTCAGCTTCTCGGTCAGGGAGAAGGGATAGAGGGCGCCCATGTTCTGGTCCGCGTCCATGCGCACGGCCTGGCGCTCCGTGCGCATCCCCACCTTGACGTCGTGCAGGATCACCGGGTCGGCCAGGGGCTCCAGGGTTGAAAGCCGGGTCTCCAGGGCTGTCGGCGGGCCGCCAGCGCTCACCTGGGCCGTGCCGCGCAGCACCTCGGTCCCGTCGCGCTTTTCCAT
>JARLIP010000124.1 GCA_031291685.1 Caulobacteraceae bacterium | reverse complement strand
TTCGCGCCGGCTCAGGATGACATAGTTTTATTATATTCAATGTATTACGTCATCCTGAGCCCCGCTCGTCAGAGCGCGAGTCGAAGGACGCACGACGAAGGCAGCGGCCCACAAGGAACGCCCCCCGCTCTTCCCTGTGAAACCGGGACCCAGATCAAAGCGCGCTGAACGAAGAAGCATTGAACCACGAAGGACACAAAGGACACCAAGTCCGCGCCCGCCCGCACTCCCACCGCGAAACCCGAAACTTCGTGTCCTTTGTGCCCTTCGTGGTTTAATCAAAACCGGGAAAAGCGAATGACAGGCCCAATTGGAGCAAGGCCAATTTTATCGAGGTTCCTGACCACTCTGATCACCGCATTCGTCCTGATGCTGATCACGCTGTTTTGGGTATCGCCTCACAGCTTTCTAGCGCGCCATGGCGCCCTCGCCGCATGGGGAACGATCAGCCTCATCGCCCTTGCCGCGGCGTTCCTCATCGCCCTGATCGAGCTTGCCATGAATGCGTTTGCGCCCCGTCGCGGACGGTTTGGCAAGCGCGAGCCCCGAAGCATATTCGACTGCTGGCCCTTGTTCTGATCACCCCCTATTGATTTAGCGATGATCAATCCCAACAAATTTGTCCTTGCAAAGCTTTGGCTAGACTTTCACCCGGGCCTTCGCGGATTTTTCCTTGCCGCAGCAATCGCGGTCGGATTTGGCGTCATCAGATATGCGCCTCTTGGATCGCCCCAACATGTTTCGGGTCTGGTCGACCACTTGGGGCTGGGGAGCGGCAAGATGGTCCCCTTCCCAACGGCCTATGTCACGCTTCAGAACCGCCAAGTGATTATCCGCCTACAGATGGACCACTCTTGCCAGCCAGGAAGCTCGATAAGACTTGTCCAGCAACAATACCTTTGGGGCCTCGCGCTGGACCCTGAATGGCCCCCGTGCCCGCCACGCCCATGACACTGACGCCCTGCCGATTGGACGCCCAAATCATGGGCTCACCGTCGTAGCGAGCGAATATGAAAGCCAGAGCGCTTCCCTGATCTCATATAGCTCGACCAAGCCTGCCCCATTCTTCACCCCCATAGATCACGGTGCGCCGCCCCGCCCTTGACAGCCACCCCATTCCGGCAGTCAATTCTGTCATGACAGAAATTACAGACGAACCCCGCGAACTCCCCCCCGCCGTCGAGCAGATCGTGCTGCGTTGGGGTGATCTGGGCGGGCAGTGGGGCGTCAACCGGTCCGTGGCCCAGATCCAGGCCCTGCTGTTTCTCAGCGACCGGCCGCTGACCGCCGAGGACATCGCCGAGACCCTGGGCATGGCGCGTTCGAACGTTTCCAACAGCCTTCGGGAGCTGATGACCTGGAAACTGATCCATCGGGTACCGGTTCTGGGCGATCGGCGCGACCACTACGAGGCCGAGACCGATCTTTGGCAGATGGCCACCAAGGTCGCCCAGGGGCGCAAGGCCCGCGAGATCGACCCGATGGTCGCCGCCATTCGCGAGGCCATGGCCAGCCTCGACGCCGACAGCACAGGGGTCAGCGCCCAGGTGAAAGGCCGCCTGCACCGGATGCATGACTTCGTCACCACGGTGGACAGCTGGTACCAGCAGATGCTGCACGTTCCGCCCGAGACCCTGATGCGGCTGATCCGAATGGGGGCAAAGGTGGTCGGTCTGCTGAATCTGGTTGGCGGCAAAGGGCGGGGGAAGGCGGAACCCGACTGAGGTTTCCCAAATTTTACGCCATTATTTCTCTTATTACAGAAATAACCGTTTCTATCGAATATGGAGAATGAAATGACCTCGGACGCTCCGCCGCCGCCTGTCTCCAGACGAACCCGCTCTGGCCGCCTGCTATCGGCCTTCGCTCTCGCCCTCGTCATCGCCTTCAGTGTCTATCTTCTGCTCACCCTGTCCAAAGCGGGCAGCCCCTGGATCGCCAGCCTGTGGTTCCTGGCCCTGCTGCCGGCGGTGTTGAGCGCCCTGATCTGCTATATCGGCGACCCGGACCAGGATCGGCCGGACGCCTTCTTTTGGTTCGTCCCCATGGTCCTCGTCGGGGTCGTGGACGCCACGTCCGGCCTGTTTCTGCGCGAAGGGGTGATCTGCCTGATCATGCTCTCGCCCATCTGGCTGGTGAGCGGGTGGATCGGCGCCTTGCTGCTTCGCTCGCTGCGCCGCCGGATGCGCAGCCGCAACACCCTCAATTCCAGCTTCCTCGTCATTCCCCTGGTCGCCGCCATGGTCGAGGCCCAGGTCCCCATTCCGCACGAGCAGGTCCTCTTGACCCGCAGCGTCATGGTGCGAGCCAGCCCCCAGGAGATCTGGCCCTACGCGGTTTCGAACCCCTCGATCAGCCCGCGAGAGGGCCGCTGGACCATCACCCACAACATCATCGGCCTGCCCCGGCCTCGGGCGACCCTGATGCATGGCATGGGCGTGGGGGCGGTGCGCGCCGCCTACTGGGGCGACCATATCAATTTCGAGGAAGACATTACGGACTGGGCGCCCGGCCGCAAACTGGGATGGCGCTTCGCCTTCAATAACCGTTCGATGCAAGACTACACCGACCAGCACATTTCGCCGGACGGTCTGTTCCTCAAGATCGATTCCGGGGACTACACCCTGCGCCCAGTCTCACCCGGCCTGACGGAACTGACGCTGAACACCCGCTACATCGCCAAGACCCACGCCAATCTCTATGCGCGGCTGTGGGGCGAGTTCCTGATGGGCGATACCGAGGAAAATATCCTGACCATCCTCAAGAACCGCGCCGAGGCCGCCCATGCGAGACATGCGCGCCTCTCAGCCGCCGCCGGAACAGGGTGACGATCCCGCCCCTCGTCACTGCCGGGCTTGTCCCGGCAGACCATGATCACAACCCAACTTCAGGCGGAACGCTTCCCGCGCCGCCCGCGATCCAGGGTCGCCGGGACAAGCCCGGCGAAGACGATAGCGGGGCCTAACCCCGCCCCTTCGAATAATCCGGCGCCCGCTTCTCCAAAAACGCCCGCACACCCTCGCCGAAGTCCTCGCCCTGGGCGCAGAGGATCTGGTTGCGGTCTTCCATGGCGATGGCGGCCTCTAACCCCTGCGCGTCTATGGCGAAGTTCAGGGCTTCCTTGGTCAGGCGCAGGCCCAGCGGCGTGGTGCGCATCATTTCGCCCAGCAGTTCGCGGGCCTCGGCCTCCAGGGCGTCCGCCTCCACCACCTTGCTGACGAACCCCAGGGCCAGGGCCCGGTCGGCGTGCAGGAACCGGCCGGTCAGCATCAGCTCCGAGGCGACCGACGCGCCCACCATCCGGGGCAGGAAATAGCTGACCCCGATATCGCAGGCGGACAGGCCGATCTTGATGAAGGCCGCGTTCATCCGCGCCCGGGGGGTGGCGATGCGCACGTCCGAGGCCAGGGCGAAGGCGAAGCCCCCACCGCTGGCCGCCCCGTCCACCAGGGCGATGATCGGCTGGGGGCAGCGGCGCATGGCGATGACGATCTCGCTGATGCGCCTTTGGGCGATCAGGCTGGCGCTGGTCCCCTGGGGCGTGTTGGGCCGGGGCTCCTTCAGATCCAGCCCGGCGCAGAAATTGGCCCCCGCTCCGCGCAGCACCACCGCCCGGATCTCGTGGCGCCAATAGAGACCCACGAACAGCTCGCGCAGCTCCTCCACCAGGGCCCGGCTCAGCGCGTTGAGGCTGTCAGGCCGGTTCAGGGTCACCCACAGAACCTCGCCCTCCTGCGCCACCAGCAGGCTTTCGTAGGTCGTCGTCGCCGTGCTCATGGTCAGGCCCGCGCCCCGCTGGTGGGGATCTGGTTGAAGGGCACGTCCTTGTCCACGCGGATGTCGGCGGGCAGGCCAAGCACCCGTTCGGCGATGATGTTGCGCAGGATCTCATCCGTGCCCCCCTCGACCCGGGTGGCGGGCGAGCGCAGCAGCATGGCCTGGAACCGGGCGTTGGCCGCCGAGATCTCGGGATCGTTGATCACCCCGCTCTCGGCCTGCAGATCCAGGGCTAAGGCGGCGATGTCCTGCATGGTGGCGCCGGCCACCAGCTTGCCGATGGAGTTTTCCGGCCCGGGGATCTCCCCCCGGGACAGGGCGGAGATGGCGCGGAACCCCGTATATTTCAGGCCGCTCTGGCGCACGGCCCAGGTGGCCAGCTTGGAGCGCACCGCCGGATCGTCCACCGCCAGGCCGTTGGCCGTCTCGATGCGGCAGCACAGGTCCAGAAGCTCTGGAAAGCCCGTGGACATGCCGGCGCCGATGGACAGGCGCTCGTTCATCAATGTGGTCAGGGACACCTGCCAGCCGCCGCCCACCGCGCCCAGGCGCTGGGAATCGGGGATGCGCACGTCGGTGAAATAGACCTCGTTGAAGCCGGACTGGCCGTTGACCTGCTTGATCGGCCGGATCTCGACGCCCGGGGAGCGCATGTCCAGGAAGAACATGGTCAGGCCCTTGTGCTTGGGCACGGTCGGGTCGGTGCGGGTGATCAGGATGCCGAAGTCGGAATAGTGGGCGCCCGAGGTCCAGATCTTCTGGCCGTTGATGATCCAGTCGCCGGAGCCGTCCTTGGCCGGCTCGGCCTTGGTGCGCAGGCCCGCCAGGTCCGACCCGCCGGCCGGCTCGCTGAACAGCTGGCACCAGACCTCCTCGCCGGCCGCCAGCGGCGGCAGGTAGCGGCGCTTCTGCTCCTCGCTGGCGAAGGCCATCACGGTCGGGCCGCACATGCCGTGGCCGATGATGAAGGAGCCGCCGAGGGTGGAATAGACGCCCTCCTCCTGGCCCCAGATCACCCGCTCGATCGGGGTGGCGCCGCGGCCGCCGTATTCCTTCGGCCAGTGCAGGCAGGCCCAGCCGGCCTCGGCCTTCTTCTTCTGCCAGGCCTTGGCCTCGGCCATGGTGTCGATCCCCGTCGGCCCCGAGCCGAAGCCGGCGTTGGACAGGGCCTCTTTCAGGTGGTGGGGGGCGTTGGCCTGGATCCAGGTGCGCACTTCCTGGCGGAAGGCGGCCTCTTCGGGCGTGTCGTCGAAATTCATGTCAGCAACTCCGGATCAGGCGACGTTCTTGGCGCGCAGGCGTTCGATCAGCCGGTCTTCCCAGACCGAGAGGCTGCCGAGGTTCAGCGCGAGCAGGTTCGAGCGGCGATAGTAGAGGTGGCAGTCGAAGGCCCAGGTGAAGCCCATGCCGCCATGGGTCTGGATGTTGTTCTTCGAGCAGTGCTGGAAGGCCTGGGTCGCCGAGACCCGGGCCGTGGCCGCCGCCTCGCCCAGCTCGGACGAGCCGGTCGAGAGCGCCCAGGCGCCGTAATAACAATTGGACCGCGCCAGGGTGGCCGAGACGTACATGTCGGCCAGCATGTGCTTGACCGCCTGGAACGAGCCGATCGGCCGGCCGAAGGCCACCCGCTCCAGGGCGTAGTCGCGCGCCATCTCCAGCGCCCTGTCGGCGCCGCCAACCTGTTCGAACGCGGTCAGCACCGCGGCGCGGTCGAACACGCCGTTGATGATCGACCAGCCCTCGCCCGCCGCGCCGAGCGGTTCGGCCGCCGCGCCGGCGAAGCTGATCCTGGCGTGGCTGCGGGTCGGATCGATGGTCTCGACCACCTCGCGGGTCACGCCCGGCCCGTTCAGCTCGACGATGAACAGGGAGACGCCGCGCTCGTCATTGCCGGGGGCGGTGCGCGCCGCGACGATGGCGAAGTCGGCCACGTCGCCGTCGGCCACCGGGATCTTCACCCCGGTCAGGGCGCCGCCGGAGGCCTGCAGCTTGATCGTCCGCGGGGTCACCGCGCCGGCGCCCTCGGCGAAGGCGAAGGTCCCGATCGCCTCGCCGGCGGCCAGCTTGGGCAGCCATTTGGCCTTCTGGGCCTCGCTGCCGGCGGCCAGGATGAACTCGGTGGCCAGGAACACCGACGAGCCGAACGGCACGGGGGCGATCACCCGGCCCAGCTCCTCGGCCACGACGCAGAGCTCGAGGTAGCCGAGCCCCAGGCCGCCGTGTTCCTCGGGGATCACCACCCCCAAAAAGCCCATCTCGCCCAGGCCCTTCCACAGCGCGCGGTCGAACGGCTCGGAGCCTTCCAGGACCTGCCGCACCGCCGCGGGCGGGCATTTCGCCTCCAGGAACCGCCGCGCCTCGTTGCGCAGCTGCTTCTGTTCGTCGGAGAATTCGAAGTTCATTGGCCGTCCTTGGTTCTCTCGAAACTCAATGAAATCCGCTCATCGAGCGGTATTTGTGTGGCTGCTAGTCCAGATCCTGCCCGTCCATCCCCGCGTTCTTGCGCGCGCGGGCGACCATGTCCTTGACGATCGGGCCGAGCACCGTCGGATCGGACACCGGCTTGACCGTCGGCCCGCGGTGCCAGCCCTCGGCGATGGCCAGGGTCTGGCCGCTGGCCTCGAACATCCGGCCCGAGACCTCGGCGCTCTCCTCGCTGGCCAGCCAGACCGCGATCGGCGCGATCCAGCGCGGGCTCATCGCCTCGCGCCGCTCGTCGGTCACCGGCGGGCCGAGGTCCTCGGTCAGCCGGGTCAGGGCGCCCGGCGCGATGCAGTTCACCGTCACGCCATAGCGGCGCAGCTCGCGCGAGGCGATGATCGAAAAGCCGGCGATGCCCATCTTGGCAGCGCCATAGTTGGTCTGGCCGATGTTGCCGTAGATGCCCGAGACCGAGCTCGTATTGATGATCCGCCCGTTGACGCTCTCGCCGGTGGCCTTGTTCAGGTCGCGCCAGTAGGCGGCGGCGTGGTGCGCCGGGGCGAAGGCGCCCTTCAGGTGCACCTTGATCACCGCGTCCCACTCGGCCTCGGTCATGTTGACCAGCATGCGGTCGCGCAGGATGCCGGCGTTGTTGATCAGCACGTCGAGCTTGCCGAAGGTCGACACCGCCTGGTCGATCATCGCCTTGGAGGCCTCCCAGTCGGAGACGTCCGCGCCGTTGGCCACCGCCTCGCCGCCCATGGCCTTGATCTCGGCGACCACCTCGGCCGCCGGGCCGATGTCGGCGCCATTGCCGTCGCGCGCGCCGCCCAGGTCGTTGACCACCACCTTGGCCCCGTGCTCGGCCAGCATCAGGGCGTACTCCCGCCCGATCCCGCGGCCCGCCCCGGTGACGATCGCAACGCGTCCTTCGCACAGTCTGGCCATCGGCCTGATCCTCCCGATCTTCTTGCCCGACAGCCGCCGCCCCTTACCCACCGGAAGTCAAGGCGAGCGTCCCTCCCTCGCCGTCATCCCGGCCGAAGCAGCGCAGCCGCGCAGCGCCGGCCGGGATGACGACTTAGGGTAGGATGACGCGATCTCCCGGCGGTGCTACCCCATTCGCCAAAGGGCGCTGCGACCCGAACGGAGAGGAAACCCATGACCGGCCAGAGCTTCGAGACCATCCTGTGGGACCGCACCGGCCCCACCGCCACCCTGACCCTGAACCGGCCCGAGCAGCGCAACTCGATCACCGGGGTGATGATGGGCGAGCTGTACGACGCCCTCAGCGCGGCGGCCAAGGACGAGAGCCTGCGCGTGCTGGTCATCCGCGGGGCCGGGCGCGACTTCTGCCCGGGGGC
>JARLIP010000123.1 GCA_031291685.1 Caulobacteraceae bacterium | reverse complement strand
GCGATTCCGACTTCTCGATCGAGACGGTGCCGACCAGGATCGGCTGGCCGCGCCGGTAGCAGTCCTCGATCTGGCTGATGATGGCGAGGTTCTTCTCCGCCTGGGTGCGGTAGACCTCGTCGTCCTCGTCGATCCGCGCCACCGGCCGGTTGGTCGGGATCTCGGCGACGTCCATCTTGTAGATGTCGGAGAATTCCTGAGCCTCGGTGGAGGCTGTGCCGGTCATGCCCGACAGCTTGGCGTAGAGGCGGAAATAGTTCTGGATGGTCACCGAGGCCAGGGTCTGGTTCTCGGGCTGGATCTCGACCTTTTCCTTGGCTTCGATGGCCTGGTGCAGGCCCTCGGACAACCGCCGACCGCTCATCATCCGGCCGGTGAACTCGTCGATCAGGATCACCTCGCCGCCCTTGACGATGTAGTCCTTGTCCAGGGTGTAGAGGGTGTTGGCCCGCAGGGCCTGATTGATGTGGTGCACCGCCGAGATATTGGCCGGGTCATAGAGGCCCGCCGAATCCGGGACAAGGTGCCCCCCGGCCAACAGCATTTCCTCGACTTTTTCCGATCCGTACTCGGTCAGCAGCACCTGGCGCTGTTTTTCGTCGTGGTCGAAGGTGTCGGGGTCCTGGATCAGTTCGCGGATCACCGCGTCCATGGTCTTGTAGAACTCGGAGCGGTCCTCGGTGGGGCCGGAAATGATCAGGGGGGTGCGCGCCTCGTCGATCAGGATCGAGTCGACCTCGTCGACGATCGCGAAATGGTGGCCGCGCTGGACCATCTCGGCTGGCGAATAGACCAGGTTGTCCCGCAGATAGTCGAAACCGAATTCGTTGTTGGTGCCGTAGGTGATGTCGCTGGCATAGGCCCGTTGACGATCCCCCTGGCTGAGGCCGTTGACGATCACCCCCACCGACAGGCCCAGGAAGCGATAGACCTGACCCATCCATTCGGCGTCGCGACTGGCCAGGTAGTCGTTGACGGTGATGACATGCACGCCCTTGCCGGCCAGGGCGTTCAGATAGACCGGCAGGGTGCCGACCAGGGTCTTGCCTTCCCCGGTGCGCATCTCGGCGATGCCGCCAGCGTGCAGCACCATGCCGCCCACCATCTGCACGTCATAGTGCCTCTGGCCGAGGGCCCGCTTGGCCGCCTCGCGCACGGTGGCGAAGGCTTCGGGCAGAATAGCGTCCAGGGTTTCGCCCTGGGCCACGCGGGTTTTGAAGTCGATGGTCTTGGCGCGCAGGTCGGCGTCGGACAGGGCCGCGAACTGTGGCTCAAGGGCGTTGATCGACGCCACCCGGGCGTTCATCGCCTTGACCTTGCGTTCGTTGGAAGAACCGAAAAGCTTTTTGGCGAAGCCGAGCATGCGTAGGGGATCCGGATGTAACCTGCGGCGCGTCGGCCGCTTGAGGACCGCTTAAGATCCCTAGCCCGCTCGAAAACCGCTTAAAATTGCGCGCGCGAGACTTAAGCAGCAGCCCCGCTGGTGTCAACGCGGGCCGGAGATAGAGACACTTTAAAGCAGAAAGTTGTCGATCAGTCGCGTGGGGCCGAATCGCACCGCCAGGGAGACGAGGGCGCCGTCCTTAACCTCGTCCAGCTCCTCCAGGGTGTCGGGATCGGCGACGCTGACATAGTCGACTCCTGCCTCCGGGGTTTCGGCCAGGACGTCGTGAATGGCCGCCCGCAGGGCCTCGGCGCGGGTCTGGCCCGCCTCATGGCGAGCCTTGGCCGCGCTCAGGGCGCGGTAGAGCACCGTGGCGCGTTCTCGCTGCTCCGGGCTCAGATAGGCGTTGCGGCTGCTCATGGCCAAGCCGTCGGCCTCGCGCACCGTGGGGCAGACCACGATCTCGCAGGGCAGGTTCAGGTCCCGGGCCAGCTTGCGGATCACCACGCACTGCTGGGCGTCCTTCTGACCGAAATAGGCGCGGCTGGCCTGGGTGATGTTGAGCAGCTTGGCCACCACGGTGGCGACCCCGCTGAAATGGGCCGGCCGCACGGCGCCCTCCAGGCGGGAGGTCACGCCCCCCACCTCGATGCGCAGGTCATAGCCCTCGGGATACATTTCCGAGACATCGGGAGCGAAGACCAGATCGGCGCCGGCCGCCTCCACCAGCTCCAGGTCCCGGGCCAGGGCGCGGGGATAGCGGGAGAAGTCCTCGTGCGGGGCGAACTGGGTGGGGTTGACGAAGATGGTCACGGCCGCGGCGCCGCATTCGGCCTTGGCCCGGCGCACCAGACTCAGATGCCCCTCATGCAGGAAACCCATGGTCGGCACGACGCCGAGGGCCGGCAACGCCGCCCGGGCGGCGCGAAATTCGGCGACGGTCTTGCAGGTCTTCACGCCTCGTCCTTCCTGGCCGCCAGGGCGGCTTGCAATTCGGCTTCCTTGCCGGCCACGCCGTGGGCGTCCGTGGGGAAGGCGCCGGTGGAGACCTCGGACGCGTAGGCCCGAAGCGCCGATTCGATCACCTGACCGACCTCGGCATAGACCTTGGCGTGGCGGGGCGGCTTATCCCCCATCAATCCGAGGATATCGTGCCAAACCTGCACCTGGCCGTCGCAGCCGGCCCCGGCGCCGATGCCGATCACCGGAATCGACAGGCGCTCGCTGACCGCCTTGCCCAGGGCCCGGGGCACCAGCTCCAGCACCAGGGCGAAGGCGCCGGCGGCCTCCAGGGCCAGGGCGTCGTCCAGCAGCTTGTTGGCGGCGGCCACATCCTTGGCCTGGGCCCGGGCGCCCAGCTGGTGGGTGGATTGGGGGGTGTAGCCCAGGTGGCCCATCACCGGCACGCCCAGCTCGACCAGCCGCGCGATGATCGCAACCATCGATCCGGCGCCTTCCAGCTTCACCGCCTGGACTCCAGCCTCCTGCATCATGCGGGCGCTGGCGCGGACGGCGTCCTCGAAGGTGGCGTAGGACAGGAAGGGCAGGTCGCCCACCACCAGGGCCTTGGCGCTGCCCCGCATCACAGCGGCGGCATGGCGCACCATGTCGTCCAGGCTGACTGGCAGGGTGGTGGGGTGACCGTGGACAACCATGCCGAGGGAATCGCCGACCAGGATCACCGGCAGGCCGGCCCGGTCGACCAGGGCGGCGGCGGGATAGTCATAGGCGGTGACCATGGCGATACGCTCGCCCCGTCGCTTCATCGCCTGCAGATCGCGGATGGTGGTGCGCAAGATCAGGCTCCCCGGCCGTCGACGCCGCTCTTCGGCGCCGCAATATCGCCTGGATGGCGTCGGGGGCAAGGGTGGTGACGTAGCGGCCGCGGAGTTGG